>JAQBQJ010000488.1 GCA_028287065.1 Labilithrix sp. | reverse complement strand
GGTGGGAGCGCCCTTCGAGTTTCGCGAACGGCGACGCGGGTCCAGCGAGGGATAGAGGGGCAACCCTCCAGCTCCGGTTCCGCGCTTCCGCGGTTCTCCTTCAATCTCGGATCTCGAGCTTCGCGCTTTCGCGCTTTTCTCGGACTTCTCGGATCTCGGCTCAGCGAGCCGGCGTCCAGCAGCCGATGTCGGCGCCGGCGTCGAAAGCGTACAGGCCGACGCAGTAGTTTGCGGGCGCCTCTTCGGAGTCCGACTGCGTGCATCCGATCTTCGCCTTCGGGGCAGCGGAGGTCGGGCACATCTTCGCCTTGTCCGTGCACGCGACGCCGGACTTCTTCGCGCACGCATGCTCCGTCGTGTACTGGCCCTTCACGCAGAGGCCGTCGTCGCCGCAGTCGGCGTCGTTGCGGCAGGGCGAGCACAGCGAGCCGTCGCCGGTGCATGCGCCCGCGCGCGGGTAGCAGGTCTTCGTGCCGGTCCCGAGCACGTCGACGCACTTCGCCTCGAAGTTGCAGTTCGTGCTCGTCTGGCACTCGGGCGCGCAGAGGCCCTGGCCGGTGACCGAGTCGGGCACGCAGTGCTGCGTGAGGCCGTTGAGCGTCGGGCAGTCGAGATCCGCGAGGCACGGCGCGCAGTAGTCGCGGCGCAGACACACCGTGGTGGTCTGGTGCTTCGTGGTCTTCGCCGTCGTGACGTTCGGTCCGACGTTGATCGTCCCGCAGTAGAAGTTCGGCGCGCACTCGCGGTCCGAAGTGCAGAGGTAACGCGTGCAGTACGCGGCCCCGTCCGCGGGCGACGTGCCGTGGCAGTAAAAGCCCTGCGCGGTGTCGCAGTCGGGATTCTGGTCGAGCCCGCCGGTCGGGTTGCAGGCCGCGCCCCACTGCTTCGGGCCCGCCTGCACGGCGCCGAACAGCTTCACGCAGAACGGCTGAGCGTACGTCTCTTCGGGCGCGTCGTTGCAGCACCACGTGCCGGCCGTGGCCGATTCGACGCACTGCTTCGGCACGGTGTCGCCGCACGTATATGCGTTGAGCCGCAGTCCACCGCCGGTCGCGAACGAGCCGCACGTCGCCGCGGATACGTCGTCGGCGGCCTTCTGGCACGTCGGCGGAATCGTCGACGGCGTGTTGCCTGCGAGACAGGTCGCGCCTGCGGGACAGCTCGTCGCCGGATCGTCGTTGCTCCCGCAGGGACGACGGCACTTCAGCTCACCGTTGCCCTGCAGGCACTGGTTCTTGTCCGCACACTGCGTCGGGTCGCACGTCGTCTGCGGAGCGTTGCCCGTTCCGGCGCTGGGAGCCACGACGGTCGTGGAAGAGCACGCAGGCGCGAGACCGGTGAGCAGCGCGGCGGCCGCGAGGCTCACGCCGAAAGCGAAGACGGACTTCATGGCGAGGCCATTACCGCTGGGAGCCTGAGGTGACAAGCGGTGGTCCGCCTTCGCTTTTTCGGGTGCGCTGGGGCGATCTCCCCCCGAAGTCGCCTTAGCCGAGTCGTCCCTCCGCACGGGCGTGCGGACCCACTGGACCCGGAGGCGCGTAGAGACCATAAATGAGCTAGGGTTCCCTTGACGGCCGCGCGGGTGGAAGTACCCTCCCACGCCGCGACTCGCTTCGCGCGTACGTCGTCATCCCCACTCGCTCTCCCCCGCTCGTTCGCTCCGAGGTCACTCCCATGAAGATCGCCAGTCTCTCTGCCCTCGCTGTCCTCGCGCTCGTCGCGTGCTCGTCGAACACGACCGGAACCACCGGCGGGAACGGCACCGGGGGCGATCAGGACAAGGGCCTCCTCGGTGACGACACGGCGGCCGCGGCGGCGCCGGACAAGAACCCGGACGGCGTCGCGTACCCGACGGACAACATCGGAACGAACCCGCGCAGCGGCGATCGCCCCGGTAACAAGATGGTGAACTACAAGTTCGTCGGTTACCCGGACGGCGACATCTCGAAGGGCCTCCAGCCCATCTCGATGGCGACTCTCTTCGACCCGAGCGGCGCGAAGTACAAGCTCATCCACATCCAGGCGTCGGGTAGCTGGTGCGTGTACTGCCAGGAAGAGACGAAGACCATCGTTCCGCTCCGCCAGAAGCTCCAGGACCGCAAGGTCGCATGGATCATCAGCCTCGCCGAGGGCAAGACGCCCGGCACCGCCGCGACGTCCGCCGATCTCGACAGGTGGGTCGGCCAGTTCAAGGCGCCGTACACGCACCTCCTCGATCCGGCCAACAAGAACTTCGGTCCGTTCTACGACGCGGCCGCGCTTCCCTGGAACGCCAACGTCAACGCCAAGACGATGGAGATCCTCTCCTCGGGCGTCGGCGCGACGACCGAAGAGGCGAAGATCCTCGAGGACGTCGACGGCTGGCTCGCGAAGATCGACAGCGGCTCGCTCCAGTGAAGCTCCGCGCGGCGATCGTGCTTGCCACGCTGGTCACCACGACCAGCGTGCTCGGTTGCGCACGCCAAGAGGGTGCGACGTCTCCCGGCGGCGGCGGAGCCACCACGGGAGCGTCCGTCTCGACGGGCGCGTCGGCGTCCGACTTCAGCGCGCGCGACATCGAGGGCAAGAACGTGAAGCTGTCGACCTACCTCGGCAAAGAGGTGGTGCTCCTCAACTTCTGCGCGACGTGGTGCGAGCCGTGCGTCGCCGAGTTCCCGCACCTCCGCAGGATGTACGAGGCGAACAAGGCCAAGGGCTTCATCATCCTCGCCGTCGCGATGGACGGGCCGGAGACGGTCGCCAACGTCCCCGCGTTCGCGAAGCGGAATCAGCTCAATTTTCCGATGCTGACCGACGAGGACTCGCGCATCGCGTCGCTCTACAACCCGAAGAAGTCGGCGCCGCTCTCGGTGCTCATCGACCGCTCGGGCAAGGTCGCGTCGATCCGCGAGGGGTACAACCCCGGCGACGAAGAGTTCCTCGCCAAGGACGTCGCAAAGGCCCTCGACGTAACCGCCGCGCCGCAGTAACACTTCGGCCCTCTTGCTGAGGGCTCGAAGCGCTGCGTTGTTTTGTGCCGGTGTCGCCGTCGCGAGCTCGTTTTCCCGCGTCGCCCACGCCGTAGACCTGCCGAAGGTCGACGACAGCCCCGTGTCGTTGGAGGTCACCGAGACCTCCATCGTCGCGCAGCGCTTCAACGCGCGCGAGGGCGAGAACGAGAACGACCAGGGCTACTTCGCCTGGCTGAATCGGCTGAACGCCGTCCTCGGCTGGAAGAAGCTCACGCTCGGCGTGCGCCTCGACTCGTCGCTGTACGCGCTCCGCCCCGAGGACCGCGACTTCGCCGATCCGCAGTTCAAGGCGAACGCACAGAAGGACGGCGCCACGCGCTACCGCGACGCGATCTACCCGGCGAAGGTCTTCCTCACTTACAAGACCGAGGGCATCGAGGTCACTGCGGGCGATGCATACGTGCAGTTCGGACGCGGGCTCGTGCTGTCGATGCGCAAGGTCGACGAGCTCGGCATCGACACCACGCTGCTCGGCGCGAAGATCGTCGCCAACAAGGACATCTTCGGCCTCACGCTGATCGGCGGCATCGCGAACCCCGCGCGCGTCGACGAGCCCTCGGGTCGCGCGCTCTTCCTGCCGCGTCCGATCGCCGGCGACAGGCTCGGTGCGCAGCCGCTCTTCGGAAATGATCGGATCGTCGGCGCGTCGATCACCGCGGGACGCGGGCTCCCTGTCGTGCTTTCGACGAACGGCGTGATCCTCTCGCGCTGCGCTCCTTACAGCTACAACCCGGACGGCACGATCAACGACAGCGCGTTCGATGCGCCGTTCGGCACCTGCAACGAGGCCGATCGCGCCTCGTTCCTCGGCACGCTCTCGGCGCGAAACCGCGCACGACAGACGATCAACGCGAGCCAGACGCTCGAGGTTCCGAACCTGTGGGGCCACGGAAACTTCTATCTCGAAGGCGCCGTGCAGCAGCGCGAGCCCGAGACGTTCAACCAGGCGAACACCGACGGCAACGCGCTGTACGGCTCGTTCGTCGCCTCCGGTGGTCCGATCACGAACACCGTCGAGATGAAGAGCTACCGCAACTTCTACCCGCTCGCGGCTTCGGTGAACGTCTCGCGCGCGTCGGCGTTCGGCAACATCGCGTACTCGGCTCCGCCGACCGCCGAGCCCGTCATCGCGGACACGATGTTCTTCGACTTCAACGCGTGCGCGACCGGCGCACGCGATCGCCTCGACTATCGCCTCACCGAGACGCTGCTCGTGTACGGCACGTTCGGCTACTTCGTCTCGAAGTCCGAGCAGCCCACCGGGCAATGCGATCGTCTCGGCCGCAGCACCGCGTCCGACAAGGACGGCACGACGGACCTCGTCACCGACGCGAGCGTCGGCGCCGAATGGCGCTTCGACGACGACAAGTCGATCGCGTTCTTCAACGTCAACGGCCGCCACGACGTGAAGGGCACCGGCGCCACGTACTACGACGAGCTGTCGTTCCAGTACTCGATCACGAAGTACATCACGGGGCCGTATTCGATCGAGCTCGCGGGTCGTCACCGCTATCGGAAGCAGGAGCGCGAGAACATCCGCGACACGTTCGAGGGCGAGCCGTGGCGACAGGGCGAGCACCAGACCGCGCTGAAGGTCGCGCCGAAATGGATCCTCTCGCAGGGCATCGAGTACACGACGCAGGTCGGGCTGCCGACCTACTATTTCAACGGCGGCATCCTCTACCGGTTCACGAGCCAGTCGAACATCCGCCTGTATGCGGGCCAGAACCGCGGCGGCTTGCGCTGCGTGAGCGGGATCTGCCGGCAGTTCCCGGCGTTCAGCGGCGCGCGCGCGGAGCTCACGCTTCGGTTCTAGAAGCTACTTCGCCACGCGCATGATCGTGCCGACGTTGCCGTCGCCGGTGTTCGTCCAGTACACGCTCTTCTTGTCGACCGCGATCGCGTGCGGATGGATCTGCGACGCGGCCATCGTCGCGCCGCCGTCGTTGCAGCCGACGATCGGGCACCGCAGGATGCGACCGAGCGTCGCCTCCTCGTTGAAGTACACGTTCGTGCCGTCGATGGCGAATCGCTCGCTCGATACGATCGGCGCGTACACGCGACGCACGGTGCCGCCGTCGAGCGGCACGGCCTTGAGGCCCGAGCCGCGCACCGCGAAGAGCACCTCGTCGCCGTTCACCTCCATCTGCTGCACGGACTGCGACGTCGCGAGCGAGACCGGCGCGCTCGCGTCGCCGAGCTTCGCGCGAAGGTTGCCGGGGCCAGGAACGATCGACGACCAGTAGAACGCGTCGGCGCGCATCGCGACGTAGTTCGGGAAGCTCTCGGGGCCCGCGATGAAATCCGCGCCCGACGCGCACGGCAGCTTGCAGTGGCCGATGCGGCCGGTCGACGTGCTCTCGGACACGAGCAGCTCGCCGCCGTCGGCGAGCGCTACGAATCCGGGCGCCTCGAGCGGCGCGATGACGGCCGTGGGTCCAGCGCCGCCACATCCCGTCGCAGGGCATCGATACACGCCGCCGTCGAGCTCGCCGATCGCGAAGTACACGTCCGCGCCCGTGCGAACCAGACCCTCGCCGAGGAACGTTCCTGTCGGGCCGTCGTAGATCGTCTCCGGCGCGCCGCCTGCGATCGGTGCACGTCGCACGTCGCCCGTGGAAGAGTTCGTCCAGTACACGTGCGTGGAGTCGACAGCGATGCCGGCGGGCGAGCCCGGCTCGTTCGCGATGACGACCGCCACGCAGCGGCTCACGCTGCAGAGACCGCCGAGACAGTCGTGGCCGCATGTGCCGCAATTGAAAGGATCGCTCGTCGTGTCGGTGCACGGATGCACGATCACGTCGGGCACGTCGGCGTCGGCTCCGTCGAGCGAAGAGCCGTCGAGCAGCGAAGAGCCGTCTTCGTCGGGTCGACCGGTGTCGCCTGGACCACCTTCGTTGTCCGTTCCCGTGCCGCCGTCCGGCTCGAAGACCGCGGATTCGATGCCGAGCAGCGCGTTGCAGCCGAGCCACGCGCCTGCCATCGCCCACGCCGCGAGCACGATCGCCCCGTGCCTCCGCATCAGAAGCTGCCCTCGATGCGAACGCCCGAGAGCGAAGTACCGACGCGCGTGCGCGACGAGGGCGCGGTGAACCAGAGCACGGCAGCGCCGGCGATGAGCACGCCGCCGGCGATGAACGCCGCGGTCGATACCGTGCCTGCGGTGCTGGCGCTGTTCCACGCCGAGGTGCCGTCTTCCGTCGGGCAGCGGAAGGCGTACGTCGCCGACGGACATTCGCGCTCGCCGGTCGATCGGCTCGAGAGCGCGACGAGCCCCGAGACCGCGCCGACGACGATGCCCGCAGCACCGACGCCGCCGGTCACGAGCGCGATCGTTCGCTGGTTGCTCGGCTTCTCGGGCGGAGGCGCGACGACCACGGGCGCGACGGGAGCGTGGACCGTGGTGTCGACGAGCTCGGGCACGCTGATCTCGGCGACGCTCTTGGGCTCCGCGTTCAGATCGAGCTTCCAGGGCTCGTGCGACGGCGCGGATGCGGTGATCCGGTGCGCGCCCGGATCGATCGGGAACGGCTCCGTCCACGAGCGCTTTTCGACGAGCGCATCGTCGATGCGGATCTCGAGCCCGGGCGCGGCCGACTTCACCTCGAGATGAACGCGCGCGAGCTTCGGCTCGAGCGCCGCGGCCCGCTCCTTCGCGCTGCGCTCGCGTTCGAACTTGCCGGCCGCGCGGGCGATCCGCGCGACGTCGTTGAACACGGCATACGCGGTCGCCGTTCGACCGACGTGCTCGTAGCAGTCCGCGAGATTGAACTGCGTGCCGACGGCGGGATCGAGCTTCTGACTCTGCTCGAGCAGCGGACACGCCGCGGCGTAGTCACCGTTCTGGACGAGCGCGCGTGCGTCCTGGAACATCTGCTCCGCGGATGCCGGCGTTCCTTGCGCGCGAGCCGGCGCGCTCGCGAGGACGCTCGCGACCATCGCTGCTGCTGCTGCGCACGACGCTCCGCGTCCCCACCTACCCCGCCGCGTGACCTCGCTCATTGGCGGTCAATCATACCGTGAGGACGCGGTCGCGGCGGGCCGAGGGGGTTCGGCGACGGGCGCCGCGGAATTCGCGGGCCGCGCCGATGCGGAGCCCCGGCCGAGAGGACGCAACGGCGGTCGTTTTCCGGCGGATCCCGCGGTCGTCGCGCTGGACGTGCTCGCTGCGCTCGCCGCGCTCGCCGCAGGGTCGAGAGCCGGCGCCGGAGGTGCCTCGCTCGTCGCGGGAGGCGGAGCCTCGTTCGTCGCCGCCGTCGTCGAAGCGGCCTCGGCAGCGCCGGTCGTCATGACGCTCGCGACGTGTCGCTCGCGAGCCGTGATCACCGCGAACGCGGTGCCTCCGCCGATCACGAGGGTCCCGAGCGCCGCCGCCACGACGATCAGCGCGGTGCGATTGCGACGCGGCTCGAGCACGGTCGGCGGCGCCATGCGCATCGTGTGCGCATGCGCGAGCTCGGGGGCGGAGCCAGGCACGGCGCCGCCGACCGGAACCGGCAATGCCTGCGGGGTCGCGAGCCCGAAGTCCGGCGAGCTCTCCCGCATCGCGATGTTCCGCTCGCTCGCATCCGCGACGTTCCTGCCGACGCGTTCGACGCGCGAGGCCGCACCCGCGGAGAGCGCGCTCGCGAACGGCGCGAGCATGCGCGCGAGCTCGAGGACGGTCGCCGGGCGGGCGTCCGGAGACTTCTCGAGGCACTTCAGGACGACGGCGTCGAGCTCGGGCGGCACGTCGTTCCGGCGCGTGCGCAGGGACGGCGCGGGATCCTGGAGGATCATCGCGAAGAGCTCCGGCATCGAGCTCGCGACGAATGGAGGCTCGCCCGTGAGGAGCTCGTGCAGGATCGTGCCGAGGCCCCAGATGTCGGTCCGGCCGTCGACGCGTCGCGACGAGCGCATCTGCTCCGGCGCCATGTACTGGGGCGAGCCCATCACCGTCTGCGTCTCGGTCAGGCCGAAGTCGGGACGTGTCGCATCGATGGCGTTCGTGGCCTTCGAGATCCCGAAGTCGAGCACCTTCACCGAAGGCAGGCCGTCGACGCCCGTGGTCAGGAAGAGGTTCGACGGCTTGATGTCTCGATGGACGATCCCGAGCGCATGCGCCTCGGCCAGCGCCTCGCAGGTCTGGAGCACGTAATCGACCGCGGTCGCGATCGGCAGCCCACCGCTGCGCTCGACCACGGCCGACAGGTCGGCGCCCTCGAGCAGCTCCATGAGCATGTACGGAGTGCCGTCGTCGAGCGCGCCGACATCGAGGACCTTCGCGACGTGCTCGCCCTTCATGCGCACGGCTGCACGCGCCTCGCGGAAGAAGCGCGCCACCGCGTCGCCGGACGCCACGGCATCGGGCTTCAGGATCTTGATCGCGACCGGCTCGTCGAGCGTGATGTTGCGCGCGCCGAGGACGTAGCCCATCCCGCCCTCGCCGAGGACGCGCTCGACGCGGTACTTACCCGCGACGACGTCTCCAGGGCCGAGGGCGCGATCGGGCATGAGAGCCCGAGAATAACACTCGATCAGGGGATGGCGGCGTCGAAGCTGACGGACCAGTTGAACAGCGAATAGCCGTAATTCGAGGGCGTGTCGTCGGAATCCCTGAGGTTGCCGCGAGGCCCCGTCTGTGGTCCGGGGCACGTCTCGGGCTGAGCGGTTGCCGCGTAGCGGACGTGACCTCCCGTGGCGCTCCACCCTGCCGCGAGCGTGATCGTCACGCTGTCCGCGCCGGCGACGGCGACGCTCTCGATCGCGAGCGGCGAGCCGGCGGCGTCGACGACCTCGAAGCCGAACTGGCCGGGGTCGGTGACGAGCTTCGTGTCGAGCACGAGCGGCGGCTTCGGGACGAGGAAGCTGATCGTGACGACATTGCCGGCCGCGGCCACGGTCTTCGGACGCAGCGGCTCCCATGCGCCCTTCTCGACGATGACGCGGTGGTAGGCCCTCGCGAAGTACTCGCCGAGCTGGCGCTCGCCATGACTCGAGAAGTGGATGCAGTCGTCCGTGTACGGAAGCTGATACGTGGGGCCGACCACGATGATCTTGCCGGGGCTGCGGAGCGATGCCTCGAGCTGTCGGCTCGGGATCTCGCTATGCGGCGTGTCGTTCCAGTTCGCCATCTGCGAGATGAAGAGCGGGACCGACTCCGTCTGGCCGGTCGCGGTGTGGACCGCATCCTCGTAGTCGCGCTGCCACTCGACGAGCGCGTCCGCGTAGTTCGTGATCGACCCCTTCGTGCCGTCCGAGCCGTCGAGCGGGAACTGGCCTGCGTAGTGGTCGGACTCGCCGTGGATGGCGGTGACGGCGCGGACCTTGTACGGCACGCCGGCGGTCTTCGCGAGGGCCTGCGCGTCCGCGATCTGCAGCAGCGCCTCGTCGAACGGCTTCACGTAACCGTGACCGTCGAGGAACGAGCAGCCGACCTTGCTCAGGCACCAGTAGGTGTTGCCGCTCCGGCCGTGATTGCTGACGAGGATGCGCGAAGCTCCTCCCGAGAGCCTCGTGATCTCGTTCGCCATGCCGGTCGACATCGTCTCGACCTTGTCGGTGAGGTACGTGTCGCCTTCCACGAGCCCGACGAGCTTCGAGGGTTTGTCGTAGTGCTTGCAGCCTTCGGAGTCGCATTCGGCGGACGTCATCACGCCGCGATCGAACATCAGGTTGCCCATCGACGGCTGGAGCGAGAGCGCGGGCTTCGCGTTGAAGCCGACCGCGTTGCTCTGCCCGGTGGAGAGAATGTGATCGATCGCGGCGCCCGGCGGGACGACGCGTTCCGCCGACGGCGCGGCGCCGTCGGGCGCGCCCTCGGCGCCCGGCGGAACCGTCCCGCTGGTGCGAGTCGCCTGATCCGTATCGAGTGTCGAACTGCCACACCCGACTACGACCGTGACGAACGACGACAGCGAAAGGAGGACCCATCTGGCAGTTGAACGCATCGCGGCATTCCCCTGCAGGCACCGTGCTCGTCCGATCTGTCGCTCGCGATCGCGTCTACGGCAGGCGGTCTGCGGTCAAGATGTCGAGCAGCGCAGGGAGATCACCCTGAACGTTGGCATCGAAGTTCGGTAGCCACTCCTCGACGATGCCCGCTGCGCTCGCAGGCGTCACCATTTGTCCGCGCTGTCCGTAATGCTTCGTGACGTCGAGGAGCTGTCCGAATGCGCCGCCGTGACCGTATGGAGCGGATTGCGACACTCCGCGCAGCGTGGGTGTCTTGAATGCACCGATCATCGACGGCGGCACGCCCGGGAACGACAGCGGCTTCGCGGCCTGCGGCGCGTCGCTCCACTTCGACGATGCGACGAACTCGGCGGTGGCGAGGCCGAGCAAGACGTCCGCGCGGCCACGATCCGCAGCGCCGTCCTGTCGTCCGGTCGGGAAGCGGATCGCGTGGAAGGCGTCGTCGGTGAGGCGTGGTCCCCAGTGGCACTGCACGCATCCGACCTTGAAGAACTGCTCGAGCCCTCTCCGCACGCGTCCCTGCATGGCGGTGGCGTCGCCGCCGATGTAGCGATCGAGATCGTTCGGCTTCACGCGCAACGTGCGCTCGAAGGCGGCGATCGCCTTGCCGGCATTGACGTAGACGCGCGTGACCTCGTCGCGCTTCGCCTGCGGGAGCGCGTCGTATGCGGCGTCGCCGGGCTTACCCATCGCAGGCACGGTCGTGAGGTCGGGAAGCGCGCCGTACTTCGCGCCGAAGACGGTCGCGTAATCGGCGGTGTAATCGGCGCTGTTCGCGATCGCATGGACGACGAACGCGCGGCTCGAGGCGAACTCCTTCGCGTTCTCGAAAGGACCGAGCGCCTGCATCCAGAGCGTGTCGGCGCGACCGTCCCAGAACTGCCAGCGCGCGTGCGACGAGAGCGCGATCGGGGGCGAGTTGCGATCGCCGAGCGCGACGCCGTTCGCCTGTTTCAAGCCGTCGCCGAACGCCTTCGTCGGATCGTGGCACGTGATGCACGCGACGGTTCCGGACGGCGAGAGCCCCGTGTCCTCGAAGAGCTTCTTGCCGAACGCCACGGCCGCAGCGACGTCCGCGTACTCGTTCGTGGGATCGGGCGGCGGCACCGCCGGGAGCTTCATGTCCTGCAGGAGGTCGAACTGGTCATCGGTGAGCAGGCCGTCGTGCAGCTTGCGCTCCGGGATGTCGACGCGCGGCTTGCCGTCGAGCGCGGCGAGCTCGAGATCGAGGTAACCGCCGAGGGTGTCGGGATCCGGAGCGTTCATCACGGTGCGCACCTTCATCGTGCGCGTGTCGACGAGGACGTACTCGGGGAGCACGTTCTTCGCGGGGAGCGCGGCGGAGAACGTGTATTTCGCATCCATCGCGACCTTCGCCGGCACACCGGCGGGCACGTCGATGCGCTTGCTCCAGCGCATCGCAGCCGGCGGATTCGCCGGCATGTTGTCCTCGTCGGCGATCAGGAGATCGAGGAGGAGCAGCCGATCGGCGAAGCGCGCATCCCCGAGGAGGCGCGTCGTGTGCGTCGCGTGCCATCCGCACGGGCCGCACCACGCGGCGGCCGAGCGGACGACGAGCAAGCGCGAGCGTGCGGCGCACGGCTCGAAGTAGTCCTTCAGACGAACGGTGCCCGAAGGACCTTCGAACGCGAGATCGGGCGGCAGCGTCGACGTGATGCCGATCTCGTACGGGCCGGGCGGCCAGTCCACCGGCTTGCCGTCGACGCAGAGCGGCGCGGGCGCGCTGTCGGGCGCGATCGCGTCGGGCATGCCGGCTTCGGGCACGTCGGCGGGCGTGTCCGCGGGATCGTCGGTGACCCCGCACGCAGGCGCGGCGGCGCTGGTCGCGACGATGCCGAGCACGCCGAGCGTGAGCGCGAGCATTCCGCGTCCCCCCGAAACCATCCCCTCTCGCTTAGCACGCGGCGCGCGATCGATCATGGCGAAGCAGGCGCGCAATCGTCGCCCTCGGGGATGCCGCCGTCCTTCGTGCATCTCGTCGCGAGGACCGGCAGGTCCGCGAACGGGCCCGCCGCGCTCACGGCGTAAGTGTCGATACGCAAGCCCGTCGAGAACGAATCGCACGGCAGGTTCTTCGCGTCGTCGCGGCTCGTGCTCCGGAGATCGCGACCGTCGCAGACCTCCTTCTTCACGGCGGTGTACACGTCGAACAAGAGGCCGGGATCGCAGAGCACGACGTTCTTCAGGCCGGCCGTGTCCTTGATGTAGATCGTGCGGACCTGACCGAGCATGTCGGCGGTGCGCCAGCGACCGCCCACGATCGCGGAGTCGAGGCGCCACGACGTTCCGTCGGGCACGAGCATCCCGGAGATGAAGGCCTCCTGGAGCGCGATGTCGAGCGGCTTCTTGTCGTCGGGGACGGTGATCGGGAGCGTGGCCGTCTGGAACGAAGCGACGAGACGACCGCCCGTGACCCACGCATTCGCGGATTTGATCCGCGATGCGTCGACGACGTTCTGGAAGCGGCGATCGCGCATCCACTCGTCGTCGCGCGTGAACGTCGGCTTGGCCCCGGGCGTGCGCGCGCCTCCGTCGGGGTGGTTCCACGCGCCGATCGCGGGGAAGATCTCGACGATGACGTCGTCGTCCTCGGGGAGACCGTTCCAGTTCCCGAGCCGCAGCACGTAGCCGAACTCGCCGGCGGCGAGACGCTTGTTGATCTCGACAGGAGCGAACGCGTCGCCGAGGTACGTGAGGTACGCGAGCAGGCCGAAGCCGGAGTTGTCGATGCCCTTGTCGCCGCGATCTCTTCCGTACTTCGCGAAGGTCTCTTCGTCGATGTTGGTCGCGCACGTGCTCGACGCGATGTCGGGCGAGCACGCGTGATCGAGGTTGAAGCCGACGGCCGCGGCGGTCTTGTCGATGCCGAAGTCGAAGAGCTTCACGGCCATGTGGACCGGATCGCCGGCGTCGGCCGCCGCATCGGCGGCGGTCACGGCGGGCCGCGCGGGAACGCCGAGGTCCGTGCACGCGGGGCCGCCATCGAACGGCTCCGCGTCGACGCCGCCGTCGGTCGAGGTCTCGCTCGGCGTCGCGCCGTCGCTCGTTCCCTCGACGAGCGGCTCGAACCCGAGCACGGCGGCGCAGGCGGCGGATCCCGCAGCGGCAACGGCGAGCATCAGCACGAACAGCGAGGCGGTGCGCGCACGGATCACCAAAGGCCGGCGACTCCGAGCGATCCGGGACCGACCGTCAGCGACGCGCTCGCTCCCGCAGGCTTCGCGATCTGCTTGTTCGAAGCAGAGCGCGAGTCGGCAGGTCCGAACAGGACCATCGCGGCCCCGCCGGCGATCGTGACGGCAGAGACCACGAACACGACCGTCGCTCCGGTCGCGAGGCGATACGCGCTGTCTGCGTCCGCGACCGCGCCGGCCGGGCATCCGCGCGGAGCGTCCGCGCATCGACCGCGTGCGCCGTCGTACTTGCTCTGCGCGACGAGACCGAGCACGCCTCCCGCGACGACGCCGAGCACGCCGACGCCCATGCCGACGACGCCGGCGGTGCGCCACGTCGTCCACCACGTGTCGGATCGCGGCGGGAGATCGCCCGGAGGTGCGACGACGACGGGCACCGCATCCGGCACAGGCAACGGCTCGAGCACGGGCACGACGACCGAGCCGCTCGCGTCGCGGATCTCGCTCTTCGTCTCCCACGACGCGCGGCCCGTGGCCGTGGCCGACACGACGTGCTCGCCGGGATCGACGGGGATCGCGACGCCCCATTCGCCCGCGGCGAGGCGCGCGCCGTCACGAACGACGGTGAGCCCTTGCACGCGGCTCGCTTCGGGGACCTGGATCGTGAGCCGTACGAGCTTCGGCTCGAGCGCCTCGGCGTGCGTGCGCGCGGCCGTCTCCCAGTCGCTGCGACCGACCTTGCGTGCGAGCCCTTCGGCTTCGCGGAACGCGCCCCACGCGCTCGCGGTCTGGCCGTTCTTCTCGTAGCAGCTCGCGAGGTTGAGCAGCGTGCTCGTCTTCGGATCGGCCTCCTGGCTCGCGAGGAACTTCGGACATGCGGACGCGAGGTTTCCCGCCTCCGCATCGGCGAGCGCCCTGTCGAACAGCTGCTGCGCGCGCGCGCGGTTGTCCATCCTGGCCGGCTCGTGCACGTCGCCTTCGTCGGCGAGCGCAGGTCGAGGCGAGAGCAGCACCGGAGCGAACAGGAGAGCGAGCCACGCGAAGCGAGCGCCGCGCGATACGTGCATCATTCACGCACCTTGATGAAGCCCCCTGGATCCGCCGTCGGCGGCGGCGCAGCGGAAGGCGCGGGCTTCGCGCTCTTCGCGGCGCTGGCGCTGGGCGCAGGCCGAACCACCTTCGTGCTCGGCACGACAGCGGGCGCGCTCGCGGCGGGAGCAGCGCTCGTGCTCGTGCTCGCGCTCGAACTCGGACTCGTCGCCACGCTCGGACTCGGAATCGCCACCGCGCTCGGCGGAGCCACCGCCGCGCTCACCGCGCTCGGCGGAGCCGCCGCCGTGCTCCCCACCAGCGCCGCGCCCCGTTCTCCATCATGCCCGCCGCGCGACGCCACCACGGTCCCCGCGATCGCTGCGAGCACCACGACGGCCGCGCCGATCACGACCGCGCTCCTCCGTGACTTCGCCTTCGTCTGCGCCTGCGTCGTCCCCCACGCCGCCGGCGCGACCGCTTCGATCTGACTCGGCGTGCTCTGCGGAACCGCGATCGCCGCGGGCGTCTTCGGCGCGGCGATCGGCGTCGCGTCGGGCGAGGGTCCAGGCGCGGGCGCCTTGGTCGCGGGCACCTTCGTCGTCGCGTTGGGCGCGATGCTCCGCATCGGCGGACGCTTGCCCGTGCCGAGCACGTCGAGCGCGCGCTCCGCGGTGCCGCGGTCGCGAGGAAGCCCGAACGGCTCGAACGCACGCGCGAGCTCGCCGACGTTCGGGAAGCGATCCGCGGGATCTTTCTCGAGGCACTTCATCACCGCCGCGCACAGCTCGTCGGGCAGCTCGGGGCGGAGGTCCTTCGGGTTCGGCGCCTTCTCCTGCGCGACCTTGAAGCACAGCTCGAGGATCGTATCGGCTTCGAACGGGACGCGACCGGTGAGGAGCTCGAACGCGATCGCGCCGAGCGCCCAGAGATCGGAGCGCTCATCGACGTGCTTCGACGAGCGCATCTGCTCGGGCGACATGTAGAGCGGAGACCCGAGCAGCATCTCGGTCTTCGTGAGCGACAGACCGTCGCCGCCGATCGGATCCATCGTCTTCGAGATCCCGAAGTCGAGCACCTTCACCAGCGGACGTCCGTCGACGCCGCGCGTGAGGAACAGGTTCCCGGGCTTGAGATCGCGATGCACGATCCCGAGCGCGTGCGCCTCGGCGAGCCCCTCGGCCGCTTGGATGACGTAGCTCACGGCATCTTCGACGGCGACCAGCCCGACGCCGCCGCGGATCTCGGCATGCAGATCGTGACCGTCGAGGAACTCCATCACGATGTACGGGCAGCCGTCCTCGAGCCGGCCGACGTCGAGCGTCTTCGCGACGTGCGCCCCCTTCAGGCGCACCGACGCGCGCGCCTCACGCAGGAAGCGACTGACGAGGTCGTCGTTCGACGACGCTTGCTTCAGGAGGAACTTGAGCGCGACCTTCTGCGAGAGCTCGATGTGCTCCGCAGCGACGACCACGCCCATGCCACCCACGCCGAGCACCTTCTCGACGCGATACTTCGACGCGAGGATGTCGCCCTCGCGAACGGGCGAGGGCCCGCCGGACGAGGCAGGAGACGTGGGCTCGGGAGACGACATGCCTCCCGGTCATTTTCGCTCTTTTCGACCTCTCTCCGCAATGGAGAGGGCCGGTTTTTCGCAGGAAAATCAGCGCGGAAAGGCCGCTGCGTTTCCGCCGTCGACCGTGATCACGCACCCCGTGGTCGCCCGCGCCTGCGCCAGATAGGCGAATGCCGCGGCCACATCGTGCGCCATCACCTCGCGTGTGAGCAGGTTCGATCGGAAATATTCGTCGACGGAGAGCCCCCGCGCGGCCGCCCGGGACTCGAGGACGCCGCCGGAAAAGATACCGGTACGGATACGGTCGGCGTTGACCGCGTTCGAGCGGATGCCGAAGCGACCGAGATCGACCGCGTACTGGCGCATGAGCGCGACGAGCGCGGCCTTGGCGACCGCATACGGACCGAAGCCCGGACCGGGGTTGAACGCGCTCTTGCTCGCGTTGAAGAGCACGCATCCGCCGCGGCGCATGAGGCGCATCGTGTCGGCCGCGCAGCTCGCGACCACGTTGTGCGCGAGGAGGTTCGCGTCGAGTGAGCGACGGAGCGCCTCGTCGCCTTCCGGTGTGTCGAGGCGTCCCTCGGGCGCGCTGCCCGCGTTGCTCACGACGATGTCGACGCCGCCGAACATGCGCGAGGCCAGCGTGAACGCCGCCTGCACCTCGCTGCGCTTCGTCACGTCGGTCACGCACGTGATGAGCTGCGAGCGCCTCTTGCCGGCGATCTCGGCGGCGGCCGCGTCGAGCGCGTCGCCGCGACAGTCGCACGCGACCACGTGCGCGCCGAGCTCGATGAAGAGCGCGGCCGTGGCCTTCCCTATTCCGGACGCGGCGCCGGTCACGAGCGCGACCTGCTTCCCGAGCGGCAGCTCCGCCTCCTTCTTGATTTTCGCCTGCTCGAGGCTCCAGTACTCGACGTCGAAGAGATCGCCGAGGCTCACCGGCGAGTACCGGCCGACGGACTCGGCGTCGGTGATGACCTGGATCGTGTGCTCGTAGATGTCGGCGGCGATCTCCGCCTCCTTCTTCGTCTTGCCGACGGCGAGGATGCCGACTCGCGGCACGAGCACGATGCGCGGCCACGGATCGAGCTTCGTGCGCGCGACGTTCTTCTTCGCGCACATCTCCTCGAAGTAGCGATCGTACCGGCGGGCGTAGTCCGAGATCTCGCGCTCCATGCGCGCGGACAGCGCGCCGGCGTCCTCGGAGTCTTGCTTCGGCACGAACATCGGCGTCGGCTTCGTGCGAATGACGTGATCGGGCGTGGCGCATCCGCGCTGCACGAGCTCGTACGCGTCGAGACGCTCGAGGAACGCGAGGATCCACTCGCTCGATCGCACCGCGACGATCGGCGCCCGCTCCGGCGGCTCGCCGGTGACGGACGCGAGCGCTCCGCGCACCGCAGCGGCGACGCGCGCCTCGAGGCCGTCGTCGAGGTACACCGTCGGCACGTTGGCGGTGCGCATGGCGTCGGCGGCGAAGCGCTCTGCCGTCGTGACGGCCTCGATCATGCGCTCGTAGCTCTCCTTCGCGGTGTCGCCGAAGGTGAAGATGCCGTGGCGCTCGAGCACCATGACGGTGGGCGAGCGGCCGTCCGCGACCGCGCCGTCCCACGCCTTCTTGCACGCCTTCGCGAGGCCGAAGCCCGGCATCACGTAGGGCACCCACAGGAGCCGATCGCCGTAGATTTCCCGGCAGATCGTCTCTCCTTCGTCCTGATCGGCGAGGGCGAGGACCGCGTCGGCGTGCGTGTGATCGATGAACCGCGCGGGCAGCGCGGCGTGGAGCAGCGTCTCGACGCTCGGCGTGGGCGCGGACGCGTCGAGCAGCGCGAGGCGCATCTCGTTGACCATCTGCTCGTCGGTCATCGACGGGAGGAGGAGGAGCTGCTCGAGCGCCGCCATGCGCACGGCGGGGTGGCCGGCCGGCTCGATCGTCGCGAGGTCCCAGCCGGAGCCCTTCACGTGGAGGACGGGCACGGTCTCGCCGAAGATGGTCTTGCCCTGCGCCTTGACGCTCGTGTTGCCGCCGCCGTGCAGGACGAGCGACTCCTCGGCGCCGAGCAACCGCGCGGTGTATGTACGCAGCGCGAGCGCGTCGCCGACGTTCGCGGCTCGCTCGGAGACTGCGCGCGCCGCCTCGCTGTCGACATACCGACTATCCATTCGACCTGGCTCATACCAGGGACGGCGTTCGGCCTCTAGAGAGGCGGCTGATCGGTGACGACGGCGGTGAGGATGAGGACCAGGTGCCCGTCCGCACGGAGCTCGACCTCGGTCGTGCCGGTCTTCATCCCGAGGAACGCGTAGTCGTGGTCGCTGACCACGTTCGTGACCTCGACGACGCTCGGGTCTTTCGACCGCAGGTCGACGCTCATGACCTTGTGGTCGTCGTCGTACGGCACGATGTGCGCCGTGACGACGGCGCCGAGCGACACCTGGACGCGTGCATAATCCACGTGTCCAGTGAGCGGCGCCGGCGGCGAGCGCACGCTGGCGATGTCGGTGTGGTCGTAGTCCGGACCGCAGCCGCCGAGTCCGAGGGCAAGGGCGGCGAGGAGCGCGCACGCGAGGAGGCGCGCGCTCACGGCTTCACCGTGATCGGCGTCTGCTGCGTGAACGTCCCGCCGGTCGCGACGAGCATCGCGGTGCCTGCGGAGCGAGCGACGAGCGTGACCTTGCCGTCGGTGGTGCTCTCGATCTCGGCGACCGCGGTGTTGCTCGACTTCCACTCGATCTGGAGGCTGCCGGCGAGGTAGCCCTTGTTCTGCTGCGCGAACGCGCGGAAGCTCTTTCGGTTGTTGCCGCCCACCGAGAGCTCGACGTTCGAGACCGGCGGCGGATTCGAGGAGCTGCTGTCGTCCGCGGAGTACACGACGAGCGCGTCGGGCTTCGCGATGCGCACGACGACGTAGTCGACGAGCGTTCCGGCGGCGTCGCGCGACGCGAGCGTCGCGTAGCCGGCCTTCACGGCGGCGAGGCCCTTCGTTCCGCGTGAGATGTACGCGTCGCCGATGGGCGCGACGGTGACGCCGCGGTCCGGCGCCGACTCGTTGAAGTGGATGTCGAGGCCGCTGCTCGACTTCGGGACGAAGCGCACGGAGAAGGTGGAGCCGACGGAGACGGCCTCGGGGAACTTCGACGCATCGTCCGAGTACTTGCTGCACGCGACGGCGTCGTCTCACGAGAAGTAGAAGCCGCCGTTACCGAGCTCACCCGGCTTCGACCCGCTGTCGCTCAGGCTGCACCCGACGGTCAGCGCCGCAGCGGCGAGCGCGGCGAGCAGAGGGGAGAGCGGACGCATGACGGATGGCTTCATGTCATCACCTCGTGTCGTAGGTAAGAGCGCGCGCGCGACCGACAGGATCCGGTCCTGCCGCGTCGCGCGCGCTCACTCGTATCAAGCCAAGCGAGAAGGAAGTGTCTCCCTTCATCGCAACGGTCATGCCGCGCGCTCGCGCCTCGAGTTTGCGGCCGAGAAGCGGCAAGAACCCGGGAAACGCCGGTTTCGGCGCGCGATCGAGCATGACATCCATGGCAGGACCCCGTGTTCCCCCAATCACACTCCGCTCTTTCGGGCGGGTTCGGCCTGATCGGCCTGATCAGGGATGAGGTGAGCCTACCTTGACAGCCCGCGTAACCTTGGGGTACTTCCCTCAACCCTTCAGGCGCGTAGCTCAGTGGTAGAGCACTACCTTGACACGGTAGGGGTCGTTGGTTCAACCCCAATCGCGCCTACAATTTGACCGCGAAAACAACGGGATCCCGAGCGCTGAGCGCGGGGTCCCGTTGCACTTTCGGGGTGTGCGCCGGGCCTCTGAGCACACGCCTGAGCACACAGCTCGATTTCCCGGGAGGGCTCACGCAGGCGCGTCGACCTGTCGTCGGCTCGGGTGACGGGTCGCGAAGTCATCGCGTGCGGACGTAGCCGTTCCGCGCTCGCGCGCCATCGCGCCTTCCGAACAACGGCTCGCCCGTCATCGTTCCAAAACCGGGCCTACGCGTCCTCGAGAGAGCTACCTTCGCTGCGGGGGGATCGATTGCGAATCGCACGGATCATGATCGAGCGCTACCGCGGAGTCGAGTTCCTCGCGTGGGATCCGTCGCCCGGCATCAACCTGCATCGTTGGCCCCGGTGACGCCGGGAAGACCACAGTCCTCGCTGCCATAGAGTTGCTCTTTGCCCCCTGGCAGCCGGTCGTCGTCGAATTCGACTACTGGCAGCGGTGCGTCGCCGACGGGTTCTGCATTCGCGCCGTGCTCGTGGATCTGCCGCCCGACTTCATCGCATCGTTTCGCGTTCCGCCGCTCCATGGGTGGCGTGACGGCGAGCTACTCGATCTGCCAGATCCGTCGTCGACTCCCGCCCTCGTCGTGCTCGCGCGGGGACTTCCGGATCTGGACGTCGAGCACGTGCTCATCGATGCCTCGGGCAATGAGCACCGTTTCAGCCTCGGCCAGCGACGCGAGCTCATGACGACGCGACTTCAGTGGGAGCGAACCGATGCTGAGCTGCGGCTCGGTCGGTCTCGTCGATGACGACCTCGACGGCTCGAAGCGACTCTTCGCCGAGCATCCGTCGGACCCTCGCCTTCAAGAGCACCTCGATGTTCTCCGT
>JAQBQJ010000477.1 GCA_028287065.1 Labilithrix sp. | reverse complement strand
TGAGGACGCAGTCCGCCGTGCCGCCCTCGGGCTTGCCGGGCTTCACTTCGCACTTGTCCTTCGAGACCCGCACGGTCCACTTCGCGTTCGCGTCGTCGCCGAGCGTGAAATAGAAGGACATCGGCTTCTCGACCTGTCCGCTGTCGAACTTCTTCTCGAGGTCGGCGAACAGCGTCACGAGCGGATGCTCCTTCGGCGCGTCGTCCTCGTCGAGGCTCTTCATGCGTGAAGTGTCGATGACCTCGCCGTGCTTGAGCGCATCGACGGCCCGGCGTGCGAGCTTCGCGATCTCGCGGGCGGCGTCGGCGGGCGACAGGCCCTTGGTGAGCCGCTTCATGTCGGTCACGGTGATGGCCGGGCCGATACGCGCGAAGAGATCGCGCTTGGTCGGGACCTTCGCGCCCTTGGGCATCGCGTCGCGCGTTCCACCCAGATAGAGCGGGAGGATGTCGACGCCGTAGGTCAGCGCGAGATGGCCGAGCAGCGGCTTGAACTCGTGGACCTCGCCGTCGGTCGAGCGCGTGCCCTCGGGGAAGATGAGCATCGTCTTGCCCTGCGAGAGGATCTCGCCGGCCTGACGCTCGCTCGCGCGGAGACCGCTCTTGCGATCGATCGCGCGGAGGTTCGTGAGGTTCTCGAAGAACGCGCGCTGGAGCGTGCCCTTCTCGAAGAAGTAGTCCTGCGCGGCGAGCGTGATGATGTCCTCGCCGTACGTGCCGAGCGCATGGCGCGCGAAGCCCATGTCGAGGTGGCTGCCGTGGTTCGCGGCGACGATCGTGTTGCGGTTGTGCGGGATGAACGCACGGCCGCTGATCTTCGAGCGCATCATCTCGCCGTAGAAGAAGTCCTGCACCTTGCCGATGAGCTTCTTGCCCTGCTCCTGCACGGGCTCGGGAAGGACGAGCGTCTTGTCCTCCTTCTTGCCGGCGGTGCGCCCTTCGATCTTGTAGCGAGAGGCGGCGATGGCCTGCGGGCGGAGGCTCGCGCGTTCGCTGCCGACGAGGTTCTCGACGTCCGCGACGGTGCGGCACGCCTGGAGCTGCCTCGGATCGAGCGCGCCGTACTTCGCCTCGAGCGCGACGAGCAGCTCGGTCAGCGCGAGGGAGTCGAAGCCGAGGTCGTCGGCCATCGTGAGGTCGCCGTGGATCTCGCTCGTCTTGCGTCCCTTGACCGCCGCGATCGCGACGCGGACGGGGCTCGACGGCGCGTCGCCTTCGGCCTCGCGCGACGTGGCCGCGATCATGCGCTCGAGCATCTTGCGGGCTTCGGTGCGCTTCACCTTCTTCGTCGCGGTGCGCGGGAGCGGGGCGTCGTAGAGGTGGAGGATCGAAGGCTGCTTGCCGTACGGGAGCTTCGAGATCGCATCGCGAAGCGCTTTTTGTGCGCGATCGAGGCGCGCGGCGCGGTCGATCGAGTCGTCGGTCTCGGGAACGGCGATGCATCCGACGCGCTCGCCGCCGCTGCGTCCCGTGACGCCGACGACCGCGAGCTCCTCGATGTGCGTGACCTTGCCGAGCATGCGCTCGATGTCGTCGGGGTAGACGTTCTCACCGGTCGACGTGACGATCACGTCCTTCACGCGACCGACGAGCACGAGCCGACCGTTGCGATCGAGCTTGCCGAGGTCGCCGGTGTGGAGCCAGCCGTCCTCGGACTTCACTTCCTTCGTCGCGTCGGCGTCGGTGTAGCCGGCCATGACGTTCGGCCCGCGCGCGAGCACCTCTCCCACGCCGTGCTCGTCCGGGGAGTCGATCTTGATCGTGACGCCCGGGATCGCCTTGCCGACCTGGCCTGCGGGGCTGCCCGGCTTCGCGACGGTGAGGACCGGCGCAGCCTCGGTGAGGCCGTAGCCTTCGGTGAGCTCGAAGCCGAGGCCCGCGAAGAGCTTCGCGGTGTCCTTCGGCAGCGCCGCGCCGCCCGAGATGAGGTAGCGGATGTTGCCGCCGAGCGCCTCGTGCACTTGTCCGAACAAGATGCGACCGAGGTTGAGCCCAACGGCCTTGCCGAGCGAGCGGTTCAGCTCGGCGGCGATCCCGAAGGCCTTCTCGGCGATCGGTCCCTGCGCGGAGACCTGCGAGAGGATGCGGCGCTCGAGGAGATGCCACACGGCGGGAACGCCGACCATCGCGGTGACGCGCGCCTGCTTGAGGCCCGCGGACACGCGGTCGCCCTTGAGCTCGTCGAGGTACACGACACGCGCGCCGCGCGAGAACGGCAGGACCATGCCGCACGTGAACTCGAACGTGTGGTGGAGCGGCAGCACGCTGAGCACGCGATCGCCGCCGGTGAGCGGGAAGAGCGGCGCGAGCGCGGCGACCAGCGACGTGAAGTTGGAATGCGTGAGCATTACACCCTTCGGCTTGCCGGTCGTGCCACTGGTGTAGAGCAGGCTCGCGACGTCGTCCTCGTACACGTCGACGGTCGGCCGCGCGAGCGCCGCTGGATCGCCGGGCATCGCCGTGGCCGGCGTGATCGTCTCGAGGTGGAGCTTCGTGAGCGTGGGCCCGGAGGCGAACGCGGTGGTGAGCGCGGCGCCGACGGCCTCTTCGACCTTCGCATCCCAGAGGACGATGCGGGCCTCGCTCTCGCGCACGACGTTCGCGAAGGCCGCAGGATCCATCGCGGGGTCGACGGGCACGGCGGTTCCGCCGGCGCGCACGATGCCGAGGAACGAGATCGGCCAGTCGGGATGGTTGTGCGCCGAGAGCACGACGCGGTCGCCCTTCTTGACGCCGAGCGCGGCGAGCCGCGCGGCGACGGCGTTCGAGCGCGTCTGCACGTCGAGGTACGTCGTGCGCGCGATGCCGTCCTCCTCGAGGCGACCGAACGCGACGGCATGCACGTGTCGCTCGGCCATCTGATCGACGAGCGAGGAGAGCGTCGCGTGGGCCTTCAGGGGCGCGAGCTCCTTCTTGTACTTCTCCTCCATCCATGGGAGCACGCGCTTCTCCATGGCGGGCATGTGCTGGTTCATCCAGTAGTCGGCCCAGTCGATCTTCTCGGGGTACCAGGGCAGGACGGCGCGGTCCTCCGGCGACAGGCGCGCGTACGCGGAGTGCGTGTTGGCGCACGAGAACGGGCCCTTCTGATCGAGCGTGAACGGCGCGAACAGCTGCAGGATGAAGTCGATCTTCTCCTCTTGCCGCGCGAGGTTCTCGAGCGACTTGGCGGCGGGGCGACCGAGCTTCGAGAGCGGTCCGGGCGCCTGCTTCAACATCTTCGCCATCGTCTTCGAGGCGCGAGCGAGCGCGCCCGGGCCGACGGCGTTGAAGCGATCGAGCTCGACGATCGCCGGCTCGAAGTGCTGCTGGAGGAAGTTGACGAACGGGTTCCCCTTGCCTGTGCGCTGGTAGTACTTGCGCTTGTAGAGCCCGATGAGCTCCCCGAAGCGCTCGCTCGTGCCCGGGTTCACGTCGCTCGCGCCGTACTGGTACACGGGCTTGGCGGTGCCTTCGAGGAGCTCGGCGAGCGTGATGATCATGCCCGCGCACACGACGTCCGCCGGGATGAAGTCGAGGATCGCGTCCTTGCCGAGGAGCTGATGATGCCCCTTCATGGCCAGGAAGATGATCGGCGCCGACGTGCCGATGCCCTCGTTCCAGCCGGGGAAGGGGAACTCGATCGTGCTCTCGCAGCACGCGGGGCGCGCGATCGTGAACGGGATGCCGGCGCGCGCGATGATCTGCTCGCCGATGCTCTTCGTGTACGTGTAGATGTTCGGCCAGCCCCAGTGCGTGGCGCGCTCGAGGCCCGCCTCGACGAGGCGATCGCTCACGTACTTGCGCTTCACGCTCTTCAGCTCGGACTCGAGCGGCGCGCCGATGGTGGGCTCGCCACGTCGAACGAGGTTCTTCGTCGCCCGATCCATGAAGTCGCTCTGACGGAACGCGTCCTCGCAGCGGCTCTTCGCCTGCGCGATGAGGTCGAGGCAGTCGGCGATCTCGCCGTCGGGCGTCCAGAGGTCGCGACCGAGCTCCTCGGCGCGCGGGAACGGGAAGCGCTCGCCCGGCATCTCCTCGAGGATCAAGCCGTCGCGGTTGCCGACGACGTAGCACGTCGACGTGTGCATGAGCGGCGCGCTGCCGAGCGCCTTCGAGAGCGCGACGAGGTTCTGTGCCCCGAACGCGTTCGTCTCGATGGCCTCGTCGAGCGGCGGGTTGAAGTCGACGACGCCTGCGACGTTGACGACCGCGTCGATGGTGCCCTTGATCTCCGTGAGCAGCTTCGCGTCGATGCCGCAGTTCTCGAGGCTCACGTCGCCGTCGACGGGAACGATCTTCTCCTTCAGGAAGGCTTCGAAGTTTTCGCCGTGGATCGTGCGCAGCGGGTCGAGGCACTCGCTCTTGACGATCTCCGTCCAGAACCGCTCGTCGCTCGTCTTCGTCTTGCTCTTGCGGACGAGGAGGTAGATGCGGCCGACGCACGGGAAACGCGCGAGCATCATGACCCAGAAGATCTTGCCGAGGAATCCGGTCCCACCGAGGACGAGCAGGCGGGCGCCGTCGAGCTGCGCGCGCATGTCGAGGGTCGGAATGGGCGTCGCGGGCGCTTCGCAGCCGTTTTGACCGTGCGTCGCGTGGCTTTCAGTCATGGGGGGCGCTTGATTACCCCACGACCCGAGGTGGAGCAACCGCGGTGGAGCGCCGGAGAAAAACAAGCAATGACGCGGGGGTGTCGAGGCGACTCCGTCGAGACCGGGCGCGAGCGAATGCTGCAAATGGGCCTCGATCCGGACGCGCGCATGTCGATCATCCCGGAGCCTCCTCCGTGCCGCGCGGTGGGCACGGCGCCGATCGCACCGCCGAAGGCCTCGTCGCTCTGACCGCCTCGGACTATCCTCGCGGCTGCGGTCGACCAGCGATCGCGAGAGCGAGCCGCACGCTCGGCTACGCATCGACGGTCGCGCTGGTGGCCGGCGTGATCGGCGCGGGCGTCGGCGGCGTCCTCTTGCTGCTGCCGCCCTCGCGAGCGGAGGCCCCGCGCGCGGTGCGCGTCACGCCGCACGTCGGGCTCGGCAGCGCCGGCGTGTCGGGCAGCTTCTAGCTCGCGGAGCCTTCGTTCGAAAACGGCGTATCCTCGGGTGGTGAACGAGCCGGATCTCACCTCGCTCGCGTCCGTTGCGCCGGTCGTTGCGTTGGTGGGCGCGTTCGTCGCACTGCTGCCGATCGCCGTCATCGCCACGATCTGGAAGCGGCGGCCGTGGCTCGGTCTCGTGGTGACCGGGCGATCGGCAGGTCTCTATGCCAGCGCCGTCCTGCTCATTGCGGTGCCCACGGGGCTGATCGCCGGCGTCCTGTTCGATGCGCGAAGGGGCGCGCTCACGACGTTCGTGCTCGGGCTTCTCTACGCGTATCGCGGCTCGCTCGTCCTCGACGCGCTCCATGTGGAGCGCGTTCTACGTGCGATCGGCAACGGCGATCGTGCCGAGGCCGTTGCGCTCGCCACGCGCGGCGTGCGGCGTCTCGAGCGCTTCCGAAATCTCGTCGGCGTGAAGCTGTCGTGGGGCATCGTCTCGCTCATTTCCGGCGTGGGCCTGCTCGAAGATGCGGAGCGCATCCTCGGGGCGGTCCCGTGCAACCGGTACCTCGGTCCGGCGCTGTGGTGCCTGCAGCATGCGCTCGCGAGCTTGCGGATCCGCATGGGCCGCTTCGACCAAGCGACGGCGACGCTCGACTTCTGTCAGGGCAAGGCGCCCTCGGCGCCACTCGAGGAGGAGCACCGTTACCTGCGTGCGCTCGTCGACGTGTCGACGGGTCACGTCGAGCGCGCGAAGAAGCGGATCAAGGACACGGACAAGCCGGAGCACCGCGAGCAGCTACGTGCTCACGCCGCCGCGGCGCTCGGCGACGACGACGAAGCGCGCGCGGCGCTCGAGCGCGTGAGCAAGCTGCTCTACGGGCCGACGATGGTCGAGATGATCGCGAACGGCTACGGCCCGGCGAAGCGCGTCGCGCTGCGGCTCGTCGGTCGCGAGCCAGAGGCGGACTGAGAGCTTCGTCTCAGGCCGTGACTTCGGCCATGACGATCGGCGGCATGTGCATGAGCACGATGTCGGGGCTCGGCGGCGCGGTGTCCTTCGCCATCTCCAGGGCCTCGTTCATCGTGCGTGCCGTCTCCCATCCCATGAGCTTCGGGATGTACTCGTTGTCGGCGCCCACGACGATGACGCGGCCGGTGTGCTGGCGACCAGCCTCGCCCCAGTACCACATGAAGAACGGGTGAGCCGGGTGGTACGCGTGGCCCGTGCGGTACGCCTGGATGTACGCGGGGTTCGACGCGAACTTCGCCTCGTAGCGCTTGTGCAGCTCGAGGCCGTCGCGCGTCTCCGGCAGGAGGTTGTGCACGAACTCGATGTACGGAGCGTGATGTTCCTTGTCGAACATGTCCGTGCACGGATGGGTGACGATCATCGTGCCGCCCTTCTTGAGGAGGGGCGCGCCCTTGTACATGTTGAACAGGTAGCCGTTCACCATGACCTGCACGAGCAGCGGGTTCAGGAACGAGTTGACGTTGTACGGCGAGATGTACGGCACGCCCGTGACGAGGATGTCCGCCTGGCCCTTGATCGGGACGAGGTACTGCTCGTAGCAGCGCGCGAGCGTGTGCTCGTGTACGGCCTCGGTCGAGCCGGCGAACACGCCCGTGACGCCGTAGGGTGACGGCACCTTCTGGAAGATCGCCTGGCGGGCGGCCTGCGGCACCTTCGAGAGCGTCATGGTCAGCGCCTTGAGCGCCGTCTTCTCCATGCCGGAGAGATCGTCCTCGTTCTTGTGAAGGAACTCGAGGGGGCGATCGAACATGCGGTTGTTGATCGTCGTCTCGATCGTGAAGACGTTGAGCTTCTTGTTCGCGAGCTTGCCCATGCGCTCGACGCTGGTCGCGAGCGCGGAGCTCTTCGGATCCATGTACGAGTGGCACTTCCGCATGGTCTGCGGGTTGTGGTGCGCCTTGAGGCTCTTGTAGCCGCAGAAGCCGACCGCGACGGACTTGTGACCGCCGTCCATCGGGACGAGGTTCAGGTTCACGTAGATGAGGAGGTCGCTCTCGACGGCCTTGCGATTGAGCTCGACGACCTCGCCCATCTCGGTCGTGCCGATCTCGACCATGTTCTTCAGGTCTTCGGCGTCGTGGTTGTACAGGCGGTTCGGGTAGTACGCGTTGTAGATCTTGTCGCCGACGATGTGCCGGATCTCCTCGCCGGTCATGCGGCGGTGGACGCTGGTCGCGATGATCATCGTGACGTCCTCGACGCCGTGATCGGCGAGCGTCTGCAGGACGACCGTGAGGACGCGCTCGCGCACGTCGGGGCGGCGCATCGGCGGGAGCGGCAGCGAGATGTCGTCGATCCCGATGACCACCTTCATGCCAGGACGGAGCTTCGCGTGGAGCGGCTCCGAGTCGTACGGGTGGTTCAGCGCGTAGCGAATGGCCGCATCGACGTCCTTGAGCGCAGCGATCGGCGCCTTCGGGTAGATGCAGCGCGTGCCGGGAGGGAGGTCGACCTCGACGAGGCGATCGCCGCTGAAGATGGTGCGCGGAGCGCTCTTCCGATCCAGGGTGACGACGAGCGGGTGAGACATGGTGGCGGGCCGCTCGTACCACGGCCGCCGCGGGGCGCGCTAGCGGAGCGTCGGACGCACCGGACGGCCGGTTTCGGGCCGGGAATCCTGCCGCGCCATGACGACTAGGTGTAGACGGCCTCCGTCATGATCGCGATCAGCTTGCCGGTGGTCTTCGAGATCCCGACGTACACGTAGAGGACGTTACCGACGTCGTCCTGATCGCCCGACCCGTTCGTGCCGAACGTGAAGCCGACGACGCCGCGCAGCTGCGAGCGCATCACCTTCAGGGCGATTCCGACCTGCTTGTCGTGGAACGTATAGGTGAAGTCGTCGGCGTCGTGGTTCGCAGGAACGACGGCGGCGTCTCCTTCTGCGATGGCCTTGCTCACGTCGACGCGCACCGAACGACAGGTGCTCGGCAAGATGTCGCGATGGTCGGAGCTCTGCGCCTTGACGGCGGCCTGGAGCTTCTGGCGAACGAGCTTGGAGCTGAGTCTCTTCTCCGTGACGGCCTCGCCCTCGAAGACGACGTAGGCGTAGTCGCTCTCCGACGTGAAGCTGACGTCTTTGAGGATCCCTCGGAGCTTCCCTTCGATCGCGGCGTCCGTCGACTGCGTGAGATCCGATTCGGCGGCCGCCGGATCGCCGGCGTTGCTCGGAGCGCTCGAGTCGTCGGACTGCGCGGCGCAGCCGGTGCCGAGAGCGACGGCGAGCAGGGTCGTGGAGAGTGCAGTGAGCCAGGGAGCGCGCATGACGTTTCCTTCGTGGAGGTCGAGGGGTCGACGCTTCCCCGTCAGCACTTGATATGCCACTCGCACCTACACGCACTTAGGACGCACGCGAGCCACAAACCCGGGAGATCGTGGGGTGATCCCAATGTAGGTGGTGGTGCGACGATCCGGCCGATGCCGCGCGGCTCGTCTCAGTTCACGCTCTTGTCGAGCGTGAGGACGGGCCAGCCGTAGGTGCGCGCGAGGCGTTCCAGCTTGCCGTCGGGATTCACGGCGGCGGGGTGCCCGACGACGCTGAGCATCGGGACGTCCGAGTAGCTGTCGGAGTACGCGAAGCATTCGTCGAGATCATGGCCGTGCTCGCGTGCGTGCTCGCGAATGAGGCGCGCCTTCTCGGGGCCGGCGACGACGGGGCGGAGGAGGCGACCGGTGGCGTAGCCGTCCTTGATCTCGAGGCGGTTTGCGATGACGTGGGTCGCGCCGAGATGGTCGGCGAGGCGAGTCATCAGGAAGTCGAGGGCGCCCGAGACGAGGACGACGTCGTGCCC
>JAQBQJ010000474.1 GCA_028287065.1 Labilithrix sp. | reverse complement strand
GTCGATGAGCGTCGTCGCCGTGCCTCGGCCGTTGTTGAACAGCTCGCGGGCGACGCGATAGCCCTCGACCGCGCTCTCGAGCTGCCGCTGCGTCGAGGTGATCGCGGCATCGCCTTCGACGATGCCCTGGTAGGCCTGCGTGACCTCGAGCTCGATGCCGTCGCGGGTCGCCTGCTTCTGCGCATCGAGCGCCGAGGCGCGGGCCTCCGCGTCCGAGCCGGCCGCTCCCGCGGCGATGACGTCGTTCGGCGACCACGTGATCTGCGCGCCGAGCGACCACGTCGGGAACCATTCGCTCTGCTGCGGGAAGCGGCGCTGGTTCGGGTTCGCGTACGTGAGGTCGCCGAAACCGGACAGCGCGGGGTACTTGCCCCCACGCGCGACGTCCGCGAGCTTGCGCGCCGACTCCGCGCTCTTGTCGATGCTCTTGATCTCCGGGCGCGCCGCGTGCGCCTCGGCGACGAGAGAGCGGAGGTTCGTGGGCGCCGGGGGAACGGGCCCGTCGAGCGACTCGCCGGGGACGAGCAGCTCCTCGTCCTTGCCGTGGATGGCGACGCGCACCTGACGCTCGGTGATCGCGACGCCGCTCTTGGCGCGCTCGACCGCGAGCTCGGCCGCGGCGACCTGCGTCTGCGCGCGGAGCACGTCCGCCTTCGACGCGTTGCCGACGGCGAACTGGTTCTCGGCATCCTTCAGGTGCGCGCGCGCGACCGCGAGCGACTGCTCGGCCACGCCGACCGCTCCACGCGCACGCAGCCACGTGTAGAATGCAACCTTTCCGTCGGCATACGATCGGGCGCGTGCCGCGACCACGTCGTACCGCGCCGCGTCCTCGGAGCGCGTGGCCGCCGAGTACGCCTGACCGATGCGCAGGAAGTAGTCGCTGATCGGGATCGCGATGGTCGCCTGCGTCAGGTAGTTGTCGAGCACGAGCGGGAAGCTGAACCCGCCGAGCGCGGCGGTCGGCGTCGGATTGAGCGTGCCGGGCGCGGCCGGCGTTCCGACGAGGCTTCCTCCGCCCGTGATCGACGGCGGCGTGAAATCGCTCAGCCGCGTGTAGCGCGCGACGAGACCGATGCGCGGGAGGAAGTTCGTCCACTGCTGATCGGCGCGAGCGCCGGCCGCGGTGAGGTTCTGCTCGGCAGCCTTCGCTTGATAGCTCGTCGCCATCGAGCGCTGACCGACGTTCTCGGCCGAGAGCGCGCCGGCCGTTCCGGACGGCATCTCTCCACCCGCAGGTGCGCGCGCGACGTCCGGCGTGCCGGTCGGCGCAGGCGCAGCGGGCGGCGGCGGCGCGTTGGGCGCCGTGCCCGGTGCAGCGCCGGTCGCGCCGGCGGGCGCCTGCGCATGCGCAGTCTGCGCAAACGAGGCGACGACGAGAACGACCGCGCCGGTGGTCAGGGCGAGGGATTTGCGCGTACTGCCCCCGGGATTCGCATACATAGATGCGAAAAGCACTCCGAAGCTCCGCATTTGGCAGGGTCCTTCTTTCTCGTGCGTTCGATGCCGGTCGGGGTGTTCCCGTCCCGCGGATTCGGCCCGCTTCTACTGCGACTGACGAAAAACCTGGACGAAAAAGCACGCCTTGCAGAAGGATCCCCTGGGATGACGACCACTCTCCGGCGACCGCGTGCGAGGAAACTCGCGCGCGCGGCGGCAGTCGCGCTTGCGACGCAAGGGTTGGTCACGGCAGGGTGTGACCCGCCCGCGCGCCGAAAGCCCGTCGAGATGGCGCCGATCGGAACGGTGCCCATCCTCACGCGCACCGCGGAAGAGGGCAACGGCGGCACGACCACGACGCCGAACAGCGGTACGCCCGTCGCCGGTAAGGACGCCGCGTGCACGAGCGACGAGTTCGAGTCGCTCGAAGAGGCGCTCCGGATGTGCGAGACGAAGATGCCACGCGGCTCCGACGTGCCGAGCGGCATGCGCGAGAAGCTCGAGGTGCGCGTGACGACCGGTGCGCCGTCGATCACGCCGGGCGGACGCGCCGATCTCACGCTCACGCTGAAGAACAAGTCGAGCGAGCCCCTTCCGCTGTACTTCACGGGCGATCCCACGCCGAGGTTCGAGATCGAGGCGATCGACGGGAAGGGCCGCAGGGTCGATCTCCCGGCCGGCAAGCCGCCGAAGACGCCGACGGTGCCGACGCGCGAGGTGAAGGCCGCGCGCATCACGCTCACGCCGGGCGGCACCGCGCGCGTGCGGATCCCGTGGGATGCCGTGAAGACACGCTGGGCCCCCGAGAAGGCGAAGACCTGGGAAGGCCGCGGCTATCCGCGCGTACCGGCGGGCCCGCTGAAGGAGGGCAAGTACACGCTTCGCGTCGTCGTGCCGCTCATCGGCGTGTTCGAGAAGGGCGAGCTCGAGATCCCCAAGGTGCCGATGGAAGTCGGGTCGTAGCGACCTGCTGGATCCGGTCGGGTCCATGAGCGAGCTCGGAGCCGCGAGGCAAACAGCCATCGTCCGTCGCAAGCCAGTGGTATCTCTAGCCTAATTATTCTGTAGGTCGCGAGCGCACATTGGAACACTCGTTGCTCGAGGGGCAGGACCATGCGTCGATCCGCCCTTCTCGTTCCCGTCGTCCTTTCCGTCCTCGCGCTCGGTGGCTGCGCCGCGGAGCCCGCGCCGGACGGTGACACCGGCGAGGACGCGTTCAGCTCGAACCAGGCCACGCTCCTCGACTTCGAGTTCGACGCGGAGCTCGTGACCGACTCGTCGTGGAACGACAAGCAGACGATCCAGGACCAGCTGCTCTACACGATCGGACATCTCAACGCGGACAAGAGCGTCGGGCGTCTCGACAACCTCGTGCTCTCGAACATCCAGAACACGCAGGCCGCCGGCAAGACGAAGATCACGTACCACGCGAAGCTCCCCGTCGCGTGGGGCAGCAAGACGAACCTGCCCTCGACGTATCAGCTCGCGCTCCCGAAGGACGTCAGCTCCGCGGGCCTGCAAGCGTTCACCGAGAAGCACAAGCACTCGTGCGTCGACTGGGGCGCGCACGAAGTCGATACCGGCAGCATGTGGTACTACTACCGGCCTCGTCAGAGCGGCTGTGACATCAAGGACGAAGAGGTCGTGAAGGTCGCCGCGCGCGCGACCAAGTCCGCCGAGAACACGACGAGCAAGTACCCCGAATACCAGAAGGTCTGGGAAGACAACCGCCTCGAGATCGTCGCGATCTTCGGCAAGTACGCGGCGAACGCGACGAGCGGCGACGCCGGCATCGACGGGTTCAACGAGTTCGTGTCGACGATGAAGAGCACGCTCGCCGGCCTCGGCTCGAACGTCGTGAGCACGCCCGCGAACGTCGCGGAGCGCCCCGGTCCCGGCACGCTCGACGTCACGTTCGAGGCGTCGCTGCCCGACGGCAAGAAGGTGAAGGTCGTCGCGCTGCTCGTCGACTCGATCACGCAGGTGTGGCAGGGCTTCGACGCTCGCTACGAGAGCCTCACGCCGACGGCCGACGTCATCGCGTACAACGGCCACGCAGGCCTCGGACAGAACGTCCGCGCGCTCGCGCGCAAGGGCAAGTGGGTCGCGAAGAAGTACCAGCTGTTCTTCATGAACGGCTGCGACACGTTCGCGTACGTCGACGGCTCGCTCGCGCAGACCCGCGCTGTGCTGAACCCCGACGACCCGACGGGCACGAAGTACATGGAGTTCGTGACCAACGCGATGCCGTCGTTCTTCAGCTCGATGCCCGACGCGTCGACCGCGCTCATGAAGGGCCTGCTGTCCACCTCTTCGCCGAAGACGTACGACCAGATCTTCGAGAACATCGATCGTTCGGAGGTCGTGCTCGTCACCGGCGAAGAGGACAACGTGTTCCAGCCGGGCATGCCGATCGGCACGCAACCGTAGTCTTGTGGGGACTTCGTCCCCCTCGCTCGCAGGCTCGCGAGCCTCCCCAGAATCGCCTTCGGCGAACCGTGCTGCGCACGGGCGAGAGGGCGGAGCTGACCTCTCGTCGTGCGAAGCGCGACTTCGTAGCAGCGTTACTTCTTCTCGGGGTGCTTGCGGCCCTGGCCCTTGCCCTTGCGCGCATGCTTGCCGTGATGCGCGTTCGGGTTCGCGGCGCGGACGGCCTTCGCCTCGTCCTTCGTGACGGTGCCGTCGGCGACGGCCTTCGCGACCTCGGCGTTGACCTTCTGGATCGTCGCCTCGAACTTCGCGCGCAGGTCACGCGCTTGGTCGGCGGGAAGCTTCGCGGCCTCCTCCTCCATGTGCTTGCGCGCCTTCGCCTGGCGGGCATCGACCTTCGCCTTGAACTCGGCAGCCGGCATCGGGAAGTGCTTGTTGCCTTCGCCTTCGGCGCGCTGCGTCTTCGCGGGCGCGCTGCCCGACGTCGCCGGCGCCGCGAACGCGGGGACCGACACGAGGGTGGCAAGGGCGAGGACGGTGGCGACGATCGTGGAACGCATGGTGTCTTCTCTTTCTCCTGTGAGGACCGGTGCTGGCCTCGGGAGGATAGACGCGCGACCTGCGGGGGCGATGCCCCCCTTTACGGTGCTTTACGTTGCCGCTCGCGCTCGCGGGCGAAGCGCGCGAGATCGTGTACGACGCTCGCCCACTCGGCGACGTGGGGCGACACGTCGGACTGACCGGTGCCGTAGACGCGGACCATGCGCGCGAGCGCGTCCATGCGCCTCGCGAGATCGAGCTGCTCGAGCGGACCGAGCAGGACGAGCTCGGGGAAGCGCTCCGCGGCATCGTCGCGGCACAGCGTGAACGAGCAGCTCACGCGAGGTCCGACCGCGCGCCTCGCGCAGTGACCTCCCCAGTGGAGGACGTTCGCGTTCCAGAAGAGCGCGTTGCCCGCGCGCGCCGGCAGCGCACGCACCGCCGAGAGCGGCGCGTCGAGGCGATCGAGGGCGTCGGGATAACCGGGGTCGTCGCCGAGCGGGATCGCATGCATGCACGAGCGATCGGGCGTCACCTCGCTGAGCGCGACCCAGACGTTGATCACCTCGGGTGCGTTGCGGTCGAGCGCGACGTGAGAGACGCCGCGATGGGGCGGCCACCCGTCGCTGCCCGGCGGGATGTGCCAGGCCCAGACGTCCTCGACGAGCCTGTACTCGCGTCGCACGAGCTGGGAGATGCGGTCGCGGATGCGGACGCCGATGGCCCAGGGCTCGTCGAACGCGTAGACGAAGGTGGCGGGGAGCTCGCGCGCGCGCAGCGCTTCGACGGCGCGCGTGAGGGCGGCGCACACGGCGGCGTCGCCGGCTGCGCGCAGGCCCGCGAAGCCCTCGCCGAGGAGCCAGGCGCGCTCCGCCGAATCGGCGTTCACGCGCGCGATGGAGGGCGGAGTCACGCGGGCGCTGATCTTCAGATCCGTCGCGATCTTCGACAGCTCCGCCGCCGACGACGCGAAGCTGAGCAACTCCTGGACCATCGCGCTCACGGCGCGCGAGTGTAGCCGCCGGTCGGTTGAACTCCCCAGGGAATTGGGGTACGACATGGGCTGTGAATGGGCCGGCGCTCTGACGCAACCCAGTCACTCGAGCAGAGGATCCTCATGTCGCACGACCCCAAGAACCCGCAGCTTCCCGATGACGGCCAAGCCCGCCCGCGTCGCAAGTACACGGCGCCGCGTCTGAAGCAGCTCGGCTCGGTGCGCGACCTGACGCTCGGTTCGCCCCCCGGCAAGGCCGCCGATGGCGCCGGCGCAAAACGAAACAGTATGTAAAGCCGTGGGTGGACCGGCATCACTCGTCTTTCGGCGAGGGCCGGAGTCCTCGACCTCGCTCTCCGAGCTCATCGACCCTGCGACGCGCATCGATCCGTCGGCGCTGGCGGCCTGGGTCGTCGGAGCGCCGCCGATCGCGCTCGAGCGGACGCCGTTCCGTGGCATCGACGCCGCGTACGTGACGCGTCCGTCGGGCCGGCCGCGCAGGACGCAACCGAGCCTGGCGGACGCGCCTGAAGCTCTGCGCAAGGCGCTCGTCGCGGCGGTCGACGCGGCCCTCGTGGGCGTTCGTCGCGTCGCAGTGATGACCGGCGGCGGGATCGACTCGTCCGTTCTGCTCGCGCTCACGGCGGCCTGGGCGAAGCGCACGGGCGGCTCCGCGTTCGCGGTCAGCCTCGACTTCGAGGGGCCGGGCGACGACCGCCCGCATCTGCGTGCGCTCGAGCGTCATCTCGGATGCGAGGTCCTCCGCGTGACGCCGGAGGACGCGGCCGACCGCATGGCGCTCCTCGCAAGCGGCGCGGACGGCGCGCCCATCTGGCATCCGATGATGCCGATCGAGGTCGAAATGGTGACGCGCGCCCGCGCGCATGGCGCCGAGCGCGTGCTTTGCGGAGGCGGCGCCGACGAGCTGTTCGGCGGCTCACCCCAGGCGCTCGCGGACATCGCGTGGCGCGGGCATCCGCTTCGCGCGCTGCGTTCGGCGAGGCGCCTCTCCGGGTTTGGTCGACCGCGGAGCCCCGCGTGGACGTGGGTGCTCCGTCCGCTGCTCGGACGCGCGCTCCCCACACGGCTCCGCGGCTGGCGCGACCGTCGCGATCCGCGATTCGACCCGCCCGAATGGGCAGGGCCGGTGCTCCGGTCGTTCTTCGCCGAGCAGCGCCACGCGGCCGGCGTACGCGTTCGCCGCCCGCCGCGAACGGAAGACGAGCGGTTCGCTGCCATTGCCCACGATCCGTATCGCGTCGTCCTCGCGTGGTATCGACAGCAGCAGGAGCGCGTCACCGGCGTCGATCTGTGGTGGCCCTATCTCGATCTCGATCTCGCCGCTTCCGTCGCGGAGTTGCCTGCCGACTACCTGCTCTACGGCGATCGGTGGCGCGGTCTGCTCCGAACCAGCATTCGCGATCTCGTGCCCGACTCGCTGCGCGAGCGTCCCGACAAGGCGGCCTTCGAACCGGCGCTACGGCGATTCGTCGACGCTGCCGGCGGCCTCGATTCGCTCCGACCGCTCGCGTCGATGCAGCGGCTCGGCGCGCTCGGTATCGTCGACCCGGCGCGCTTCGCCTCGGCATTCGAACGCTTCGTCGCGAAGCCCGACGCCGGAGAGCCGTGGGTCGTCGTGTGGCCCGCGCTCGCGGTCGAGGCGTTCCTCCGCGGACCGCGCGCGTCCGCCGAGCAGAGGAGAGCGAGTTGAGCGTGCGCTGGCTCGCCGAGTCTCTCGACCGAGGCGTGGTCGCGGCGCGCGTCGGGCGCGACGGCGACCGGCTCGTTGCCGACTGGACAGGGCGCGCGCGCCTGTCCGTGAAGAGCGACGGCAGCGACGTGGAGTTCGTACCCAACGCGGGCGCCGACGCGCGCGAGGTCGACAAGCTCCGGCACGGCGCCGTGAAGCTCCTGCTCGCGCATCTCCGCGGAAGCATCCCGCTGCACGCGTCGGCGGTGGCCATCGATGGAAGGTCCGTCGTGCTGGTCGGCGCAAGTCATCTCGGCAAGTCGACGCTCGCGGCCGCGCTCTGCGAGTACGCCGGCGCGAGCCTCCTCGGAGACGATGCCGTCGTCATCGAGCGACGCGCGGACCGCTTTCACGTCGTCGCGCTCGACGAGCTCCACTGGCTCGACGGCGCGTCCGCGACCGCGCTCGGTCGCGACGTGCACGGCGCCGAGAAGGTCCCGCTCGAACCGCGCCGCGTCGACGTGAAGAGCGCGCCGGCCGACGTGGTCTTGCACCTCGAGTTCTCGGACGACGCCGGCGAGGCGCGCTTCGTCCCCGTGGTCGGACTGGATGCGATCGCGGGCCTGCTCGCGCAGCTCACGCGGTTCGTCGTCGACGATCCGGTCGTGGCCAAGCGCGACCTCGGAACGCTCGCCGAGCTCATCGACCGCACGCGCGTCGCGAGGCTCGTACGACCACGCCGCCTCGACTTGCTACGCGAGACCGCACTCGCGATCGTGGCTTTTGCCAACGGAGAACCGTCATGACTCAGTCGCTCGACGAACGCACTCACGTGACCATCTCGCCAAGCGTCTACGCGCGCACGTTCGGCGACGAGGTCGTACTGCTGGAGTTCGGTAAGGGCGAGTACTTCGGGCTCGATGCCGTCGGCGCGGACGTCTGGCGCCGCCTCGAAGCGGGTGACGACCTCGGCGCCGCTGCCGATCACGTCGTGGCGTACTACGACGTGGGCCGCGCCGAGGCACTCCGCGACATTCTGGAGCTCGTCGCAGAGTTGCGGAATCACGAGCTTCTCACGACCCCCTGAATTCAATGGACGCGCGGGACGTCATGCTATTCTGAGGGTCGATGAGGACTAAAATGAGAAACTCACTTCGTCTTGTAGTCGCTTTGGGCGCAGCCTCGATGTTTGGCGCCGCCCTCCTTCTCGCGTGTAGTGACGACACGAGCGTCGACGTCAACACCGACGCGGGCATCGACGGCGCGAAACCCGACGCGCCGCAAGCGGACACGTCGCCGCCCGATGCCGGCGGCGATACCGCGCCGCCGTTCGACGGTGGGTTCGTCGTCGACACGTTCGACACCGTCCTCGCGACCGAGCTGTGCAAGTCGCTCGCTCGCTGCTGCTACGGCTCCCCGATGCCCGCCGAAGGCGGCGCAGGCGACGGCGGCACCTTCGACAACCAGAAGTGCATCAACAGCCTGAAGGACTTCGGCTTCCAGGGCTCGAACATCGGAACCGCGCTTCGCGATGCCGGCAACGTCACGCTCGATCAGCTCAGCGCCGACGACTGCATCAACAAGATCAAGGCCATCAAGTGCGATCTGCCGGGGACCGAGTACACGGCCGCGCGCGCATCGTGCTTCGCTGCGTACACCGGCAAGCTCGGCGCCGGGACGGCGTGCCGCGGCTCCGTCGAATGTCAGAACGGCTTCTTCTGCAAGGGCCAGGTCGACGGCGGCACCGGCGTCTGCACCGCGATCCGCCCGCTCAACGGTCCGTGCGGAGACAATCCCACGAGCCTCACCGAATACGAGGAGGCGTGCTCGTATCGCGCAGGTGGCGGTACCGGCAACTATTGCCGCTGGACGAACGACCCGGCAAACCAGGTCGAGCTCGATGCCGGCGAGTGGAAGTGCGTCGCGTCGGCGGGCATGGGCACGGGCTGCGTGAGCAGCACGTGGTGCAAGGACACGATCTGCGACCCCACCACGTCGCTCTGCACGTCGCCGGACAAGCTCTTCGAGGGGCAGTGCGGCACGTACCTCAAGTGACGACGCACCGGTCGTGCGATTCCCAGCGGCCGCCGACCGGGCGGTAATCGCCGCGCTGCGCGCGCTGCCCGGAGTCGCGGCAGTCGCGCCAGCGGGATCAGAGGCGAGTGGAGTCGGGG
>JAQBQJ010000416.1 GCA_028287065.1 Labilithrix sp. | reverse complement strand
GATGTCGCCGCTCATCGAGCGCTCGATGGAGCCCGTGAAGAAGGCGCTCCAGGACGCGAAGAATAGCGCGAAGGACATCGCGGAGGTCGTCCTCGTCGGCGGCTCGACGCGCATCCCGCTCGTCAAGGAGACGGTCAAGAAGTTCTTCGGCAAGGATCCGCACCAGGGCGTGAACCCGGACGAGGTCGTCGCGATCGGCGCCGCCGTCCAGGCCGGCGTGCTCTCCGGCGACGTGAAGGACATGGTCCTCCTCGACGTCACTCCGCTCTCGCTCGGCGTCGAGACGCTCGGCGGCGTCATGACGACGATGATCCCGCGCAACACGACGATCCCGACGCAGAAGAAGGAGATCTTCTCGACGGCGACCGACAACCAGCCGTCGGTCGAGGTGCACGTCCTCCAGGGCGAGCGCACCGAGGCGCGTTACAACCGCACGCTCGGCAAGTTCCACCTCGAGGGAATCATGCCGGCGCCGCGCGGCGTGCCGAAGGTCGAGGTCGCGTTCGACATCGACGCGAACGGCATCCTGTCGGTCCACGCGAAGGACATGGCGACGGGCAAGGACCAGAAGATCACCATCACGTCGAACTCGGGTCTGAACGAGGCCGACATCCAGCGCATGGTGAAAGAAGCGTCCGAGCACGAGGCCGAGGACAAGGAGCGCCGCGAACAGATCGAGCGTCGCAACAAGCTCGATAGCCTCTGCTACACGCTCGAGAAGATGATCTCCGAGAACAAGGAGAAGCTCCAGGCCGCGGACGTCGCGACCCTCGAGGGCCTGATCAAGGAAGGCCGCGGCGCCGTCGAGAAGCAGGACGACGCGCAGGTGAAGGACATCCTCGAGAAGCTCGAGAAGGAAGCGCACCGGCTCGCAGGCTCGATGTACCAGAACGCGGCTCCGGGCGAAGGCGGCGGCGACAGCGCGAGCGCGAACGGCTCGAACGGCGGCGCAGCAGGGGGGGCCGACGGCGCCGCGGCTGGCGCGGGCGACAAGAAGAAGGACGGCGGCGTGATCGACGCCGAGTTCGAAGAGACGTCGAGCTGAGAAGAGACCCGAGAAGTCTGAGAAAAGCGCGAAAGCGCAGAGAGGAGTCAATCGCGCAGCGCGATTGACTCCTCTTTTCTTTGTGCTTTTGCGATTTTCTCAGACTTCAGGGTCTGCTTCGTCCGTGTCGTCGCTGTCGTCGTCGTCGCTGTCGTCGAGCTCGTCGGCGCCGACCGCGTCGATCGCCGCCTGCAGCTCCTCGTCACTCGCGTGGAGCTCGACGACCTCGGGCTGCTCGACGATCCAGTCCGCGAGCTCGGTCGGATCCGCGTTGTCGTTCAGTCGCGCCGCCAGCCGCGTCGCGAACGAATGCCGCGCGCGCGACGTCGCGAGCTCGAGGAGCTTGCCGTCGATCAGCATGTCCGTCAGCGAGAGACACCGTTCGGTCGTCCAGTCCACGTCGTTCGAAGGGCCGTCCACGCGCGGCAGACTACTCAAGATTGCCGTAGTTGCGAGCTTTTCTCGGCCCGGAACGCGGTGCGCCGTCGCTTCGGCCGCACCGGGGTCGCATCGATGCACCGGCGCGGTGGCTCACAATCCGCGCAGGTATTCGAGCAGCGCCGCGCGGTCGTGCGCGTCGAGCTCGAGCCCGAAGCGATGGCCCGCGGCCTTCCGGTCCGGGTCGAGCAGCGCATCGAGGTCCTCGACGGCGCCGCTCGCGAACATGCGCCGGCGGTCGCCGACCGATCGCAGCGAGGGCACGCGGTACATGCCCGTCCCGCGGTCCGGGCTCGTCCCGACCGCGGGATCCGTGCCGACAGCGGAGAGCAGCACCGGCGGTCCGCTCGCGGCCTCGCCCTCGTGGCAGCTCCCGCACTCGCGCGCGAACACCGCGGCTCCTTCGCCGGCGGGCAGCGGCGTCGTCGGCGCGAGCCCGAGCAGATACACGGCGAGCGCCGCCGCGATCTTCCGCGGGGGCCGCACCGCCTCGGAGTGGCTCGTGATGATCAGCGTCTCGATGCGCACCGCGAGCGCGACGGGCTCGTTGTGGAGCGTGGCCGCGTGATGGAGGTTCTGCTGGTACCGGATCGGACGCAGATCCGTGATGGCGACCGGGTTGTCGATCCGGTCCGGCGTCACGTCGACGAGCCCACGTCCCCACGCGGGCGCGAGACTCGCACCGGTCGGAAGCGGAACGGCGGTCGCGCCGTCATTCGCGTAGATCCGCGCGGCGTCGAGGTCCGCGTTGTTTCGACCTGCCACGAGCCGATCGCCGATGGTTGACGCATGGCAGGTCGCGCACGTGAACGCGGCGCTCACGACGCCGCGAGGAAGCGAGACCCACACCGCGCCGAAGCGCCCGTCGTGCTGCCACACGCCGGCGTGATCCGCGCTCTCGAGCGCGCCGGGCATCGTGTCCGACGGCTGGAGCGGATAGCGGAAGAACGCGCGCTCACCGAGGGCGCGCAGCTCGTCCAGGCTCCATCCGACGGCGCCGGCGCCCAGCGTCGCCCACGCGGGATCGCCCGCGGGCGGCGGATTCGCAGGGCCGCCGGTCTCGGACACCAACACCGGTGCCGCCGGCGCATCGAGCTCGGGGAGCTGGCCCCAGTGCTCCTCGTCGTACTCGGCGAGGCGGAGCGTCGAGTACGTGTTGTCGCGATTCACGAGGCTGCGTTCGAGCGCGTGGCGCCCTACGTTCGGATCGTCGACGTAGGCGCGCATGGCCGATGCGAGATCGGTCGGCGTGGTCGCCTCGAGGCGATCGGCGGGCGCGCTCGAGCACGCGCTCGCGACGGCGGCGAGAGCGACGCTCGCACCGAGCGCGGCGAGCGCGCGCGACGTCATCCCACGCACTCGGAGGTCGAGCACTTCCAGTGTCCGATCGTCTTCTCGTACGAGCAGTAGCCGCTCCCGCAGTCCTCGTCGTCGACGCATTCGTCTTCCGTCGTATGACAGTAATAGCCGACTGCCTTGCCGTAGTGTCCGCAGGAGCCGAGCGTCGGCGAGCAGAACGCGCCGATGCCGCAATCGGCGTCGATCCGGCAACCGCCGGTGAGGCAGACGTTGTTGGTCCCGCGGCTCGCGCCGTTGCACGCGCACACGCCGCCTCCGCATTCGCTGTCCGCGTAGCACGCGTCGTACGTGCAGCGATAACCGTCGTGCCCGTTGCCGTCGCAGCGGCCGTTGAGGCCGGCCGTGCACTCTGCATTCGAGTGGCACTCGATCACCGGGCCGCTGCCTCCGTCGGGGATGTACGGGTTCTCCGCCGGCTTCGTCGGCACGCACGCGATCGCCTCGGCGCGATGGAGCTTCGGCGTGCGCCCCGTCACGATGCCGCTCGTGCCGCTCGTGCCGCTGGTGCCGCTGGTGCCGCTGGTGCCGCTGGACCCGCTGGACCCGCTGGACCCGCTGCTGCCACCGGTGCCGGCATCACCGCCGGGCGAGACGCCTCCCCCGCACGCGGCGACCGCGACTCCGCTGAGACCGAGGGCGAGGAGCGCGACGAGGCTGCGGCGACCGAGTGACATAGTCGCCGCTACAGCAAGGCTGGTGCCGCGTCGAAATGCCCTCTTTCAAGGCGGATCGCGATCGCTCGTGCGTGCCGCGACGTGCCGCGTGGCACACATCACCGACAGCCACGCCGTGGATCGCGCGTCAGGCTGCGACGATCTTCCTCGACGACAGCGGTGGCGGGGGCGTCGTCACGACCTTGCACTTCGCGGTCTTCGCGACGTTTGCCGCGACATGCCCGCTCGGCGGCCCTTCGCCTTCCGCGTTCGCCGCTGTCGCGCGGGCCTCGGTGCGGTTGCCGTCGCCCTCGGTGCCCATCACGACGAGGTCGAACCGTTCGCGCTGCAGGATGTCGAGGATGACGCTCGACGGCTCGTCGCCGAACTCGAGTCGTCCCGATACGCGCGCCGCGTGATCGGACTCGGCGGCGCTGAGCCTTCGCTCCATCGCGATGCCCTGCGGCGTGTCCGCGAAGATCGCGCTCCCTCCGCGCGCCGGCTCCTGCAGACACCACACGTACAGCACCTCGACCTCCGCGCCGCTCTCGTCGGCGAGGGTCAGCGCATGCTCCAGTGCCGCGTCGGATGACGGGCTGAAGTCGATCGGCACGAGAATCCTGGTCTTCATTTGATGCTTGTCTCCCTTGGCCCTGTTGGCGTGCGCGTCGATGAAGCGACGTCCCGCCGCTCAGGCGCTGACGCGACCCTTGCGGGCGGCCCTCGCCTCGTCGAGACGAATCACGCCTGAGATGCACGGGACACAGGCGGCCTCGATCCGATCGCGCCCGCGCGACTTCGCGACGTACAGCGCGCGATCGGCGGATTCGAAAAGCAAGTCAGCAATCGCCGCATCGCTCGAACGACCGGCATTGGGAACGCCGTCGAGATCGGCGATGCCGATCGAAACGGTGACGAGAAGATCGAGAGGGGCGGAGGGCGCCGCCCGCCTGCGCGCGAGCTCGGCGCGAATGCGTTCGGCGAGGACCCTTGCCTCGGAGACGCGCGTGCGTGGAAGAAGGACGGCGAACTCGTCGCCGCCGAAGCGCGCTGCGACGTCACGCGAGCGGCACGTATCACGGAGGACTTCTCCCACCAGCGCGAGCGCACGGTCGCCACACCCGTGACCATGCGCATCGTTCAGACGCTTGAGGTTGTCGACGTCGATCATCACGACCGACAGCGGCATACGCGATCCGAGCGCGCGGTCGACCTCCCGCCGGAGACACGTCTCCCAGTGCCGGCGGTTGGCTACGCGGGTCATCGGATCTTCGCGCGTCGTGCGCTCGAGGATGTCGATCCGGCGCCCGAGCTCGAGCCCGACGGCGACGAGCACGACCGCAGCGGAGGCGAACGTGGCGGCCGCTGGAGCGAGCCATTGCGCGAGGATCGTCGCGCCGATGGCAATGGTGGCCGCGAGGGCGAGCCCGCCGAGTGCGAAGCGCATACGGGCGCGGCGCGACGCGAGCAGGCGCTCGTGTGCGTTCGACGTCGGGCCGCGCGCGGCGTCGTCCCCCACCCCAGCCGTTTCGAATGCCATGCGGGCGGAAAACAATGAGAATCGCATGCCATGCGGTAAATCGCGGCGAACGGGGCGATGCTGCTACCGATCGGTGACACGGTCCGATGTGGGAGTTACCGCCTCGTGCGATTTCGCCGCGGAGCTGTCGCACGACCGCGAGCACGCGCCCCACGATCGAGCGCCGCAGTCGCTCGTCGCGCGACGAGCTCGCACGCTTCGTGCTCGCAAAGGACCGACCCCGACGCCTGCATGCGGCAATGGCCCGCGTGGTCACCGCGCTGTCATCGGGTACTTTTGAGGGCACCGAGATGATGGCCGAACGAATGTCGAGACCGAGGACGCGCGAGACGTCCCAGCGCCATTCGGTGCCGCTCGACATCCTCGTCGTCGACGACGACCAGGCGACGCGCCTGAGCCTTGCCTATGCCCTCACCGACGCCGGTCACAAGGTGACGGAAGCGTGCGACGGCGAGGAGGCCATCGCGCTCGTGGCCGAGCGGATCTTCGACGTCGCGATCCTCGACGTGCGGCTGCCGAAGGTCGACGGTCTCACGATCTTCCGCCGGCTGCGCCAGAAGTCCCCGAGCACGTCGGTCATCCTCATGACTGCGTTCGCGACGGTCCCGGATGCGGTCGCCTCGTTGCGCGACGGCGCGTACGACTACGTCACGAAGCCCTTCGATCCCGAGGAGTTCTCCCTCCGTGTGATCGGGCACATCGCCGAGCATCGTGCGCTTCGACAGGAGCTCGAAGAGGCGCGCAAGATGGTCGCGAGCCGCGATGCCGGCGCGCCGATCATCGGTCACACGCCGCTGATGCAGCAGCTCATCGAGCGCATCAACACCGTCGCGCAGAGCGACGCGCCGGTCCTCATCCGCGGCGAGAGCGGCACCGGCAAGGAGCTCGTCGCGCATACGCTGCACGCGCGCAGCCCGCGGAAGAATGCGCCGTTCGTCGCCGTGAACTGCGCGGCGTTTCCGGAGACGCTCATCGAGGCGGAGCTGTTCGGCCACGAGCGCGGCGCATTCACCGGCGCGGTGCGCAAGCGCGAAGGCCGGTTCAAGGCCGCCGACGGTGGCACGCTCCTCCTCGACGAGGTCGCGGAGATCCCGCTGCCCGTGCAGGCGAAGCTCCTTCGCGTCCTCGAGGAGGGCGTGATCGAGCCGCTCGGCACGAACGGCTCGGTGCCCGTCAACGTGCGCATCGTCTCGGCGACGCATCGCGATCTCAAGGAGCTCATCGCGCAGGGCAAGTTCCGCGAGGACCTGTATTTCCGCATCAACGTCCTCGATCTCAACATCCCTCCGCTGCGCGAGCGTCGGGCCGATCTGCCGCTGTTGATGGCGCACTTCCTCCGTCGCTTCTATCCGGGGCGCGTGCCGCCCGGGATTGCGCCGCGCGCGTGGGCTGCGCTGATGGATTACCCGTTCCCGGGCAACGTCCGCGAGTTCGCGCATGCGATCGAGCGCGCAGTCGTCCTCGCGCACGGGAGCGAGATCGATCTCGAGCACCTGCCCTCGGACATCGCCGGCTCCGCGGTGCCCTCGTCACCGACGGAGGCGAACTTTCGCCCGCTCGGCGTCGCGGCCAAGGAGTTCGAGAAGCAGTACATCCTGCGTGCGCTCCGGCTCGCGAGCGGCGGCAAGGGTCACGCTGCCGAGCTGCTGGGCATCTCGCGCAAGAACCTGTGGGAGAAGCTGAAGCTCCACGGGATCAGCGACATCGACGTCGACGGCCAGGCGCACTGACGTCGTCAGCGCTCTCTCGGGCCGTCCTTCGGAGCACAGAGCGTGAACGTCGTCTCGACTTCCGGTCGTGACTCGACGGAGAGCCGACCGCCGTGCGCCGCGAGGAACCCGCGCGCGATCGCGAGCCCGAAGCCTGCGCCGACGCGGTTGGCGCGCTTCGCATGCCAGTGCCGGTCGTACAGGTTCTTGCGTACCTCGCGCGTGAGACCGGGGCCGCGGTCGACCACCGCGAAGCAGACGTCGCTCCCGTCCAGCGTGACCGAGAGCGTGACGGTGCTGCCGACGGGGGCGGTCTTCACGGCGTTCTCGACGACGTGTCCGATCGCGCGCAGGAGCCGGTCGCGATCGCACGTCATGGTGATCGGCTGCGCAGGCTTCTGGACGTCGATCGTCACGGACCGCGCGCGGGCGCTCTCGCGCATGTTCTCGGCGGCGATCTCGGCCATCTCGCCGGCGTCGTGGAGACCGAGCCGGAGCTCGAGCGTGTTCGCCTCGATCTCGGAGAGATCGGCGAAGTTCCGGATGAGGCGCTCCATCTGCGAGCACGAGCGAAGCATGGCCTCGAGGATCTTCACGGAGCGCGCGTTCGCGTCGTCGCGCTGCGTCGTCTGCAGGACGAAGTTGGCGCCCATCGTCACGGCCGCGAGCGGCGCGCGGAGGTCGTGACAGATCGCGGACAGCAGAGGATCGCGCGTGCGCTTCTGGTGAGCCGACGTCGGCGTCGCTTCGTCTTTCGAAGCCGTTGCTCCTGCTCCTGCCCCTGCCTTGCGCGCGGCAGAGGCCCCCGCGCGTGGACGCGCCGGGCCGCTGCGCGCTCGCTTCGCTCGTTGGCCCGCCAGGCTCGATCCGTTGCCCATGAGAACTGTCAACGTACGGCGCTCTGCGCGGATGTCGATGCGCCGTAACGACGCACGGCGACCGGTCGCGCTGCGGATGTGCCTGAAATTCAGGTCGATTGGCGCTCGCCTTGTGCGCCCTGCAGACCTTCGGTATGACGCAGCTCACACGCGCCCGTAGCTCAGCTGGATAGAGCGACGGCCTCCGGAGCCGTAGGTCAGAGGTTCGAATCCTCTCGGGCGTGCCA
>JAQBQJ010000410.1 GCA_028287065.1 Labilithrix sp. | reverse complement strand
CCTCGCGCATCATGGGCTACCGCGGCGGGTATCTCCCCGAGCAGCGCCGCGAGATCGAGCGCAAGCTGCGCGCGGGCGAGGTGCTCTGCGTCGTCGCCACCAACGCGCTCGAGCTCGGCATCGACATCGGCGGCCTCGATGCCGTGATCTGCGCCGGCTATCCCGGCTCGGTGGCCGCGACGTGGCAGCGCTTCGGGCGCGCGGGGCGTCGCGGCGAACGGAGCATCTGCGTGCTCGTCACGTCGAGCGCGCCGCTCGATCAGTATCTCGCGCGCGAGCCCGAGTACCTGCTCGGCGCGCCCGTCGAGGAGGCGCGCATCGATCCCGACAACCCCGAGATCCTCATCCAGCACCTGAAATGCGGCGCGTTCGAGCTCCCGTTCCGTCGCGGCGAGACGTACGGAACGCTCGACGCCGGCGAGACGTCCGCCGCGCTCGAGTTCCTCGTCGCGCACAAGGTCCTGCACGAGACGAACGACACGTTCCACTGGGCGGCGGACGCGTACCCCGCGAACAACGTCTCGCTGCGCTCGATCGGCTGGGACAACGTCGTCATCATCGATGCCGAGCACGACAAGACGATCGCGGAGATCGACTGGCGCGGCGCCCACACGATGGTGCACGAGCAGGCGATCTACCAGCACGACGGCGAGTGCTGGCAGGTCGAGAAGTTCGACTACGAGAACCACAAGGCGTTCGTCCGGAAGGTGAAGCCCGACTACTGGACCGACGCGATGACGTACACGACGGTGAGTGTCCTCGAAGAATTCTCCACCTCACCCCCAGCCCCTCTCCCCGAAGCGGCCTCACCCCCAGCCCCTCTCCCCGAAGCGGGGAGAGGGGGGCACGAAGCTTTTCCTTCCGGGTGGGGCGAGGTCTCCGTCGTCGAGAAGGTCGTCGGGTACAAGAAGATCAAGTTCTACACGCACGAGAACGCCGGCTACGGCGACGTGCGGCTGCCCGAGATGCAAATGCACACGACCGCGTTCTGGCTCACGGTGCCGGAGAGCGTGTGCATGGTGATCCCGCAGGGCCGCGCCGCGGCGATCGACGGCCTGCGCGGCGCGGGCATCGCGCTCGAGACCGTCGCCACGCTCGCGCTCATGTGCGATCCGCGCGATCTCGGATGCACGCTCGGCGATACCGCACTCGACGAGAGCGCCGACGCGGACGAGCGCTCCGACGAAGCTGCGCCGCCGATCCCGCGCAAGGTGCGCGGCGGTCCGGCGCCGGGCTACAGCCCTACCCTCTTCCTCTACGAGCACACGCCCGGCGGTATCGGGCTCGCCGAGCGGATCTTCGAGCAGCGCGAGGTGCTGCTCGCGCGCGCGCTGCGTCTCGTCGAGGGCTGTCCGTGCGAATTCGGATGTCCCGCGTGCGTGGGCCCGAACGCCGACGCGTCTGCGCCGCAGCTCCTTCACGAGCCGCGCGAGCAGCGGAAGCCGCCGAGCCTCGCGGCGAACGACGAAGCACGACGTCGTGAGCCGTCGGGTCGGAAGGCGATCTCGATCGACATCCTGCGACGCGCGACACGCGCCGGCTGAGCGAGGGCAAACGACCGCGGTTGGGGAGCTCGCGATCCACACGTGATCGGCAGGATCACGGATCGCCACGCGCCTGGCCGCGTCGATCGCCCCGCAAGCGCACCTTTGCCGGTGGTTCCGCAGACGACCCCAGCCCTCGGAGCTGGCACCGGCCGTGCACCGCACCCAGGGATGTCCGCAGGCGTTCGCTCGCTCTCCGTCCTCGCGCTCCTCGTCGTGCCCGGTCTCGCGGCGTGCGCCGGCGCGGGCAACCAGGATCTCTTCGACGAGACGGCCGAGGGCAACGACACGTCGTCCGCCGATCCCACGCCGTCGTCGCAGAAGCCGCCGGGGACGAGCTCGACGCCGGCCCCCACGCCGGGCGCGAAGGATCCCGAGGGGCCGCAGGCCAATCCCGGCGCGTGCACGCAGGAGGTCGAGAGCAACGACGACAAGCAGAGCGCGACGAAATTCCAGACGTCGCTCTGCGGAAAGATCGACAGCGCGAACGACATCGACTGGGCGAGCTTCACCGTTCCCGTGGACGCGAAGACCGTGAGCCTCACGACGAGCGAGAAGGGCGGCGCGGCCACCTACCGCTACTACCTGCTCGGTCAGTCCATCGGCACGAACGTCGACGAGCTGAAGGTGCTCCCCGGCGCGACATACATGGTGCAGATCCGCCCGAACCGCGACAACGGAAACGGCGGGCTCCCCACGTATCAGCTCGACGTCTCGTTCCAGTGAGCGCGTGAGCCGTGGACTGCGCGTCCGCATGGCGCCGAGGCGCATGCGCGCGTAACCTCGGGGTGTGTCGCGGTTCGGTCTCGGCGCTCGCCTCTTCCTCTCGACGCCTCCGGCATGCGCGCTCGCGTGCCTCGTCGCGGGGGCATGTCTTCCGGGCAGCGGCCCTGCGCTGATCGACGGCGACGACGCAGGCGGAGGCACCGGCACCGACCTAGCGGGGGACGCAGGCTTTCAGCGCAGCGACGTCGATCTCGGCGATCCCTTCGCGCTGTACGGGCTCGACCCGTCGCACGGCCCCTACTCCGGCGGCACGAGCGCGCGCCTCACCGGTCGCGGATTCACGCCGAAGCTCCGCGTGTTCCTCGGCAATCAGGAGGTCTCGGTCGTCGCCGGCGACCCCACGCGCGCGATCATCGCGACGCCGTCGGGCAAGCCCGGCTGGGTCGACGTGAGGATCCGCGACGACGCGACCGCGCAGGAGCGCGTGCTGAAGAAGGGCTTCTTCTTCGACTCGTTCTCCGTCGAGCCCACGAGCGGCGCGACGAGCGGCGGCACGCGCATCAAGCTCACGAACGCGGGGACGCCGTGGACGTTGCCGGTCAAGGTCGCGATCGGCGGCGCGGACTGCGTCGACGTCGATGCCGACGTCTTCAAGAACGTCTTCTGCACGACGTTGCCCGGCTCTCCCGGCCTGAAGGACGTGACGGTCCTCGAGCCGAACGGCACGAAGACGCAGGCGCGCGAGGCCTTCGCGTACAGCGACTCGACCGACGGCTATCGAGGTGGGCTCTCCGGCGGAGCGCTCGACAAGCATCTGCGCGTGCTCGCGCTCGACGGCTCGACCGGCATGCCGATCCCTGGCGCCTATGCGATCGTCGGCGATCATCTCTCGAGCCGCGTGCAGCAGACGTCGGCGAGCGGCGTGACCGAGTTCAGCGATCTCACGCAACCGACGGCGACGGTGACCGTCGCAGCGAAGTGCCATCAGCCGATCACGTACGTGAACGTGCCCGTCGACACGGTCACCGCATATTTGCCGATCGTGCTCGACACGGATTGCCTTCCCCCTTCCCTCCCCGATCCGCCGTCGACCGGCGGCAACGGCGGCAAGTACGGCGGCGTGATCGAGGGCGAGCTCGTGTTCCCGGGCGGCGCCGAGTTCGTGCGCACCGGATGGACGACCGTGCCCGCGCCGCAGAAGCCGACCGAGCGCCGAGCCGCGTACGTGTTCGAGGCGAGCGACTTCTCGAACCAGGCGTTCCAGCTCCCGCCGATCAGCGACGCCATCACGCCCGACAACGAAGGTACGGTCGGCTACAAGTTCAGCATCGTCGTCTACCCGGGCAACGTGACGTTCTACATCGTCGCAGGCCTCGAGGACCGCAGCGTGACGCCGCCGCGCTTCGTCGCGTACGCGATGGGGGTCGCGCGCGGCGTGTCGGTGCCTGCGCAGACCCGCGTGACGGGCGTCGACGTGCACATGGATATCCTCTTCGACCACACCGTCACGGTGGAGCCGCAGCTCGCGTCGGTGCTGCCCGGCCCGCGAGGCCCGGATCGCTTCGCAACGACCGTCGCGCTCACGCTCGGCGCATCGCGCTATGCCGTGTTGCCGCGGAACCTCCTCACGGCGAGTCTGCCCGCTCCGGCCACCATGCCCTTCACCGGAGTGCCTTCGCTCGATCACGGGATTGCCGGCGAGCAGTACGTGCTCGGTGGGATCGCGGCGACCGGCGCGTCGCTCCAGCAGCCCGCGAGCGTGGTGTCGAAGATCAAGACGACCGACGCGAACGGCCACGTGCCGGTCGGCGGGTTCCTCGCCGTGCCGGTCCTCACCGACGCCGCCGCCGTGCCGCGCAGCGAGCCCAACACGGGAACGTGGGACGGCACGCGCATCCAGTACACGGGACCGACCGCGTTCGATCTGCAGGTCATCCAGGTCTCGTCGGGCAACGGGCTCGTCACGTGGACGATCGCGGCGCCCGGCGGCACGACGGGCTTCGATTTGCCGGACCTCGAGGCCATCGCCAGCAAGCCGTCCGATCTGCATGTCGGCTTG
>JAQBQJ010000406.1 GCA_028287065.1 Labilithrix sp. | reverse complement strand
TCCGGAGCTTCGTCGATCACGGGCGATCGCGATCGCGGGCTTGGTGTACTTCGCCGTGCTCGCCGCGGGCTGGATCTCCTTCGCAGGCCATCGCGGCGTCTAGAGTCCAGAGCGCACGAGGCGACGTCCGGCACATGCCCTTGGTGCCGTGCATCCTGCCTCGCCACCCCGGCCCCCGCTGAAGACTCGCTTGATTCACCTACGCTCTGCTCGCCGCTGGGCGCGAGCTCGGCGCCTTTCTACGCGCGCTTCACCAGTGCTCCAAAGAGATCAGGCGCGAAGCCGTGGAGCTCGAAGTCGGGAGCTCTCTGGAGGAGTGGCGCGAGAACGCGCTCGCCGACCTGGTCATCGCGGCCGAGGATCTCGATGAGCGGTCCGTCTCTCGGTGCACCGCCATGTTGGCTTCACCTCCGAAGGCGTGGAACGGGGCATTGTCCCTCGTGCATGGTGACCTCGCAGCCGAGCACGTTCTCCTCGACGATGCCCTGCGACCGACCGGCGTGATCGACTCGACCGACATGATGTGGTCGAGCGACGGCCGACATCGCGTTCGGCCGAGCGGATGTTTTTCGCGGTACGTCCGGCGATCGCACGCGCGGCGGGAGAAAATGTGATGGCAACGCATCGTCGCAGGCACTTACGCCCAATGATCCACCGCGCTGTTCTCGGTCTGGCTGTCACGACGTGCCTCGTTGCCTGCCTCGGGAGAACCACGAGCCTAGGTGGGCCCGAGGGCACCCAGTCGAGCGCGACCTCGACGCCTCACGACGGCGGCTCCGCCGCACCTGCTTCGACCAGCGTACCGTCCGACTCGGACGCCGGATCGGAAGACGCCGCCGTGGACCCGTCGCTTCTGTGCGCGTGGTACTCGTGGAAACCCGAAGAGAGCTCGGTTGCCTGCGAATATCTCATCCCGGCCGGAAATCCGGCGAGCGGCGTACCGGCATTCGATCCCTTCTTCTCGCGCCCATATCCGCCACAGCTCAACACCATGTTCATCGTTCCAGCTGGAGACGCCAACTGGCACGACGGCACCTACGTCGCCACCGGCGACGAGTGTGGGGGCGCGTACGGCTTTCACTACGACGTCGATCCCGTCTCCACGGGGCAAATGCCAACTCGCATCGTGCTCTGTCCGGCGAGCTGCGATGACGTCCATAACGGCCAGGATGTCCGGTTGATGGCCGTGTGGTCGTGCGGACCGCAATGGGGGCCACAACACTAAGCCGCCTGAGCTAGCGCGGGTAAAAGAGCCCGTCACGGAGGCGCTCGACATGCCGGTCGAGCACGGTGAGCCGGGGCTGTGGTGCGCCACGCTGAGGCGACCGCTCTCGATGTTCGATCAGTGCGTGGTCACCGTCACCGTCGCCAGTTCCCCCGAGGACTCTACGACGCATCGTGGAGCTCGGCCTTATCAAGGCGCGGACCAGCCCTGATCACCGCGCATGTCGGCGAAAACACGTCGAACCGGAATCCGCAGTTCACACCCAACGCGCGAACGCGTTGCCCGCTCCGGGCCAACGCGGCGCCTGCGGTGTGTACCCCCGAAAATGTGCGAGGGCCTTGGGCGCGTTCAGATTCCAGGCGCCGACCGAGCTCTCGGCGCCGTCGTCCGATTAGCTGGCGGAGCAGGCCACGGTGGCCGGCCGCAATTGAAGGATATCGAACGGTTAGCGCGTGTCGCGGGCCTCGTGCGGGGTCGCTGGGTGGAGGAGGATCCGCGCGCGGTCCTCATGGCGATTCGCAACGGTGATCAAGGGCCGACGGCGCTCCAGGGGGCACCGCCTCGCGATCCACGGTGATCGACTCGTTCACTGCGAACCGTTCGAGCGACAGAGGTCTTCGTCGACTTTGGCTCCCCGGAAGGGGGGGCCCAATGTGTGCTCCCACCTCCGTCCGTGGAAGTCCCTCATCGCCTCATCGCTGTTCTCCCTCTCCTTCTTCTCGTGACGACGGCGGCATGCTCGTCGTCGCAAGAGGAAGCGGTCGGAGGATCGTCCGCGGCCGTCACGTCGGGCGCATGCTCGGCGTCGCGCAGCTCGATCCTCTCGGGGACGTCGGAGGCGCGCGCGCACGCGATCCAGCGCGGGTTCGGGTGGCTCGACGCGAACGTGCCGTACAGCCAGGCGAAGTCGTACAAGGGCTACCGGACCGACTGCTCTGGCTTCGTGTCGATGTGCTGGGAGCTCGGGACGTCGACGAACACGAGCACGCTCTACACGACCACGACGTATGGCTCGAAGCTGAGCTCCTGGGACCAGCTCCTTCCGGCCGACGCGATCGTGCGTCAGGGCCACGTGATGCTCTTCGTCGGATTCGAGCCCGGCAACACGGGCGTCTGCGTTCTCGAGCAGGCGAGCACGGCGAGCGACATGCAGTTTCGCGTGAAGTCCGTGGCGTCGCTCAAGTCCCAGGGCTTCAAGCCGCTCCGCGCGAAGATGCTCGCGGGCGATACCGGAGAAGCGGCGGGCGGCACGACGACGACCGGTCGTGACGAGACCGATCCGACGGGCGGCGAGCCCGATCCGGGCACGACGCCGGAGCCGACGACGCCCGACCCGACTCCGACGCCGGATCCCACGCCTGCCGATCCGGGACCGTGCGTGAGTCGAAGCGCGGCGCAGGTCTGTGCCGAAGCGATGGCGGACGGCGTCCAGTGCGGACCGGTCATCGACGAGTGCGGGACCATGAGGAACTGCGCCGTCGTTGCGGGCTTCGGCTGCGCGGCCGGCGAGAAGTGCAGCGCCACGCAGCAGTGCGTCGCCACCGCGCCTCCGCCGTCGACACCTCCGTCAGGCTCGACGCCGCCGTCGACGACGACGACGCCGATGACTCCGCCGGTGGCCGACACGTTGCCCGTGGTCGGCGATCCTGGTGAGGCCCCGGCCGAGAGCGCGCAAGAGGGCGACCCGTCGGCCAACACCAAGAGCGAGAGGACCGCGCGCTCGGCCGCAGACCCCCAAGCCTCGGCGGGCTGCAGCGTGTCTTCCTCGACGCAGAGCCGCGACGGCCTTCACCTCCTCGGCGTCGCCTTCGCACTCGCCGCGCTGCGGCGGCGGAAGCGCGCCCCGTAGGGCACCGCCCCTTCCATAGTCGGCGACCCGTAGAGTCGAACGATGGTCGCTACGCCCCTGCACGGTCGTATCGATCAGACGGCGCTTCGGATCGGATTTACGTGCCCGTACGCTCCTCGACGCGATCGACCGACCTCTCGAGTCGCACGTCAGCTACGAGGAGCGCGTGCCGTGGCTCACGGGGATAGAGCCCAGCCTGTACATGCACGCGTCGCTGCGACGTGCAGCCGAGCGGTACGGACTCGAGCTCGACATCCGAGCATCAGGTGCCGAGCGGATTGACTTGCCGAGCGAGAGCGTGGACGCCGTTCTTGCGAGCCTCGTGCTCTGCACCGTCGATGACCAGGAAGCGGCCATCGCCGAGGCCCGGCGCATCCTACGACCGGGTGGACGACGCACGTCGCCGCGCCCGAGCGCTCGCTCGTGGGGCGGCTACAGCGGCTGGTGTTCCGTCCCTGGCGCTGGTTCTTCGAGGGATGCCACACGCACCGCGACACCGAGCGCGCGCTGCGCGCTGGCGGGTTCTCCCGCGTAGACGTCGAACACTTCACCTGGCCGAGCGCGTTCGTTCCCGTGCGCCCGCAGATCGCCGCGACCTGTGCGCGCTGAGTAACAACGGCCCGGCGCCCGGGCTGTGATCCTCGACGCCCACCGCGCTGACGAGGAAAGAGACCAGGTGGTAGAAACCGACGAGCGCGATCGACTCGAGGATGGTGTTGTCGTCGAATTGCGCGGCGAGGCCGGCCCAGGTCGCGTCGGTGAGCGTCCCGTCGTCGTGCAGTTCGTCGACCGCGCGCAGGATGAGCGAGTCGAGGGCTTCCACCCCGGTCGCGGATGACAAGAGCGTCACGCGCTAGCTGCGCGCTCTCGGCGAGCCGACCGACGCCCCGACCCGAACGCCGGCGCGCGGGCCGCCGTATTGGAAGAGCCGCGTCCTCCGAAGAGTGCGCCACGCTGAGGCGACCGGTCTCGATGTTCGATCAGTGCGTGGTCACCGTCACCGTCGCCAGTTCTCCCGAGGACTCTACGAGCATGATCGAAGCGGTGGTGACGTTCGATACGTCGTCGTCGCGCCTCGGCGTGAGCATGGGCGTCGCGACGTCCATCATCGGTGCTCCCCTCGTCTGGGGCTGGCGTCATCAGTCGGTGCGCAGCGCCAATGCCCACGCCGCGAAGATCCTCGACGACGGTGGTGACAGGGGCGCGCGGGAGCGACGCCTCCCTTCGGGGCGCGCGCGACGTCTCGCGTCGTCGCCCGCACGTGGTGGCCCGCCTCGACGAGCGCGGGGAGCAGCGCTCTGCCGACGAAGCCGGTTCCGCCGGTGACGAGCGTGGAGGCCATCGAGGGTTCCATAGCTCGCCCGCGCGCGCGGCGCGGGTGGCAGGTCGACGCGGGCCCGCTTCCGCGCGATCTACGCCGTGTTCCGGCTTTCTTCCCGTCGCAGGCGACGGCTTTCACGACGAAGGAGCTGCGCGTTGTCACCAGCGAGGAGAAACCTCGCGGGCTTCGCATTCGCAACAGCGCTCCTGGTGGGCCGTAGCGCACGAGCCGAGGAGCCGGTCACCGAATCCGCACGTTCACATCCGTGGACGCTTTCGGTCCGCGGGGGCTACGGCACCGTGTTCACCGCCGGCGTCTCGTATCTGTGTATGGGCTTGGGCGCGTCCGTTGCCCGATCGTTCGGCGATCGCCGGCGCGACGCAACGGGCGGCATCGAGGACGTCGCCTCGGGCGAGGACAACCCAACCGCTCTCGCGATCGACGACCGCGCGATCTTCTGGACCACGCCCAAGGGCATCCGCAGCCGCGCGAAGTGACACGAGGGCCCGCGCGGTCTCCTCGGAACGGCATGGCCCAGAGTAGACTCGTAGCGTGGCCGCCGACCTGTCCCGCATCAGCGTGACTGCCAAGATCGCGGCTTACTACCGCCAGTTCTCGGACATCGCGTTTGCGAGGGAAGTAGCGAGGCGCATCGGTGCCGACGACACGTTCGAGCAGATCCTGCGAGAGCACGGGCTGGAGCGCGACAAGCTCACGTTCTACGCTCCGATGTTCGAGGCGCGTTACAAGAGCATCAGCCAGCTGATCGGCAAGTCCGGCTGTTCGCAGGTCCTGGAGCTTGCGAGCGGGTATTCCCTTCGAGGGCTCGATCTCACGCAGAGCAGCGCGATCCGCTACGTGGAAGCGGATCTCCCCGATGTGGTCGCGACGAAGCTCACGCTGCTCGACGACGTTCGGCGGCAACACGGGATCCCACCGAGTCCGCTGCATGTCGTGACCGTTGCCGACGCGCTCGAGCTCGAGCCGGTCCGAACCGCGGCCGGGGCGCTCGATCACGGCCTGCCTCTGATCGTCCTGTGCGAAGGGCTGATCGGGTATCTCACGAGGGAGGAGACGGAGCGTCTCGCGTCGAACGTTCGCGCGCTGCTCGGCGCCTTCGGAGGCGGCTGCTGGATCTGCCCCGACTTCTCGTTCAAGGCCGAGGTGGGGAGTCTGCCGCCCGAGAGGGTCCGACTGCGTGAGGCCATCACCGGGGTCACCCAACGTCAGCTGGACGCCTCGGCGTTCGCGGACGACGGCGACCTCACGGCCTTCCTCGCCCGTGTCGGGTTCGACGTGCGGGTCCGGAGTCAGATCGACGAGACTCCCGCGCTGTCGTCCATCTCCGCGCTCGGCCTGTCTCCCACGTGGGCCGAGCGCATGCGGCCGCTCTTGCGCGTGTGGGTCATGACGCCCCGGTCGACGTCCTGAGCATCCGTCGGTCAGCGAGCGTCGCGGATCGCGCGCGCCCGCTCAATGAGCAAGACGCACGACGCAATGCGAATCAGTCCTTGCCTCGGATTTGTGGATACATGACGAGGCGCGCGAGGAGCTGGCCAGGCGACGTGTTCATGGCGGCGAAGAGAGGAGGCGCGCAGACCGGGGGACCAACCGACGACCCACGGCTGCCACACGGACGCGAGATCCTTCTGGGGTTGGCTCAGAGCCCACTTACGAAGCGGGCAACGCTGACGCTCGACGACGGGAACGGCAACCTGAGCAAGGGAACGTTCTCGACGATCCCCGCATGCTAGAAGACGTTCGCCGAGGGAAGCGCGCTCACGTTGCAGTGCGTCCCCCGACCGGTCGCGACCACGATATTTTCGCAGCGCCTCTCCAGGGAAATGGCGATGCCGCACCGTCCGAGCGTTCACGGCGAGCTTCGCGAGCCCAACGCGAAAGTCGAATGGAACGAGCGGCGACCGGAAGAGCCCCAGCCCCGACGGTTCCGCCGGATCTCCCCGTGGGAGTACGCACCGCGCCCTAACGCAAGCCCTACCCCCTCACGACCTCTTCGAGGCCAGCGGCGCCGCCGTGGCGATCGTGGCGTCGGCCATCTCTTGGCCGAACAGCTTCGAGAGCACCCAGCGCACGAGCTCGACGCCCGCGAGGCACTGCGCTGCGGTTGCAACGTTCCCGTCCACGACGAGACTCTCTTCGACAGGCGTAGCCCCTGACGCGATCAGGCGTTCATGCAGATCGGGTGACGGGTACGTCGTCGCGCGGCGACCGCGGAGGTGTCCGAGCGCGCCGAGAAGTATCGCCCCCGAGTCGATGGCGGCGAGCACCTGCCGCGATTCGTCGAGGCGCATCGTCTTCACAAACGCGGGGTCGTCGGCCAGCGCGCGCGAGCCCTGTCCGCTGCAGAAGTAGACGGCGTCAGCCTCGCGTGCGGTGGCGAGCGTCCCATGGCAATCGATCGCGATGCCGGTGCTCGACGTGATCCTCGGGCTGTTCGCGACGATCTGGACCCGGCACTCATCCGCCGCGACGCGGCTGAAGAGGTCCCACGCGAGGAAGAGATCGATGTCGGTGAAGCGATCGAACGCCACGAGCACGATGTGTTTCACGCGGCGGATGCTAGCAATTGCCCGGCATGGCAACAACGCACTGCTCGCCTGCGGCGGCGAGCTCCGCGACGCAGCGAAGGACGACGTCGCCGCCGAGGCTCCAGCGCGCTCTTTCGCCACCTACCTCCCGTCATGCGCCGCCTCTCGATAGATGTCGGGTCGTGCGATCTCCATGAACCGCTGCGGCGCCTTCAGCGGGGAGAAGCCGAATTGCGAATAGAGCTCGTGGGCATCGCGGGTGGCCAGGGCGAAACGGCGAAGTCCCGTGAGCGCGGGATGGTGCATCACCACATCCATCAGCCACTTGCCGAGCCCTTGGCCGCGGACCTCTTCGAGGATGTAGACGTCGCAGAGGTACGCGAACGTCGCGCGGTCGGTGACCACGCGGGCGAACCCAACTTGTCGACGCGCGGCATCGAAGAGACCGAAGCAAAGCGATCCCTGGATCGAACGTGCGACCGTCGCGGGCGGGATGGCCTCCGCCCAGTACGAGCGCGCGAGGTAGGCGTGGACGGCCGCGACGTCCAGTCGCGCAGGGTCGGTCGAGATCCGGAAGTCGCCGCGCTCGACCTCGAGGTGCTCGCCTCGCGCGGACGTCGTCGCACGACGAACGAGCCATTGATGCACCACCTCCTTCGCCAGGCATCGAGCCGCGTCGATGACGGTCAGAGAGGTTGCGGCGTGGGCGAGCACGCCGGAGAGATCGAGACAAGCCACGAGCATCGTGCTTGCACCGGCAGACACCGCGCGATCCGTGATCTTCCTCCAGAGCGCAACAAGGAGCGCGGGATCCGCGGACGTGCGGATCGCGAGGAGCAGCTCATCGACCTCCATTGGCGCGTCGAAGGCGACGCACTCGATCCCGCGGCTGCCCATCGCGGTCTGGTAGATGCCCGACTCCACCGTCGGACGGGCCGCGACCAGCGCCACCTTACCTGCGGACTCCGGGAGGGCCGCGACTGTGAGCTCGACCATGTCGAGCACCGGCACGCCGACCGACCGCGCGAGCGTTCGATAGTAGACGTGCGCGGTGTTGCACGCGATCGCGACGAAGTCCACCTCGCACCGCTCGAGGTACTGGAGGCCATCGCGAATGGCCGATTCCAGGGCAACGGGATCCGTCGGTCGGTCTTCGAAGAACGGCGCCGGCTGCGAGCAGATCATCATCCGTGGAAAATCGATGTCGTGCCGAGCGCCGTACTGCTGCTGGCATTCCGTGATGATCATGTCGATGAAGGGCGCGGTCGAACGCGGCCCCATTCCAGCCAGTATCCCGATCGTGGGTTGGGTCAGCACGAGCGCGTACGTTACTGATCGCTGGTTCCTCGAGAAGGACCAGTCCTGCCATTTGCACTAGACCAGCCGCTCCCGAGGGCGCCGAGGACGAGGGCGGCGAGCGCCACGGCTGTGGATTGCGCGATAAGCAGGCTCAGCATTTCGCGCTTGGACCCACCAGCGCGAATACGAATCAATCCGCCCGCTATACGAGACGAGAAAATGAAGATCGAGCCAGCGGGTTGGGACACGAGTCTCGTGTCGTTCATGCGATGACCCGTGGGACCGTTCATTTCGATTCGCGGTCGCGCCACATCATGTCGGGCGCGGCGACGAAGCCGAGCGATGCATAGAACGCCATCGCCTCGGCGCGGGCGTGGAGCACCCAGCGAATGCCGCCGCGGCCTTCCACGAGGCGGAGGATCAAGGTGCGGCCGATACCGCTGCGTCGGTAATCGCCGTGCACCATGACGGATCCAACATAAGCGTTGGTGATGCCGTCGGAGATGGCGCGTGCGAACCCGACGAGGCGATCGCCGTCCCACGCGCTGATGACCCATCGCGAGCCGGTGAGATGGCCCTGGAGCGTGTCGCGAGGGAGCGCGTGGAAGTCGCACGCGGCGCGAAGCTCGGCGAGAGCATCTAGGCCAACGTCGGATCCGTCGCGGTACTGGATGGCCACGGCGGCGCACTAGCACGCGACGCTCGGACTGGAACCGCCGACCGTGGTGAGTGTTCATGTGCTCGCGACGCGTGTGATGCTCCAGCGAAGGCGCGGCGACAAGGGGCTCGCCTTCCGCCTCCATTGCGAGCAGCGTGGCCGATTGCGGCTCGCGTGCGACGCGCAGGTCGAGCTGGAGAAGATCTAGCGCGCTCAGGCCGCCCTGCGGTGGCCCTGGGTGGCCAGGAAGCGCGCGAGATAAGGCGCGGTGCGGCTGCGCGTGCTCTTCGCCACCGTCTCCGGAGGCCCGGAGACCACGATGCGGCCGCCCTCGTCTCCCGCGCCCGGTCCCACGTCGATCACCCAGTCGCTGTGCGCCACCACACGCATCTCGTGCTCGACCACCACCACGGTGTTGCCGGCCTCCACCAGTCCATCGAGCTGCGCCACGAGCTTCTCCACGTCCGAAGGGTGGAGGCCGGTGGTGGGCTCGTCGAGCACGTACAACGTGTTGCCCCTCTGCATGCGCTGCAGCTCGGTGGCGAGCTTGATGCGCTGCGCTTCGCCGCCGGACAGCTCGGTCGCCGGTTGCCCGAGGCGAAGGTAGCCGAGGCCCACCTCGCGCAGGACCTCCAGTGAGCGGTGCACGTGTGGCTCGTCGGCGAAGAACTCGTAGGCCGCGTCCACGGTGAGGCCGAGCACGTCAGCGATGTTCTTGTCGCGGTAGCGGATCTCCAGCGTCTTCGCGTTGTAACGCGTGCCGTGGCACGTGGGACACGGCGCGTACACGCTGGGCAGGAAGAGCAGCTCGACCATCACGAAGCCCTCGCCCTCGCAGTGCTCGCACCGTCCCTTGGCCACGTTGAACGAGAACCGTCCTGCGTCGTAACGGCGGGCGCGCGCCGCCTTGGTGGCCGCGAACAGCTTGCGTACGTTGTCGAACAGGCCGGTGTACGTCGCCAGGTTCGACCGCGGCGTCCGCCCGATCGGCTTCTGGTCGACGCGTACGAGCCGCCGGATGGATTCCATGCCCGCCGCGATGTGACCGCCCGTGGCTTGCTGGTGCTCGTGCTCCTCGTCATCCGCGTCGTGCGCGGCGTGATGACCGAGCTCCTTGCCGACCAACTCCACGAGCGCCTGGCTCACCAGGCTCGACTTGCCGGAGCCTGACACGCCCGTCACCGACGTGAGCACGCCGAGCGGGAAGTCCGCGTCGAGCGCATCCAGGTTGTTGCGCGTCACTCCGGCGAGCTTCAGCCAGCCTGCCGGACGCCGCGGCACGCGATGCGCGACCTCGGGCTCGCCGAAGAGGTGCCTTCGCGTCTGCGACGCCTCCACGTGTGCCAGGCCTTCGGGCACGCCGCTGTAGAGGACGCGGCCTCCCTGCTCACCGGCCGCCGGGCCCACGTCCACGATCCAGTCCGCGGCGCGGATCACGTCGAGATCGTGCTCGACGACGAACAGCGAATTGCCCGAGCGACGCAGCCGCTCGAGCGCGGTGAGCAGCGCCTCCGTGTCCGCGGGATGCAGGCCGGCGGAGGGCTCGTCCAGCACGTACACGACGCCGAAGAGGTTCGAGCGCACCTGCGTGGCGAGGCGCAGGCGCTGCAGCTCGCCCGGAGACAGCGTGGGGGTGCTGCGCTCCAGGGACAGGTAGCCGAGCCCGAGATCGAGCAGCACGGACAGCCGGGACAGGACGTCCTCCGAGATACGCCGCGCCACCTCGGCGCGCTCCGGATGCTCGACTCGCATCTTCGCCAGCTCGCGGGAATCGTTCCTGGCATATGGCTCGAGCAGCTGCGCCAGTCGCTTCAGCGGAATACGTGACATATCCGCGATATCCAGTCCTGCGAACTTCACGGAGAGAGACTCCGGGCGCAGTCTCTTGCCATTACAAAGTGGGCATTCGCTGCTCACCAGATACTGGGATACGCGCTTCTTGATCGATGCGCTGGGCGTGGTGGCGAACGTGCTGAGCACATAGCGCTTGGCGCTCGAGAAGTTGCCTTGATAGCTCGGCTCCTCCTTGCGCCTGATGGCGCGCCGCGCCTCGTCGCGGTCGTAGCCGATGTAGACGGGCACGACGGGCTGGTCTTCCGTGAAGAGGATCCAGTCGCGGTCCTTCTTCGGCAGCTCGCGCCACGGCTTGTCGACGTCGTAGCCGAGGGACGTGAGCATGTCGCGGAGGTTGCCGCCATGCCACGCGGGCGGCCATGCGGCGACCGCGCGCTCACGAATGGTCTTCGTGTCGTCGGGCACCATCGAGCGCTCCGTGACGTCGTAGATCCGCCCCAGGCCGTGGCACTTCGGACAGGCGCCTTCGGGAGTGTTGGGCGAGAACGACTCGGCGTAGAGGATACCCTGGTGCGGCGGATACGTTCCCGCACGCGAATAGAGCATGCGCAGCAGGTTGGACAGCGTGGTGACCGTGCCCACGGAAGAACGTGTCGTGCCGGAGCCTCGTTGCTGCTGGAGCGCGACCGCAGGCGGGAGCCCTTCGATCTCGTCGACCTCGGGCACGCCCATCTGCTCGAACAGACGTCGCGCATAGGGCGCGACGGACTCGAGGTAGCGTCGCTGCGCCTCCGCGTAGAGCGTTCCGAAGGCGAGCGACGACTTGCCGGAGCCGGAGACGCCCGTGAACACCGCGAGCGCGTCGCGCGGGATCTCGACGTCGACGTTCTTCAGGTTGTTCTCGCGCGCCCCTCGGACACGAACGAAGCCGGAGAACGTGCGCTCGTCCTTCCGGGCGGCCGGCGTGGAACGGCGCTTCGACATGGTCCTCACGGCAGCAAGGCACGTTCCACCGCAGCGATCCTTCGTTACCTGGAGCGTGGCTCGGCCTGGAGCCGTGCATGCGCCCGGAACGTACGACCGCCGTGATGACGGCATTCGCTCGAGATTGCTCGTGACGACGTGCGCGATCGTGCCTCGCTGCTACTGTGCGGCGCGTCGGCTCGAGCAGCAGCGCTCGCCGATGCAAGGAGGAGCGCACGCCGGTCCTGCCGGCGGGCGATCACCGCGGTCGTCAACACCTTGCGACGAGACGGCCCTCTCGCTCCGGGTATCGCACGCGATAGCTTCGTATCAGCGCACAACATTGTGACTGCTTGGCTGCGCGGTCGAGGCGATGGCGCCTCCGCCGCCACGCCCGGGACGGGCCTCGGATCTGGAGATCGTGCTGATGCCGAACGCCGAGTTTTCAGAAGATGAGTTCGAGGACAACCTCCTCGACGAGTTGCGCCATATCCACGGCCGCCGACTTCCTCAGTTCAAGCCCACGCGCATGATGGAGAACCACGTCGGCTACGACTTCGCGGTCAGCACAGGATACGCGGGACTCCATCGGCGCGATGTCTACATCGACGACCCCGCGCTGGCTGGCCTTCTCCCAGCGCAGGTCCGGAGCGGCCTTCCCCCTCCGACATGGAGCCGCGCGGCGAACAGGAAAACCTAGCGGTTTCGGTTGGCCAAGCGCCTGTCGTGCAGGGTTGACCGAAGGCGTCTTACACGAAACTGCGCTCGGACTGGAACCGCCGACCGTGGTGGCGTTCGTCTGGACGACACGGCCGTGGGCGTCACGTTCGACTCGCTCGGCATCAACGGCGCGCGAGCCTCCACGCCGCTCGCCACCGACGAGGCGCATTTCGCAGAGCAAACCGTCCATGCGGCGCCGGCGCTCGCGATCGTGGCGTACGGCACGAACGAAGCGGGCGATTCGACGACGACTCCCGACGAGCACGCGCGCGCGCTCCGAGCGCTTGAGGGGCTTCGCGGCGGAGCAGCGGCGTGCTGGCGGGAGCTCGCGTCGAAGGAGAACAGGACGGGGAGCTGCCGCATCGTCGCCACGATCGAGCCTCGGTCCGTCGACACCGGCGCTCGCTCCGTCGTCCGCGACCACCTCGTCGTCCGCGTCGTCGCGACGAACGGAGTGAGCAATCAGGCGGGAACGAATACCGACCGCACGCACCCGTTCTGCTTCTTCTTGAACATCTCGTAGCCGAGGGGCGCATCCTCGAGCGAGAACCGATGCGTCGCGAGGAACGACGGGTTCAGCTCGCCGCGGGTCGCGTGCTCGAGAAGACGCGGCAAGTATGCCTGGCCGTGCTGCTGCGCGGACCGGAGCGTGAGGCCCTTGTTCATGATCGCGCCGATCGGGAACTTGTCCATGATGCCGTAGACACCGACGATCGAGAGGGTGCCGCCCTTTCGACACGCCATGATGGCGCTGCGGAGGGCCTGTCCGCGGTCCGTCTCGAGGTGAAGCGCCTGCTTCACGCGGTCGTACGCGTAGTCGGCACCGGTTCCATGCGCCTGCATCCCGACCGCGTCGATGCACGCGTCGGGACCGCGTCCGCCCGTCATCTCCCTCAGCGCATCGACCACGCTATCGACCTCCTCGTAATTGAGCGTCTCGGACCCGACGTGGTCGCGCGCCATCCGGAGCCGCTCGGGGAAGCGATCGATTGTCCCGCGCCGTGTACGGTCCGCAAGCCGGGCATGCAGCTTCGGACTCGCGGGACTTCCTTGACCGAGGTACTTCGTTCCCCGCCTTCGCTGGTACGTCTACGGCGACGCAGGCGCTCGTGCACCTGCTCGTCTGCGGCGCTTCGGCCGCCACCTCCAGGGTACCGCCGAGCGCGATGCGCTCGCACCGGCGACGTGACTCAGCGCGCGGTCGCTCGATCGGGGAGCTTCGGGCTGATGAGCTGCACCATCGACTCGCCGATCTTCCCCGCGACGCCGCGGATGCTCCGCTCCGTCACCTCTCGTTCGAGCGCCGCGCGCGCCGCGGCCTCGAAGGTCCAGCGCGGCTCGTAGCCGATCTCCTTCCAGTACCGCGCATCTCGCGGGAGGAGATCGCTGGTGAAGCCGAGCACCAGCTGGCGCGCCAGCGAGAAGTCCGTGCGGGTCACGAGCTTGAGCCACCACGACGACAGCGACACGCTGAGAAACGGCACGCGAAGGCTGGGGACCCTCCGCCCGCGGAGGGCCGCGAGGCGAAGGAGGATGTCCCTCCCGCTCAGCACCTCGGGGCCCGGGATGTCGTACCAGGCGCTCGCCGCGAGCGGCACGTCGAGCCCGCGAACGAGCGCGACGACGACGTCCTCGATGGCCACCGGGCACGTGCGCGACGCGGTCCACGCGGGGAGGAGCATGGCGGGGAGGCGCATCGCGAGATCGCGGACGATCTGCCACGAGGCGCTGCCCGTGCCGAGGATCATCGACGCACGGAGCTCGAGCGTCGGCACGGCACCGGCGCGGAGGATCTCTCCGACCTCGAGCCGGCTCTTGAGGTGCGCGGAGGGCCCGGCCGCGGGGGCGACGCCACCGACGTAGAGGATGCGCTTCACGCCGGCGCGCGCGGCGACCTCCGCGAACTGCCGCGCGGCCTTCCGCTCCTTGTCCGCGTAGTCGTGCTGCCCGCCACCCATGCCGTGGACGAGGAAGTATGCGGCGTCGATCCCCTCGAGCGCGCGCTCGAGGTCGGCCCGCACGTTCACGTCGCAACGAACCCACTCGACCGCGTTTCCCTTCGGGGCGCGCGCGACGTCTCGCGTCGTCGCCCGCACGTGGTGGCCCGCCTCGACGAGCGCGGGGAGCAGGGCACTGCCGACGAAGCCGGTTCCGCCGGTGACGAGCGTGGAGGCCATCGAGGGTTCCATAGCTCGCCCGCGCGCGCGGTGCGGGTGGCAGGTCGACGCGGGCCCGCTTCCGCGCGATCTACGCCGTGTTCCGGATCTGGCGCTCCTGACCTCGGAGGCCGAAGGTCAGAACGTTCCGACTACGGTGAGACCCGCGCCCGCCTTGCC
>JAQBQJ010000395.1 GCA_028287065.1 Labilithrix sp. | reverse complement strand
AGTCGCTGCGGCTGCCGTTCGTCATGCTCTTCACGATCCCCGTCTCGCTCGTCGGCATCGTGGGCGCGCTGATGGCGGCCGGACAAGGCTTCTCGATCACGGCGCTCATGGGCGTGCTCATGGTCATCGGGATCGCGGTCTCGAACGGCATCCTGATGGTCGATCACGCGAACCGCGAGCTGCGCAACGGCATGACCGCGATCGATGCGATGGTCGACGCCGCGCGCGTCCGCTTCACGCCCATCGCGATGACGAGCCTCGCCACGATCTTCGGGCTCCTCCCGACGGCGCTCGGGCTCGACGAGGCGTCGGCATCGAACCGGCCGCTCGCGCTCGCGGTCGTCGGAGGGCTCGCGTCGTCGACGCTCCTCTCGCTCTTCCTCGTGCCGACGATGTTCACCCTCATCGCGCGCCCTGCCGTGCGCGATCCGGACGACGCCATCCTCGACGATCGGCGCGAAGGCCACAGCGAAGAAGACCCCGACGGACACTTCGTGCCCGCGGAATGAACCAGACGGAGACGGCAACATGAGCACGACGACCAAGTCCCTGACGATGTGTGCACTCCTCACGCTCTGCGCATGTGCACGAGCGCCGGGTGCGCCACAGGCCAACGGAGGCGTGAGCCTCGCGCCGGACGAACAGGCGGCGATGGGCGAGATCGCGTACGCGCGCGTCGCGCGCGAGCAGGCGTGCGGGCCGCGCATGGCGGTGGCGAGCGACGGAGCGAGCGGCCTCGACGCGCGCCTCACTTTCCTGCGGAACGCGACGGTCGCGGAGATCAACCCGTCGTGGTGCAAGAGCAACATCCATCCGCGGGAGCTCGAAGAGTGCGTCGCGAAGATCAAACAGGTCCCTTGCAGCGTCGAGCTGAAGAACGTAACGACCATCGCGTCATGCAACGTGAAGCCGCTCTGTGGAGTCCCACTCGAAGGCACGCTCTGAAACCGGCTGCGCTCGGGCTCGCGCTCGGCGCGGCCCTGTTCGTCCGCGCCGCTGCCGGACAGGAGGCGCCGCCGCCTGCAGACATCGCGTCGCCGGCGATCGAGCCGTCCGCGCGCCCTGCGCCGCCGCCGTCCGTACCCGGCGTACGCCGCCCCAACTCGCCCGAGTCACCGGCCGGCTACAACGTGCCGGTCGGCCCTGCGGACACGGTCTCTCCCGAGGAGCGCGCGCGCATCGACGACGCGCCGTCCGCCGCGGACGGTCATCCGCTCGCCGGCTATCACAACGGCCTCTTCTATCTCCGCGACCATCACGACAACTTCCACCTCTACATCCAGGGGCGGATGCAGATCGATTTCTTCGGCTTCCTCGGCGCGGGTGTGCCGGAGACGACGCTGAAGCCCACGCTCTTCCTCCGCCGGATCCGGCCGGAGATCACCGGCGAATTCCTCGGCCACTGGCGCTTCATGATCGCCGGGGACTTCGGCGCGACCGCGATCGACAACCCGCGTGGGACGAACGAGACGTCCGCCGCAGCGCCGGGCGTCGCGCCCACGGCCACGACGGCGCGCTATGCGTCCGGCGAGACGACGCGCTTCCAGGCGGCGCCCACCGACGTGTTCATCAACTATCGCGAGGGCACGCTCTTCAACGTCATGGTCGGTCAGATGGATGCGCCGTTCATGATGGAGAACCGCACCAGCGACAAGTACATCCCCTTCATGGAGCGGTCGCTCCCGGTGCGCGCGGTCGGCATCCCGTCGAACAAGGAGATCGGCGCGATGTTCTGGGGCGAGACGAGGAACCGCCTCTTCTTCTACTCGCTCGGGCCGTACAACGGTGACGGGCAGAACCGGCCGAACGTCGACGCGCGGTTCGACCTGCTCGGTCGCTTCGTCGTGCATCCGCTCGCGACGACCGACATCGCGGACAAGACGCTCAAGGACGCGCAGATCGGCGTGAGCGGCCGTTACGGCTCGCGCGATCGCAAGTGGGTCGACTACGACTATCCGCCGCTCACGACGCAGGGCGCGTTCCCGTTCTGGTCGCCGACGTACACGAGCAGCAGGGGTGTGACGCACATCATCCCGGCCGGCGATCAGATCGGCCTCGCGGGAGAGCTCCGCATTCCGATCGACCGCTTCGACCTGACCAGCGAGGTCGTGTACATCCGCAACGGCACACGTGAGGCGCTCGAGGGCTTCGAGGCCACGCAGAGCAATCGCTTCGGCGTGATGAGCGGTGTCTCGTACTACGCGACGCTCGGGTTCTGGATCCTCGGGAAGCGAGACATCAACGGCGTGCCCGGCTACGGCAATCCGCCCCGGCTCGACTGGACGAAGTCGGATCCGCTCGAGCCTCCGCACGCGCTGCAGCTCCTCGCGAAATGGGAACAGGTCGCGTTGAAGTACGAGTCCGCCAGCCGCGCGGGGACGGCGGACGCGAACAACATCGACGGTGACATCAAGGTCGACGCGATCACGCTCGGCATGAACTACTGGGCGACGAAGCACGTTCGCCTGTCGCTGAACTACGTCTACGACCGCTTCCCAGACTCGGGACCGGTGAAGGCGGCGGCGCCGGGCGGGGCGCAGCAGACGTCGGCGAACCGCGCGTTCGCGCCGGGCAACACCATCGGCACCGGCGTGGACGATCGCGCGCGAGACAGCGCGCACGACCTGCACGAGCTCCTCGCTCGCTTCGCGATCGCGCTCTGACGATCAGCGAAACGGTCCCTGCTTCGCAGTCGGCGGCGTCATGCGGTCGACGATGGCGACCAGCGCACGGAGCCGCGCGGCGATCTCCTTCGTGCCCGCGAATCCCCCGCGCGCGAGGACGATCTCGCGATCGTCGAGCACGAGGTTCGACGTCCTCGCCTCCTCGGCGAGCAGCATGCGAAGCGCGGGATCGGCGAAGAGACCGGCCGCCTGCTCGCGGTCGGCCGCCTGGAGGACGAGCAGGTCGTCGAGCTCCGGGAACCCGAGGCCCTTCGCCCGGCGCTGGAGCAAGTTGCGCTCGCGGTAGCCGCGCCGCAGCACGAACGCACACGGCAGCCGCGCGCGGAAGCGCGCACGGAACGTCGTCGAGACCGCGGGCGGCGACCCTTCGAGCATGGCGCTGACCTCGGCGCCGCCGAGCGGCCCGAAGAGGTGCCAGCGCAGCGGGTCGATCGACAGACCGAGCGAGGCCGCGAGACGCTGCCAGGCTTCACGCGCCGCGACCTCGAGCGGCCGCTGGCTCAGGCCGCGCGCGCGCACCGAGATCTCGCGTGCGATCGACGTGGCGATGTCGGCGAGCCCGTCGACGCGCGCCGCGTCCGCGTTCGCGCCGAGCGCCATGGCCTCGACGGTGCTGTCCTTCACGACGATGCTGCACGACCGGCTCGCGTGCCCGATGCCGTCGCCGAGCCGGTCCGGCAGCCCGCGAGGAAGGAAGATCTCGCGCACGCGCATCATGTCGAAGCCGTAGGCGAGGAACTTCGTATCGAGAGACGGATGCCCGGTCGGCTCGTCGCCCTTCGCGAACCCGAAGTATGCGCCGAGGTCGCGCGACATCATGCGGAGCCCGGCGAAGAGCGGCGGATCGATCTCCGCGATCGCGAGCGTGTGCGTCGGCGAAGGCGGCTTCGCGCTCTCGCCCGTCTGCCGCATCGCGACCGTTCGCACGATCACGGCGACGTCGCGCCGGATCCCGTGGAGCCAGGGCGAGGTCGTGACGCTCGAGACGGGGAACGTCGCCTGCGCCATCTCACGACGCAGCGCGTGGAACGTCGTGCCGGTCACGTGCACGTCCGAGACGTGCGCGACGTCGAGGCGCACCGCGCGGGCTACCTCGTTCCAATCGCCGTCGCTCACCCCAGGTACGCCGCTCAGGACTTCTGGTTGTAGTTCGTGTTCTCGAGCAGGATCACGTTCGACTTCGAGCGGCTCTCGCCGACGCTCGTGATGTACACGGCGGGCTGATCCTGCACGGGGCAGACCTTCTCGCATGCGCCGCAGCCGATGCACAGGCTCGGGTCGACGTGCGGGCGCTGCAGCTTCACCTGGAGCATCGCGGGCTGCTCGCCGGCGGGTCCGGGCTTGCTGTCACGGACGGGCGCTTCGACCTCTTCGACCCAGATCGCCTTCGGCGACGTGGGGCAGAACTCCTCGCACACGATGCAGGGAGTCTGCATGCTCCACGGAAGACAGCGACCGTGGTCGTAGAAGGCGGTCCCGATCTTGACCGGCGGCACGCCGAGACCGAGCTTCTCCTTCTCGGTGATCTTCTGGATCGCGCCGGTCGGGCACACCTGACCGCAGAGCACGCACGAGTGCTCGCAGTAGCCGATGCGCGCGATGAGGATGGGCGTCCAGAGCCCCTCGATGCCGGCCTCGAACAGCGCGGGATGAAGCGCGTTGTTCGGGCACACCTTCATGCACTCGGCGCAGCGGATGCAGCGCTCGAGGAACGCGCGCTCCTCGACGGCGCCCGGCGGCCGGATCACCTTCGAGTGGTAGTTCACGTCGAGCGAGTCGGCGATGCGCGCCACAGGGATGAACGCCGCGCCGGCGGCGGTGGTCGCGAGGAGCGTGCGGCGCTGGAGGGCGGGCGCGGAGAGCGCGCTCTTGCGGTTCGGCAGGAAGCGGAACTTGATGACGTCCTCGGGGCAGGACGACTCGCAGTTGAGGCACATGTGGCACTCGTCCTGCCGCCACTTCACGCCGCCCTGCGGAGAGTCGGCGCCCTGGCAGTTCACGAGGCACAGGTTGCAATCCGTGCACTTTGCATGGTCCTTCTCCATGCCGAAGAGCGCGAACTTGGCGAACACGCCGAGGAACGCGCCGAGCGGACAGAGCACGCGACACCAGAACCGCGGCACGAAGCGGTTCATGAAGAGGATCGCGATGAGAAGGACGACGATGAGCCACGTCTGGTGGAAGTAGAACTGGTGCGAGCCCCACACCGCGGAGGCGAGCGCGTCCTGCGTGTGATCGGCAGCGGACTGGATCGGGCGGACGGGGACGTCCTGCACGGCGCCGAGGCCGCGATGCGCGACGTATTGCGCGCCCGGGATCACGCCGAGGCCGATGGCGCGGACCGCGATGCAGATCGGATCGAAGAGGCCACCGATGGCGCTGCCCGCGACCGACGCGAGCAGGAACGCGTACATCAGGTAGTACTTCACGTTCTGACGGCGATCGTGCGTCTTGTTCGCCTCGACGCGGAGCGCGCCGCGACCTTTGCGCGACGGCAGGATCCAGCCGAAGAAGTGGTGGAGCGTGCCGAACGGGCAGATCCATCCGCAGAACACGCGACCGACGACGAGCGTGAGCGCGAGCAGGCCGACGCTCCAGAGGAGGCCGCGATAGACGGTGTGGGTCGAGAGCACGGTCATCGCGCTCACGAACGGATCGGCGAGCAGGAAGCCCTCGACCGGCAGCGGCAGGCGCACCGGCGTGTCCGACTTCGCAGCGAAGCTTCCGTGGAAGCCCGTCTGGAAGAGGAAGTACATGAAGAGGACGAAGAACCCGACCTGCGACGCGCGACGTACCCAGACGAGCGTGCGGATGCTCTTGCGCGCGGGGATGCCGGAGCCCGGGAGCTTCGGATCGATCTTCTTCTTCTTGGGAACGCCGCCGCCGGTCCCGATGCCGAGCGCCGACTCCATGGCCGCAGCGCCCGCCTTCTCGGCCGCCGCCATTGCAGCAGCGTCCTTCTGCTTCTTGGGAGCGGGAGCCGGAGCAGCGGGTGAGGCGGCAGACGGCGTCCACGACGTGTCGCGATCGATGGGCTTCACCGCGCCGACCGCGCCGGTCTTCCAAGGGATCGGCTCGACGTGCACGTGCGTGTGATCCGCGTCGTGCAGCGCCGCGTGATCGATCGCCGAGGCGTCGAGCGCGACGCCCGCGTGCGGTTTGCTCTGGCCGGAGCCTGGGGACGTAGCTGCCGCCATCAGACCTCGCGGACCTTCAGGTTCTCCCAGTACATCGTGCCGAGGCCGCGCTCGTGGCCCATCTTGAGATACGGGAGGTTGTCGCGATGCTGTCCGATCAGCGTCGCGCCGTAGGCATCGGCGGCGACCTGATCGACGGTCGCGAAGACGGTGTTCATCACCTTCGTGTCGTCGATGTTGCCGCCCTGCGGACCGTTACGCATGAGCACGCGCATCGCGTCGACGACGACGAGCGTGGGGCGCATGAACGTCGCGAGGTCGGCGATCGACACGTCGATGTTCTGGTGCAGGCGATTGCGGCGGCCGCCGAGCACGCCGTACCAGTTCTTCATCGCCGCGGTGTACTTGGCGAGGTTGTGGTGCTTCGCGACCGGGACGTTGATGACCTTGTCGGCATCGACGAGCGTCGTGAAGATCGGCCACTCGTCGAGGATCTCGCCCTTCATGCGCGTCGTGCGGAAGCGATGCTCGGCGGGGAGCACGACCTCGGCGCCGAGGCTGTAGGCCTTGCGCCAGATGCCGGAGCGCTGGAAGCAGCGGTTCGGGTCGTTGCACGAGCCGTCGGCGACGACGACCTTCTTCGCGCCGGCCTCGAAGGCGAGCTGCACGACCGCACCGACGACGTCCGGGTTCGTGTTCGCCGCGTGGATCGGCATGCGGTCCCAGCCGATGTTCGGCTTGATGACGACGACGTCGCCGCGGCTGACGAAGCGCTTGATGCCGCCCATTGCCTCGATGGCGCGGCGGACGAGCTGCTCGGCCGAGGGCTCGGGCTCGCCGTCCCTCTGCTTCGCGATCGCGAGCTCGGCATGGTCGGGCGCGCGGTCCTTCAGTCGATAGTCGCGGACCTGACGTGCGGCCGACGACGTCGACGCACCGAAGCCGCCCTGATCCCAGAGCGCCTTGCCGACGACAGCGGAGCCCGCAAGGACGGCGGCGGACATGCCGATGCGCTTGACGATCTCGCGCCGGCCGGGGCGCTCGAACATCGGGCTCGGCGGGCCGCTCGCCGGCTCGTCATTCGCGGGGGGCTTCTCAGCCATGACGATCTCTTAGCCTCTTCCGAGCCGGAAAGACAACTCCGCGGGACACTTCGGCTAATCGGCGGCCGGTCGCGGACCGGGCATCGCACGGTTAGCTCTTGTGGACGACTTTGACCCCGGCCCGAAACCCTGACACAACCCGGGGCGACGATGGCCGTGGACCGAGAAAGTCGGATTCTCTCGGGTCCGCTCGCGCTCGAGGTGGGGAGATTCGGCACCCCGCTCGCGCTCGGCATGGCGCTCCAGACGACGTTCAACCTCGTCGATGCGTACCTGATCGCGAGGCTCCCCGCCGGCGAGGTCGGCGCGGCGGTCGGCGCGATCGGCATCTGCGATCAGGTCTCGGCGCTCGGCACGATCGTGAGCTACGGCGTGTCGACGGCAGCGGCGGCGATCCTCTCGCAGCGCAAGGGCGCGGGCGATCAGGAAGGCGTGCAGCGCGCGGCGTGGCAGTCGATGATCATCATCGGCGCGCTGAGCCTCTTCCTCGGACTGGTCGGCGGGCTGGGCGCGGGGTTCATCGTCCGCGATCTGATCGGCGCGAAGGGCGACGTGGCGAAGATCGCGACGACGTACCTGCGCATCATGACCGCGGGGAGCTTCTCGATCTTCTTCCTCCTGCAACTCACCAACGTGCAGCGCGCGCTCGGGTCCGCGAAGACGCCCGTCGCGCTCCTCGTGAGCGGAAACATCTTCAACGTCTTCCTGGCGGTCATCCTGATCTTCGGGCCGGGACCAGCGCCGAGCTTCCTCGGCTGGGCGACGTCGATCGCGCAGGTCCTCCACATCCCACGCATGGGGATGGTGGGTGCGGCGTGGGCGTCGATCATCGCGCGCTGCCTCGTGCTCGTCCCGAACGTGATCATCCTCGCGCGGCGCTTCGACGTGTTCCCGCCCAGAGGAAAGCGCGCACCCGACAAGGACGAGATCAAGAAGATCGCGTCCATTGCCTGGCCGTCGAGCGCGCAGTTCTTCCTGCGCATCTCGGCGATGCTCTTCGTCAACTCGCTGGTCGCGCGGTTCTTCACGACGCAGGAAGACCAGACCGCGACGACGGCGATGGGGCTCGTGTTCCGTCTCGACACGATGGCGCTGTTCGTCGCGATGGGATGGGGCACGGCCGCGCAGACGTTCGTCGGCCAGAACCTCGGCGCGAACAAGAACGCACGCGCGAAGAAGAGCGGCTGGATCACGATGGGCTACGACGCCGTGACGAACGTGCTCCTCATCGCGCTCGTGTATGCGTACGGCGAAGCGATCCTGCGCGTGTTCGACGACGAGGCCGCGCCGGTCGCGATCGCTCTCCAGTACCTGCACGTCGTCGCGCCTTCGTACGTCGCGCTCGGGATCGGGATCGTGCTCGGCAATGCGATGGCAGGAGCCGGCGCGACGCGCACGACGTTCGCCATCGACGCGGCGGTGATCCTGCTGTTCCAGGTGCCCCTCGGCGTCGTGGTGATCGGCGTGATGCACGGGACGCTGCGCGCGCTCTTCCAGTGCGTGGCGGTGGTGAACATCGCGAGCGCGGCGGCGTACTGCGTCATCTATGCGCGGGGCACGTGGCTCGGCGCGATCGCCCGCACGCGTTGACGGCGGGTGGATCGCCCTCGAATCCTGGTCGCGCGGGATCGTGCAGGTCGTGCAGAGCCCAGGGCGAGCGCATCTTAGGTCAGCGTAAGTCGATCACTTTCTGCGCGTCCTGGCGCCAGCAGTC
>JAQBQJ010000380.1 GCA_028287065.1 Labilithrix sp. | reverse complement strand
GCGTGCGCGCGTCGTGTACGCGCCTCCGCCTCCGCCGCGGCCGGCCGCGGCTCCCGGCGCACCGTCGCCATCTCCCCCCATCGAGCAAACGGCGCCTGCTTCGCCCAAGCCCGACTGCAATCCTCCTTTCTATTTCGAAGGCACCAAAAAGGTCTTCAAGCCGGGATGTCTATGATCACCACACGCTCACGACACATCACGATCGCTCTTGCCGCGCTGTTCGGCGCGGGTGTGCTCACGTACGGCGCAAGCGCCGAGGCCGCGCCGCCGACGAAGGACGAGTGCGTCGAGGCGCACAGCCGCGGGCAGGACGCACGCGAACGGGGACAGCTCGCCGATTCGAAGCGGCTCTTCCTCGTGTGCGCGCAGTCCTCGTGCCCCGCGCTGCTGCAGTCCGACTGCGCGAAGTTCGGTGACGAGCTCGCGCGCACCGTGCCGTCCGTGAGCTTCGCGGCGCGCGACGCGAAGGGCGGCGACCTCGTCGACACGCAAGTCTACGTCGACGGCGTCCTCGTCCAGTCGAGGCTCGACGAAGGCAAGAGCTACGACCTCGATCCCGGAAAGCACTCGGTGCGCTTCGTCCACGCCGGGAAGGAAGTGATCCAGAGCATCGTCGTCAGCTCCGGCGAGAAGGGTCGCTCCATCATGGCGACGTTCGGCGAGGGCAACGGCGCTCCGCCGGCGAACAAAGGGACGACCACCGTCGAGCCGTCGACGCCGTCGCGGTCTGCGGTGCCGCTCGTCGTCGCGGCTCTCGGCGGGGCGGCGATGATCGTCGGGGGTGTCCTCCTCGTGAAAGGCCTCGGCGACGTTCCCGACAACTGTTCGCGCTCGGCGCACAACTGCGCGGCGCCGCCCGGCGACAAGTCGTTCGACGACGCGAAGTCGGCGGTCGGCAGCGCGAACCTCGGGCTCGGCATCGGGATCGGTGGCGCAGCTATCGCGACGATCGGTCTGATTTGGTATTTCGCAAGCTCTCCCTCGGAGCCCGAAAAGGGCCCCACGTCGGCCTCGGCAGTCACTCCGTGGACGGACGGGCGTGGCGGCGGCGCGTCGTGGCATTTCGCTTTCTGAAGGAGCCTTCCATGCATAAACATACTTTTTTCGTGCTCGCCGGCCTCGCCGGACTCGGCGTGTCCCTGGGAAGCGCGTCGTGCTCGTCGACGTTCGACCCGAAGTCGTGCGCGACCGACGGTGACTGCGGCGGCGATCTCGTCTGCGTGTCGCGCGACAAGCAGAAGCTATGCGTGAACGGCGCCGATGCGCCGCTGCGCATCGGCATGAGCGCACCCGCGTCGGGACCGAGCCAGGATCTCGGCCTCGAGATGCGACGCGGCGTGCAGCTCGCGTTCGACGCACAGAACAACACGGGCGGAGTGCGCAACCGCAAGCTCGAGCTCGTGTTCCGCGACGACCAGTACACGCCGGCGCTCGCGGAGCAGAATGCCCGCTCGCTCGTCGACGCCGTCGTCGGCACTGGACCGCCGCACTGCCCGACGACGCAGACGCCGCCGGCCGCGGGCGAGCCGTTCTCGCAGACGGAGCTCCTCGCTGGGCCGAACGCCGTCACCGCCGTCATCGGCAGCGTCGGTACGCCCACCATGGTGCGCTCCGCGCCGATCATCGTCGAGACCGGCACGCTCTACTTCGGTGCGTTCACCGGCGCCGCCGCGATGCTGCGCGACACGAAGGCCGGCCCGTGCGCGAAGTACATCTTCAACGTGCGCGCCAGCTACGGGCAGGAGGCGCGAGCGACGCTCGAGTTCTTCTTCGCGCAGAAGGTACCGGACGACAAGCACATCATCAGCTTCGACCAGAACGACACGTTCGGCGACGCCGGATACAACGGTCTCGTCGCGGCGTACCAGACGCTGCGCGACACGCCGCCCGCATTCCAGCGCTTCCGCTACTCGCGCGACGACGCCAGCAGCGTGCCGTCCGCGTCGGCGGCGGCGGTCGCGTACATCAAGAGCATCCTCGCGGCGGATACCGCGCCGCACGTCGTCGGGATCATGATGACGGACACGTACGGTCCGGGCGCGCAGTTCATCCAGGCCCTCAAGACCTGGCAGTACGCGACGGACATGGAGCAGACGCAGCTGAAGAAGGCCGATCGCTTGACGATCTTGTTCAGCAACGTGTCGTTCGTTGGGCCGAACTCGCTGGCCGGGCGATTGCACGACCTCGGCAACGTCACGACGCCGACCGGGACGAAGCCGTTCACCGACAACGTCTTCGTCTCGCAGGTGGTGCCGAACTACGAGGTCGACAGCAGCGACGCCGTGCTCGAGTACAAGCGGCTGCTCCAGCCGACGGGCGCGTCGCCGACGTTCACCTCGCTCGAGGGCTACATCGCGGGACGCATCTTCCTCGAGGGCCTCAAGGCCAACAAGGGCCCGTTCACCGCAGACAACCTGGTCATCTCGCTCGAGAACCTGCCCACGCTGAACCTCGGGCTCGGCGCGAACGCCGCCTTCACGAAGGAGAACCACCAGTTCTCGAAGTCGGTCTACGGCACGGCGATCACGCCCGACGGCAAGTTCCAGAATCGCTACTTCTGGAGCGACGGCTCGAAGATCCAGCTCTTCGAGTGAGGTGACGTGACACGTGCGCCGCGCGTCAGCGCCGTCCGCCGCGGGCGGGCGGTGCTGACGAGCGCGGCGCGCCTCCGACACGCGGAGCGAAACCTCCGCCGCGCGGCGCGGCGAACGACCCACCTCCTCCGAAGGACGGCGGAACCGCGCGGGGTGCGCCCACGCGCGGCGCCATGGGCGTGGCCGGGGTCGCGAAACGCGGCGCGGTGTTCGGCGGGGAGTACGGCCTCGCGTACGGCGCCGAGTACGGCATCGTCGGCGCACCCACCCGCGGCGCCGGAGCTGCGTACGGCCTCGAAGGCACGACCATCGGCGGCTGCGGCGTGGCCATGCGCGGCGCGTACGGCGTCGCGGGTGAGGTCGCGCGCGGAACGCCGACGCGCGGCGCGGCACCCACGCGAGGTCCAGAGGCCGTGCCGCCTGGGAAC
>JAQBQJ010000360.1 GCA_028287065.1 Labilithrix sp. | reverse complement strand
CGCCGGGCGAGGGCGCGAGCGTCGTCACCTCGCTCCCCGACGTGTCCGAGCGCGCCGATCTCGGCTTCGACGAGTGGCGCGACTGGTTCGTCCTCGCCGCTCGCCGCGTGATCGCCTGGACGCCGCGGCAGAGCGTGGCGATCTTCTTCCAGAGCGACATCCGTCACGAAGGGACGCTCGTCGACAAGAGCCATCTCGTGATGCGCGCCGCCGAGGACGAGGGCGCATCGCTCCTGTGGCACAAGATCGTGTGCCGGAAGCCGCCTGGCACGATCTCGTTCGGTCGCCCGAGCTGGTCGCACATGCTGTGCATCGCGCACGAGATCAGGCCCACGCCGAGGCGCCCCGGCCCGGACGTCCTTCCCGACGCCGGCTTCATGCCGTGGAGCCGCGCGATGGGCGTGCGCGCGTGCGAGGTCGCGTGCGCATACCTCCGCGACGAGGTCGGTGCGCGCGTCGTCGTCGATCCGTTCTGCGGTCGCGGCACCGTGCTCGCGGTCGCGAATGCGATGGGCCTCGACGCGATCGGCGTGGAGCTCAGCGCGAAGCGATGCCGAGCCGCGCGTGGGCTGGTCGTCGACCTCGCTCGCTCGTGACGCGCACGATCAGGTAGACGGCGATCGCGACGTTCAGCCCCAGCGTGATCAACTTCACCGCGCTGAAGCGCCTGGCGAGCTCGTAGATCTCGATGGGGACGAACGACAGCGTGATCCCGATGGTGAAGTACTCGGCCCAGCGCTTCTTCATCCACAAGCCGACGCCCTCGACCGCGAAGAGCGCGGCGTAGAAGAAGCTCCCGAAGCTGGCCTCCTCGAGATGCTTCGTGCTCACGCCGCCGAGCTTCGAGGCGAGCGCGTGAAGATGGCGGCTCTCGGGGTCGACGCCGACGATGTTCGCCGCGCGCACGAGCACGTCGGGCGGATCGTGATGGACGACCACGAGCGCCGCGATGCCGAGCGCGAGCAGCACCGCGACCTTGACGAGCTTCAGCGCGGCGATGATCCGCAGGACCGTGTCGCTCCTGCCGTTACGGTCGTGCTTCTCCATCGCGTGTGTCACGAAGAAGCAGAAAGCGTGCTCGTCTCGCGCGCGGTCGGGTGCGACCTGCCGTCGAGCCTCGGAGGCTGACGTTCGCTCAGGGCGCGAGGATGCGACCCGGCGCGCCGTTCTTGCCGGCGGGCGTGTGGCACGAGTTGCAGTCACCCGACGTGACCGAGCCCGTCATCGCGCGCACCTTCGTGCCGTCGACGATCTTCGCGCGGAAGGGCGCCTTGAAGCCTCCGCCTCCTCCGCCAGGGCCTTTCGCGGGGCCGCCCTGCTCGGCCTCGACGTAGAAGTTCCCCGCCTCGTTGACCTTCGCGTTCACGGTCTTGCCCATCTTGTCGGTGATGACGACGGTGACCGGCGGAGGCGGGCCCGTGCCGTTGCAGTCGTCGACGTCGTGCAGTCCGCCGCGATACACGGTGCCGGCGAACGCGAGGTTCGGTCCGCCGAGCTTGCCGTGACACGCATTGCACGCGACGCCCGGATGCATGAGCGGCGACTTCTGGTTGCCCTGCGTCCACTTCGCTCCGCTCGCGCATCCCGGCGTGGCGTCGGGGCCTGCATCGCCGATGTCGCCTGCGTCGACGCCGCCGTCGGGCGGCGGATCCGTGCAGAGTCCACCCTTCGGCGTACCGGCGGCGACCCACTCCTCGAACGCGCCGATCTCGTCGGCATTCGGCAACGCCGCCGGCGGCGGAGGCATGGGGCTCGTCGTGCTCTTCAGACGGACGAGCGACATGAGCGCCATGTTCTTCGTCGGGTCCGCCTTCGAGGGCGCCATGAAGTCCGCGTAGTCGAGGAGCCGCGGCGCGCCGGCGTTGCCCTCGTGGCATGTCTTGCATCGGTTCTCGACGACCGCCTGCACGTCGCACGGCAGACCGGTCGCGAGACCGGAGCCGGCCGGCCCCGTCGGCGCGGGCTTGTTGTCGGGACCGAGGATCACCGAGTCGTCCGGCGCGCCTCCGTCGAGGTCGATCTCGCCGACCTGCTCGATGCCGCCCTTGCCACACGCGATGGCCGCGGCGAGCGCGCCGCCGGCCGCGGCGAAGACGAGGACGTTCCGCATCGACACATGATGTTCCGAGAACGCGCGGAGCGCACCGTTTTTGGCCTGCGGTGAATGTCGGACAGGCCCGCGCGCCCGCGGATCAACGAGGGGCTGCGGGCGTTTCCGCCGTCGAGGGCGCGGTCAGCGCGACGGGCGGAGGCCATGCCGCAGGGACGGGGGGTGAGGCGAGGCCGCTGGCCATCACCAGGCGCACGAGCGTCATCGACACGAGCGCCGACGCGGGCCCGAGCGCTGCGAGGAAGAACGTGCTGCGCAGGCGCGCATTCGGACGACGTACGCGCACGGTCACGCGCCGCGCCCATGCGACCTCCGCACGAGGGACCGTGGAGAGCGCAGCGAGCGCATCGCGCAGCTCACGCACGCCCTCGAAGCGGAGCTCGCGATCCCGCGCGAGGCATCGGCGCACGACGTCGTCGAGGCCTTCGGGCACGTCGCGCCTCTGCGCGCGCATGGAGGGCGGCACGCGACTGGTCGCCTTCAGCATCTCGGGGAGCGTCGTCGCTTCGAACGCCCGCGCGCCGGTGACGAGCTCGAAGAGCACCGCGCCGAGCGCCCATACGTCCGCGCGACCGTCGACGTCGGGGCGCGTCCCGAGCTGCTCGGGCGACGCATAGCCGGGCGAGCAGGTCACCAGCGGATCGTCCGGATCGGAGGCGCGCGGCACCGACGGCGCGAAATCGATGATCTCGAGGCAGGGGCCCTGCGGGCGCGGCTCGATGACGAGGTTGCCCGGCTTGATGTCGCCGTGGACGATGCCGGCGGCGTGCGCCTCGGCGAGACCGTCGCAGGCCTGGATCAGGAAGCCGATCGCGTCCGCGACGGGCAGGGGACCGCGGGCGCGGAGGTGCGTGTCGAGATCGTCGCCAAGGAGGCGCTCCATGACGACGAAGGGCTCGCCCGACGGCAGGCGACCGGCATCGAACGTCCGCACGACATGGGGGCTCGCGAGCTTCGCGATGTTGCCGGCATGCGTGTGGATCGCGGACGCGGCGAGGTCGTGCTGCAGGCGTTCGTCGGTGATGACCTTCATCGCGAGCGGCTCGGCGACGTCCGGATGCGTCACCTCGAACACGACGGACAGGCCGCCGCGGGCGAGGAGACGGCCGATGGTGTAGCCGCACACGACCGTCTTGCCGGTGCCGTGCGTGGTCTCGTCGTCGACGATCTCGAGGATCTCGATCGGCTCGGCCGGCGACTTCGCGACGATCTCGACCCTCGGCGGCATCGGTGCCTTCGGCATCGCGAACGACTTGCCCGATCTCGCCGTGCCCAGCGAGGGAAGGGTCGACGAAACGACCAAGGGCATGACCGCTGTTGAAGCATCGGTCATGCCCAAGGAAGTGATGCGCTTTGCACGTGAGAACCGGGGGTGATCCGGTTCGAGGGGAGCGCGGGCCCTCTGGATCGCGGAAGTCTCCGCTACTTGCGACTACTCGAGCGCGATGTCGACGCGGCGATCGCGCGACCAGCTCTCGTCGTCCTGACCTTCGGCGTCGAGCTCGCCGCGCGACGTCTTGGTCATGCGGTTCTCGCCGACGCCGAGGCGCGCGAGGTAGATGTGGACGGCGTCGGCGCGGTGATCGCCGAGCACCATGTTGTACTCGGTCTCACCGCGCGGATCGGCGCGACCGACGAGAGCCAGCTTGCGGCCCTTCAACGGACCGGTGGTGACGCACTTGGCCACCTGCTCGAGGACGTCGCGGTCCTGCGGCAAGAGCGCGGCCTCGTCGTAATCGAACTTCGGGGCACGATCGACGTTACCGAAGGTGACGTTGCACAGCTTTGCGAGCTGATCGTCGAGGCGGACGTTGCCGAGCAAGCCGGCCGTCGTGTTCACGACCGCAAGCTCACGGGCGACGGGCTTCTTCGCGCAGCCGGCGGCCAGCACGAGAGTGCAGGCGAGAATCATCGAAGACGTTCGGACCATAGGAAACCTCCCTGTCCCAACGGCGGTACTAGGTCGGATTCGCTTCGGACAACTTTTCAGGCGCTGCCCGCCGCCCTCAGGTCCACGAAACGGCTCATTTCACGTGCTCATCGACCCCGATGGTACGCCATGGCGGAACTTGCCAGTCATGCTGGATCGCGCCGAAATCGAGACGCAAATGGGAGGCTCGGCCGCTTGCCGGCGGGCGCGTGCGCGGCGAGAGTCCTCGGCGATGCAGGCGCACCAAACGGGCTTCGGCAATCCGGCACATCTCGAACAACCGATCTGGCTCGTCTGGGTCGAAGGCGGCGACACGGTGGGCCCGGTCTCCGCGCGGCCGCTCGCGCGCGGCATCCGCTCGGGCCGCGTCCCGACGGAGGCAAGCGTGCAGCGCCAGGGCGACGTCTTCTGGTCGGGCATCCTCGACGAAGCCGACATCATCGCCGCGCTGAAAACGCTCTAACCGCGGGGCCGCCGCCCCCCATTCGAACCTTGGTTCCCGGAACTAAGGACGGTCGCCGGAACTAAGGACGGGTCGCCGGAACTAAGGACGGTTGCCGGAACTAAGGACGGGAGGCGTGGCACCGGTGCTCGTCACGGCGGGGCTGCGGCGGAGCTCGTCTCGTCCGCCCCGCCGTCCTCCAGAGCCGTGAGGATCTCGACCTGGAGCGAGAGCAGCCGCGCTTGCACGAGCGGCTTCCCGTCCTGCTCGGCGAGGTGAAAGCGATCGATCGCGCGTCCTTGCTCGCTCGTCGCGCGAAGGCCGATGATCTGCAGGCCGGCGCGGAAGATCGCCTTCGTCACGACGAGCAAGAGCCCCGGCCGGTCCGTCGCCTCGACGGTGAGCAGCATCGTGCCGTCGCCCTCGCCGCGCGGCGCGTTCTCGAAACGGACGCGCGTGTTCGCCTCCGCCGTTCGGATCGCGCGCGCGAAGTGCACCGCCGCGTCGAACTTCGCGTTGCCTCGCACGAGCGCATCGACCATCTCGCCGATGGCCGCGACGTCACGCGCGCGGATCGGCCCGATCGAGCCGTTCGGCCGCGCGACACGTCGAATCCACAGGAAGTCGACCGCCTCCTTCGCGCCGTCGGAACGCGTGCGGCAGTACGCATGCGCGGTCACGACGTCGATCTCGTGAGCGACCAGCGCGGCGCTGATCTGCGAGAGCAACCCGGGACGATCGTCGGCGACGATGCAGATCGCGACGACGCGCTCCGGCAGGTCCTTCCAGATCTCGACGCGCGTCGTGCTCCCGCTGCGACGCGCGACGAGGGCCGCGTGCAGAGCGATCGCCTCGTCGTCGAACGCCTCGCGATATGCGTCCGGCATCGACGCCGTGAACTCTTCGAGTGAGTGGAGAGGGAGCATCGCGCAATCGTGACACCCTCGCCATGTCGTCCGGTTTGCGCGAATGTTTCGCGCAGGTTAACGGCTGACCTAGGCGGCGTCGCGTCGCGCCGCGCGAACGTCTTAGCTCGAGTGCATTCCGCACGGCGACACGCGCCGGCCGTATTTACGTTCTGCGGCGATGGCGCCCTCTCGTCCTTCCGTTCTCGTCGTCGACGGCGACGAAGTCGCGAGGCGCGCGCTCGTTCGATTGCTCCAGCCGGTCGCGGTGGTCGCGGACGTGGACTCGGCCGAGTGCGCGCTCCGCGCGATCGCGACCGGGACGGTGTTCGACGCGGTCGTGATGGCGGACGTTCGCCGCGCTGCAGCGGCCTCGAAGAAGATCCGCGCGGCGCACCCCGAGCTGGTCGGTCGTGTCCTCGTGCTCTCCCGCGCAGAGGGCGCTTCGCCGGAGGTGATCCGTGAGCTCGTCCTTGCGGTCGCGGGGTCGGCCGATGTCGCGGCGGAGTGATCCCCGTCCATCGCATGGCGTCGATCAGGCCGAGCCGCGTTTTCCGCCCACGAAAGCCGCCGGAATCGTGCCGATCGCCTGCTCGTACGCGCGCTGCCACAGCGTCGCGGGCGGACCGTCGAAGAGGAGGCTCGCGTCCGCGGCCGCAGGCAGCCACACGCCCTTCGACACCTCGCGTTCGAGCTGCCCGGGTCCCCAGCCTGCGTAGCCGATCAAGAGACGCGCTTCGGTCGGCCCTTCGCCCGCCACGATCGTGCGCAGCGCATCCATCGACGACGTGACCGCGATCTCCGTCCCGACCTCGAGCGAGCCGGAGAGGAGCTCCGCGCCGGGCGCGCGACGATAGAGGATCCACACCGACTCGGGCGAGACCGGCCCGCCGCTCAGCGCCTGCTGGTCGAAGACCGGGGGGAGGACGTCGGTCGCGGCGACGAGCCGCGTGGCGCGGACGATCTCCGCAGCGCCCGCGAGGCTCGCGCCGTTGACGGTCCAGCCGATCGACCCGCCGTCCTCGTGAGCGCCGAGAAGGACGACGGTGCCCTCGAAGTTCGGATCGCCGAGGCGGGGCGCCGCGAGGAGGAGCCCCGGTTCGAGCGTGTGGATCGACATCCTCTCAGCGTAGCGAGACTCCGCCGCCCGCGAAATCGACGGAGGGATCGAACGCCTCAGAACGGCCCGCTCATCGAGAACGCCGTGCGCACGGGCGGCGCACTCAGCGCCTGACCGCTCGCGCTCGGCGGGTTCGCCGCGTCGGACGACGCCGGCGAGTGGAAGAGGAGCGGCACGCCGATGCCCACGATCGATCCGACGATCGCACCCACCATCACGTCCGAGAAGTAGTGCTTGTCGGCGGCGATCCGCAGGTAGCCGACCGACGTCGCGAGCGAGAGCCCCGTCGCCCACACGACCGGCGCGAGCCGGTAGCCGCGCATCGTCGTGATCGTCCCCGTCGACGTCGCGAGGGCGAACGCGAGCGTCGTGTGGCCGGAGAAGAAGGAGAGGTTGTCGTCCGAAGGGCTGTCGGTGAGCGCGCGGACGGCCTCCGGTGCGCGCGGCAGGTAGTGCACGAACGGCCGCTCGCGCGCGAAGGCGAACTTCGCGATCTGGTTGAGATCGGCGGCGATCACCGTCGCTTCGGTGATGAGCAACGCGTCGACGGGGAAGCCGCCGATCGCCTTGTCGTAGCCCGCGGCGCCTGCGGTGAGGCCCATCATCGCGAGCGGCTCGATGAAGTAGTCGATCACCGAGCTCGCCGTCGCCGCTGCGTTCGTGCTCTTCCAGATCAACTTGCGGCGCAGCCACCCGTCGTACGGGTTCAGGAGATCGCCGCCGTCCTCGGCGCGGTAACACCAGCGGCATTTCTCCGGGACCAGCTCGGCCTTCAGGAGCTCGGACGTGACCCACCACACGCCGCCGACCGACGTCACTGCGGCATCGATGCGCGTGTCGTAGCGGAGCGCGCGGACGCCGTCGCCGCGCGCGGTTCGCGGCGCGCATGCAAGCGCCGCGAACACCGCCGCAGCAAACATGACAGTCGAGCACCGCACGCTGCTGCACTATAAGCCAGCGACAACCAGACTCTATGGCTACGCGCCTCGTTCTCCGGCTCTTCTTTCGGCTGTGCGCTGCGATCGCTTTGTTCGTCGCGCTGGGGGCATCGCGCGCCCAGGCCCAGACGGCCGTTCGCGGCTTCGCGGTGGATCGCTTCGAGCCTTCCGAGCGAGGCAGCGATTGGTACGCGAACGAGTCGCTCGATTTCCGCGGCAACTTCCGGCCGGCGTTCGGCACCGTGTTCGAGTGGGCGTATCGTCCGCTCGTCCTCTACGATCCGTCGAATATCCAGGGCAATCCGCGCGCGGACGTCATCACCGATCAGATCTTCGTGCACCTCGGCGGCTCGATCGTCCTCCACGATCGCTTCCGCGTCGCAGCGAACCTGCCCGTCGCGCTCTACCAGGGCGGCGAGGACATCACAGGCATCACGCAGACCACGAGCACGCCCGAGAAGCAGGCGCTCGGCGATGCGCGCCTCTCCGGCGACGTCCGCATCCTCGGCGAGTACGGCTCGGCGATCAGCGGCGCCGTCGGCGCGCAGGTGCACTTCCCGACGGGGCAGCGCTCGCTCTTCGCGAGCGACGGCACGGTGCGTGTCACGCCGCGCGTGCTCGTCGCCGGCGACTTCGAAGGCTTCGTGTATGCCGCGAAGCTCGGCGTCTCGGTGCGCCCGCTCGATGCGACGTTCGAGCAGCGCCCGCTCGGCAGCGAGCTGATCTACAGCGCGGCGTTCGGCGTGAAGGTCAACGACCGCTTCGTGTTCGGCCCCGAGGTCTACGGGAGCACGGTGGTCGCCGGGGGCGATCGTCCATTCCGCACGCGCAACACGCCGCTCGAGATGCTCATCAGCGCGCATCTCACGCTCGCGCAGCACTGGAAGACCGGCAGCGCGATCGGACCGGGCTTCACGCGCGCGGACGGCACACCCACGATGCGCGTCGTCTTCTCTCTCGAGTATGCGCCGGACGTCTGCGTCGATCCCGACGGCGACGGCATCTGCGCCGCGCAGGACGCATGTCCGAGCGTCGACGGCGTCCCCGAGAACCACGGCTGTCCTGCCGATCGCGATCACGACGGGTTCAACGATCCCGATGACGCCTGTCCCGACGTCGCCGGGACGCGCACCGCGGATCCGAAGACGGCGGGCTGTCCGGACCGCGACGAGGACGGCGTCGCCGATCGCGAGGACGCATGCGTCGACGTCGCGGGCGTCCCGACCGCCGATCCGAAGACGAACGGATGTCCGCGTGCCGAAGCGCCCTTCGAGAAGATCGTGATCCCGCAGCAGGTGATCTTCGCGGCGGGTGCGAGCGCGCTCGATCCTTCGGCGACGCCCGCGCTCGAGGCGATCGCGAAGCTCCTGAGCGAGAACCCTCGGCTCCGCGTGCGCATCGAGGGCCATGCGGACGACCGCGAGGCGAAGCCCGCCGACGTGAAGAAGCTGAGCACGGACCGCGCCGAGGCCGTCCAGAAATGGCTCGAGGCGCGCGGCGTGGCGGCGGAGCGCCTGAGGAGCGAGGGCTATGGCGCCGATCGGCTGATCGACACGACCGGCAACGAGGAGGGCCGCCGGAAGAACCGCCGCGTCGAGCTCCATCCGATCGAAGAGACGACGGAGCCGGGCAAGAAGTAGTCTGGCGAGGTGCGATCGGCGATCTCCCGTGTGGCGCCTCGTGTGGCGTGCATCGCGCTGACGGTGGCATCGATGACGGCGCGCGCTCCGGCGGCGCACGCGCAAGCCGGCGACACCGCCTCGGCCCTCGCGTTGTTCGAGGAGGGCAAGCGGCTCACGGCGGAGGGCAGCTACGCCGAGGGCTGTCCGAAGCTCGAGGCGAGCTATCACCTCGTGCAGAAGCTCGGCACGCTGCTGAACCTCGCCGATTGCTACGAGAAGGCGGGGAAGACGGCGAGCGCGTGGGCGCGCTTCACCGAAGCCGCGACGATGGCCGATCGCGCCTCGCAGCAAGAGCGCGCCGAGTTCGCGCGCGCGCACGCGGCGGCGCTCGCGCCGAAGCTCTCGCGTCTCGCGATCACGATCGCGGCTCCGGCGCCCGAAGGCCTCGAGATCCGGCGCGACGGAGCGGTCGTCGATCCTGCTGCGTTCGGGTCTGCCGTTCCCGTGGATCCGGGCGTGCACGTCGTCGAGGCGCGCGCTCCGCAGAGGAAGGCCTGGAGCCAGAGCGTCGACGTGAAGACCGACGCGGGGCAGAGAACGGTCGCCGTTCCGGCGCTCGAGGCGGAGGCTGCGGCGGCCGCTCCGATCGCGGCTTCGATCGCGTCACGACCGATCGCGCCTCCGGCCTCGCTCGACACGACGACCTCGAGCGGCAGCGCGCAGCGCACGTGGGGGCTCGTGATCGGCGGCGCCGGCGCGCTCGGTCTCGCTGGAGGTCTGGTGGCCGGGGCGATCGCGAGCAGCGCGTACCAGCGCTCGAACCAGAACGGCGGTTGTGTCGACGACGTGTGCACGTCGAGCGGGCTCGAGCGTCGCGACACCGCCGGGACGATCGCGGGCGTGGCGACGGGCGTCTTCGTCGGCGGGCTCGTGCTCGCGGGGACGGGCATCGTGCTCTACCTCACGGCGACGCCGGCGAGAGCGTCGGGGCAGACGGCGGTGTCGATCGGTCCCGGGTCGCTGCGGATCGGGAGCACGTGGTGATGCGCGGCCTCTCGGTGCTGCTCGTGCTGTGCGCATCCGGCGTCGGGTGCAGCGCGATCCTCGGCTTCCACGACGGCGCGCTCGCGCAGGGCAGGGAAGGCGAGCCGTGCAACGTCGAAGGAACGCACACGGGCTGCGCCGACGGGCTCACGTGCAGAGGCGACCGCTGCGTCGCGCAGACGGCGTGCGACGGCGGATGCACCGACGGCGGCAACGGAGATGCCGGGGGCGATCCGGCGGTGATCGCGACGCTCGACGGCACGCCCGGCGACGTCCTGTCGCTGAACGGCTTCGTGTATTTTACACATACCGGCGGCGTGTACGGCTGCGCCGCGGACAAGCCGTGCCCGATGCCGGCGGTCATGTACGCGCAGTCGGTGAATCCGTCGCCGCAGGTGCTCGCGCCGTACGGGAGCCTCGTCACGTGGGCCGATCCCGTCGCGGGGAAGCTCTCGTACTGCTACTTCGGGCAGCTCGTGAGGTGCTCGTCGGCGACGACGTTCACGGAGCCCGGCGTGAGCGCCGTGACGACCGACACCTCGACCGGCCGTCTGTACTGGGTGAATCGCAATGCGGGCGCGAAGCAGTCCGATCTGCGCGCGCTGGCGACGGACGGAACGAACCAGACGAGCACCATCGTGACGCTGCCGGCGGCGGGCACGGGCGTGTCGCTCGCGAGCGACGGACCGCAGCGCAAGCTGGTGCAGATCGGCCGGAGCGCATTCTCGATCTTCACGCCGACCGGCAGCGATGCGGGCCCGAGCGTCGTCCACGAGCTCGTGAAGGAGGATCCGCTTCTCGCCGAGCCGGCGAAGGCGGCGATCATGGTGTCGGCGCGGCGTGTGATCTGGACGCGCGCGAGCGACCGCGGCGGTGGTCTCGCGCAGTGCGAGATCCTCGAAGGCGAGACGACGTGCGAGCCGACCTCCGTGACGACGTTCGCGGCGGCGGGCATGGACGTGACGGCGGCGGCGGCCACGAGCGATCGTGTCGTGTGGGCGCAGCGAGGCGGCTCCGGTACGGAGGTGTGGACGTGCGCGCCAACGCCGGGCGACTTCTCGGAGCGCGCGTGCGTGCCGGAGCGTCTGGCGGGTGAGCTCGGACGCGTGTCGGCGCTGACGATCGAGCCGAGCGTGCAGGGCCCGGACGTGGTGGCGAGGTACGCGTACTTCGTGATGAGCGAGCTGAAGACGCCGAGCTTCGTCGTGGAGAGGGTGCGGCTTCCGTGAGGGGAGAAGAGAACAGGGAACAGGACCAGGACCAGGACTTCGAATGGCCGTTTTCGAACCCCGGTTCGTTTTATGACCCCGGTTCGTCTAGCTACCCGCGTGCGACGCCAGCGCCGCGATGACCGACATCGACTTGTACAGGTTGTCGTGCCGCCCCTCCGGCACCTTCACGAACGTCCCATGCGGCAACGTCCGGCTCACCTCTTCGCCCTGCTCGAACGGGATCACGTCGTCGATGTCGCCGTGCACCACCAGCGTCGGCGCTGCGATGCTCGGCGCCTTCGATAGCGTGTCGAAGCGATCGGCCATCACCAGCCTCGCCGGCAGGAACGGCACCACCCTCGACGCCATCGCGACCGTCGACGTGAACGGAGCCACGAGCGCCAGACGCGCGCCGCGACCGCGGTTCGCCATCTCCGCCGCCACGCCCGTGCCGAGCGACTGACCCCACAGCACGGTCTTGTCCGGCCCCACGCCCCGCGCGGCCAGCACGTCGAGGATCGCCGCCGCGTCCAGGTAGAGCCCCTCCTCGTTCGGCGACGTCCCGCGCGACCGCCCGTACCCGCGATACTCGACCAGCACCATCGAGAAGCCGCGCTTCTTCATCTCGCGCGCAAGGAACGCGTTCGCCTCGGCCGTCTCCGCGTTGCCGTGGAAATGGACGATCGTCCGCGTCGCCTTCGGCGCAGAGAACTCCAGCGCGTTCACGAGGACGCCGTCGGCCGCCTTCGCCGTGAGCAGCGTGGCGCCCTCCGGCAGCTCCGCCGGCGCATCCTCCGGCGGTTGATACAGCACGCGGCGATGAAGCAGCCGCGCCGCACCCACGATCATCGCGTACGCCATCGCCGCGAACACGAGGTTGAGCCCAGCCTTCTTCAGCCGGCGGATCCGCCGCTGCTTCGGGGTCTCGCGGAGCGCAGCTTCGAGGGACGTCGCCAAGCGACCAGTCTAAATCGCCGAGCGCGATCCTCGTACCTCGGATCGTGCTCGGCGATTTAGTTCCTACCCAGGTGGGGACTTCGTCCCCCTCGCTCGCAGGCTCGCGAGCCTCCCTGGACTCGCCTTCGGCGAACCGTGCTTCGCACGGGCGAGAGGCGGGCTGAGCTCTCGTCGTGCGAAGCACGACTTCGCCGAAGGCGATGGGGGAGGATCGTTGCGGAGCAACGAGGGGGCCTCCGGCCCCACCTGAGTAGAGGCTAAGTGGACGAGCACGACTCGAGGGACGAGAATCATGCGCGTCCACTTAGCGCGCACCCTCGGGTAGTGAAGTACAGTCGCCCCGCCATGGCGAACCCGCTCCTCTCCGACCGCAACGTCGAGTTCCTCCTGCACGAGGTGCTCGACACGAAGGCGCTCCTCGCGCTGCCGGCGTTCGCCGATCACACCATCGAGACCTGCGAGATGTACGTGCAATCTGCACGCAAGCTCGCGCGCGAGGTGCTCTACCCCGCATACAAGCCGATGGACCAAGCGCCGCCCGCGCTCGACGGCGGCCAGCTCCGGGTGCACCCGGCGATGCACGCCATCTATCCGCGCCTCGTCGAGCTCGGCACGATCACCGCGACGAGGCCGCCGAGCGTCGGCGGAGCGAGCCTGCCCACCTGCGTGGCGACGCTCGCGAACGCGTACCTCATGGCCGCGAACCTCAGCGCGTACGGCTACGCGGGCCTGACCACCGGCGCGGCGCGGCTCCTCGAGTCGTTCGGGACCGACGAGCTCCGCGAGCGCTTCATGACGCGCATGTACTCCGGCGAGTGGACCGGCACGATGGCGCTCACCGAGCCGCAGGCGGGCAGCAGCCTCACCGACGTGAAGACCGTCGCCAAGCCGGTCGAGAACGCCGGCCACTACCTCGTCCGCGGCTCGAAGATCTTCATCTCTGCAGGCGATCACGATCTCACCGAGAACATCGTCCACCTCACGCTCGCGCGCATCGAAGGCGCGCCGGCCGGGATCAAGGGCGTGTCGCTCTTCGCGATACCGAAGAAGCGCATCGACCCGAAGACCGGCGCGCTCGTTTCGAACGACGTCCACGTCGCCGGCGTCATCCACAAGATCGGCTGGCGCGGTATCGCGAGCCTCGCGATCAACTTCGGCGAGCAAGACGACTGCCACGGCTGGCTCGTCGGCGAGCCCCATCGCGGCATCTCGTACATGTTCCAGATGATGAACGAGGCCCGCATCATGGTCGGGCTGAACGCCGTCGCGACGGCGGCGGTCGCTTACCAGGAGTCGCTCGAGTACGCGAAGACGCGCCCGCAAGGCAGGCCGCTCGGCGCGAAGAGCCCCGAGTCGCCGCAGGTGCCCATCATCGAGCACGCCGACGTGCGACGCATGCTCCTGCGCCAGAAGGCGATCGTCGAAGGAGGGCTCGCGCTCGTCGTCGAGGCCGCACGCCTCCAGGACCTCTCCGAGCACGCCACCTCGGACGACGAGCGCACGCGCGCACGCCTGTTGCTCGATCTCCTCACTCCGATCGCGAAGACGTTCCCGGCCGAGAAGGGCTTCGAGTCGAACGCGCTCGCGGTGCAGATCCACGGCGGCTACGGCTACACGAGCGAGTACCTGCCCGAGTCGTGGCTTCGCGATCAGAAGCTGAACACGCTGCACGAAGGGACGAGCGGGATCCAGAGCATGGACCTGCTCGGTCGCAAGGTGATCGCCGGCGGTGGAGCTGCCCTGCGTGCGCTCGTGGACGCGATCGAGAAGACGATCGGCCGCGCCAAGCGCGCCGGTGTCCCCGATGCATGGCTCACCCGCCTGCAGGGCTCCGTCACCGCCGTCGGTGAGGTCACGATGCAGCTCGGCGAGCTCGGCATGAAGGGCGACGTCGACGCGATGATGCGCCACAGCTTCGACTACATGGAGATGCTCTCGATCGTCGTCGTCGCATGGCAGTGGATCGTTCAAGCCGCGGCGGCGAAGGAAGGGCTCGCGCGCGGCGCTTCGGAGGCCGATCGCGACTTCTACGAGGGCAAGCTCGCGGCCGCGCAGTACTGGGTCAGCACGGAGCTCCCGCGCGTCGGCACGCTCGGCGCGCTCTGCCGGAGCAACGAGGACTCGTACGCACGAGCCCGCGCGACCTGGTTCTGAACGGGAATAGCGGTTTCCCGCTCGCGGGTTAAGTTGCGAGCTGGAAAGGAACCATGGTGCTCGCGCCCGACGTTGCGCTTGCCTCCGCCGTCGAAGGTCTTCTGCTAGTCGACCGCACTGGGACGTTCACGTACGCGAATCCTGCGGCCGAGAGGATCCTCGGGGCTTCTGCAGCGGAGATCTCCGGTAGCTCTCCGCGCACGTGGAACGTTGCGGCCGCCGACGGCAAGCCCATCGTTGGCGAGGACCTTCCCGTCCTGCGTGTGCTCCGCACCGGTGAAGCGCGCGCGACGGCGGAGCACTCCATCGCGCGCCCCGACGGCACGCGCGCGGTCGTCGCGCATACCGCGACCCTGGTGAAGGGCGGATGCGGCGCCGTCGACGGCGCCGTCGTCTCGCTGCTCGAGACCGACGGACAGCGGCGCGCCGACGATCGCGTCCGTCGCGCCGAGCTCGACTTCCAGGCCTTCATCGAGAGGTCGCCCGACGGCATCGTGCTCCACCGTGACGGACGCGTCGTCTATGCCAACCCTGCGTTCGCGGCGATGCTCGGGTTCGACAGCCCGGACGACCTCGTCGGCCAGCCGATCCTCGATCACGTCCATCCGGATGATCGCCCGATCGTCCTGGAGCGCATCGGTATGCTCGCGACCGGCCAAACCGCGCCGGCGCGTGAGGACCGCTTTCTGCATCGCGACGGACACGAGATCGACGTCGAGGTGTCGGCCATGCCGGTCACGGGCCGCGGTGAGCCGCTCTATCTCGCGTTCGTGAAGGACGTCTCCGGGCGCAAGCGCGTGCAGCGAGCGCTCGACCATTCGGTGTCGCTCCTCCGCGCGACCCTCGACGCGGCGGCCGAAGGTCTGGTCGCCGTCGATCACGACGGGCGCATCCGGATCTTCAACGAGAAGTTCGTCGACATGTGGCGGATCCCGCACACGATCATGGATCTGCGCGACGACGACCGCGCCGTCGAGTACGTGCTCGATCAGGTCGAGAATCGCGACGTGTTCCTCGGCGCGATGCGAGACCTCCGCGGCGACGCGCACACGCACAGCCATGACTTCATCCAGCTCACGGGAGGCCGTACGTTCGAGCGGCACTCCGAGCCGCAGCGGCTCGACGATCGTTGGGTCGGTCGTGTCTGGAGCTTCCTCGACGTCACGGAGGCACGCCGCGCCGAGTCGGAGCGCGAGCACCTCCTCGCCGTGATCGCCAAGAAGCACGAGCTGCTCCAGACCGTCTTCGAAAACGCCCCGGTCGGAATCGCGCTCAATCGAGGCACAGACCTCGTGTACGACCTCGTCAACCCGGCGTTCGTACGTACGATGGGAGAGCGCCCGCGCGTTGGGCTCGGTGTCGCGCAGGTCACGCCGGACAACCCGGAGAAGCTGCTTCCGATCCTCCGCCACGTCCTCGAGACGGGGGAGCCCTTTCGCGCCCACGAAATTCCGTACGTCGTCCGCCGCCAAACGGACGGGCCGCCGGAGGAGCGCTTCTTCTGGGTCAACTACCTGCGTGTGCCGACGAAGCACGGGCCCGCGGTGTTGACGATGCTCCTCGATACGACCGAGCAGGTAATGGCACGACGGCGAATCGAGGACCTCGCCAACGTCGCCCAGCGGCAGGCCGCGGAGCTGCAGCACATCCACCACAGCATGATCGACAGCGTCGTGGTCTGCGATGCGGGCGGGCACATCACGCACATCAACGAAGCGGAGACGCGCCTCACCGGCGTCGAGCCGAAGCAAGTGCTCGCGCACACGCTCGGGGACTACGCGAAGCTCCTCGACCTGCGACACCTCGACGCCACGCCGTTCGGTCCCGAAGAGCTGCCGCTCGCGCGCGCCCTCGCGGGCGAGACCGTGATGAGCGCGCCCTTCGTGTCGGAGCGCACGGGCCGAAAGGTGTACATGCGCTGCAACGCGACCGCGATCCGCGACGCCGCCGGCGAGATCATCGGCGCCGTCGCCGTCGATCGTGACGTCTCGCAGGTGTTCGAGTTCGACGTACTGAAGGACCAGTTCATCCGCGTCGCGGCCCACGAGCTGAAGACGCCTGTCGCGATCATGAAGGGCTATGCAGAGCTGATCTTGCGCTCGGCGCAGGACCTCCCGCCGGTTCTCGCCGGCAGCCTCCAGGCGATCGATCGCGGTGCGAAGCGGATCGATCGGCTCGTCGGCGACCTCCTCGACGTGTCGCAGCTCCAGCTCGGGCGCATGGAGCTGCGCCGCGAGAAGGTCGACCTCTCCGAGCTGGTCGACGTGGTCACGCGCAAAGCGGCGCTCACGACGAAGAAGCACGACGTGCGCGTCGTCGAGTGCGAGTCGGTCGTCGTGAACGCAGACCGCGTCCGGCTCGAGCGCGTGCTGGAAAAGCTGCTGGACAATGCAATTCGCTACTCACCGCGCGGCGGCCCGATCGAGGTGTCGGTCGCCGCCAAGGAGCACGCGGCCGTCGTCTGCGTGCGCGATCACGGCGTCGGCATCCCGCGTGACAAGCAGGACCGCATCTTCGAGCGCTTCTATCGGGCGCACACCGACACACCGCACGACTACGGCGGGATGGGCGTCGGCCTGTACATCTCGCGTGAGATCGTGCGGCAGCAGGGCGGAAGGATGTGGTTCGAAAGCGAAGAAGGGGGCGGGAGCAAATTCTGCTTCAGCTTGCGGGTGTGAAGGTGGAACACGGGCACAACGGTCACGGCTCTTCGGTCCTCGTCATCGAGGACGATCCCGACATGCGCGGTCTCCTGGTCCTCATGCTCGAGGACCGGGGACACCAAGTGCTCGCCGCGTGCGACGGCCGCGAAGGCCTCGACATCGCCGAGCGATCGAAGCCCGACCTCATCCTCCTCGACATGAAGATGCCCGTCATGGACGGATGGGAGTTCGCGCGCCGCTACCGTGAGGAAGAACGCGACCCGTCGCCGATCGTGGTCATGACCGCGGCCGAGGATCCGCGCACGCGCGCCGAGGAGATCGGCGCAGCCGGTTGGCTGGGAAAGCCCGTCGAGCTCGACGTCCTCTACGACACGGTGAAGCAAGTGGCGCGGCCCGCTCGCTGACGGCGTCAGGCGATCGCGGGCGTGACCCACTCGCGCGCCAGCCATTCGAGCGAGAGCTTCTCGCTCCGGAGCTTCGCGTCGATGCTGCGCGCGCGCGCGTCGGGTTGCGCGTCGCCATAGGCGCGTGCGTAGAGGACCCAGTTCGACAGCTCGAAGCGATGAAGGAGCGATGCGAAGCGATGGTCGTCGTGCTTCGCGAGCGCCGCGCTCGCCTCTTCGACGCTGCCGCATGCAAAGAGGGACGACGTGGCATCGAAGAGCAGCTCGCGGAGATCGCCGAACGCGCGCTCGGGATCGCGCGCGATCGATTCGAGCATCGCCTCGAAGCCGTCCTCGTCGAGGCCCGCGGCATCGGCGGTGTCCGCCATCGCGGGCACCTGACTCTCGAGGAACGTGGAGCTCGGGGCATGGCCGAGCAGCCGACCGACGAGGTACACGTCGAAGGCGCTCGCGATCGACTCGCCGAGAAAGAGCGAGTCGACCGACGGCGCACCGCCCGCGGCCGACGGCAGCGCCTTCGCGGCGAGATGGTGCCACGCAGCGTGTGCGACGACGTCTGCGGGCAGCGTGTCGCTCTCCAGCACGTCGCCTCCGGAGTCGGGTCCCCAGAACGTGAGGTTCAACAGGAGCGCGCGATCTGCACGGCCCGACAGCGCCGTTGGCAGGACGCGAAACGGATACTTCGCGCGCCGCAGCACCTCCTTCAGATCGGCGTAGAGGCCGACGTGTCGAAACGATCGCTCGTCCTCGATCGTGAGCTCGTCGACGGTGCGTCGCGACAGCGCATGGGGAGGGATGGGAGACGCCATGCGCCCGAAGCTAGCACTGGACCGCGAACCCCTGACGAGAACGGTCAGCGTTTCGCCGGAGGCGCGGCGGCGGGGGCGGATGGACGCGCGGGCGCTCGCGGCGCAGCGTGCACGCCTCCACTCGGCGTGCCCGCACCGGGTTTGCCGTCGAGGGCGTCGAGGCTTTGCTCTGCTTCCGCTGCGAGGACGCCTTCGTCCTTCGCCGCCTCGAGGCGCTTGCGCGCGGCGACGAGATCGCCGGTCGACTGGTAACACCTCGCGCCTTCGATCTGCGCGCGGCTCCCGGCCTCGGTGCCCGCATTGGCTTGCGCAGCTTGATCGAAGCGAGGCGCAGCCGCGGTGCATCCACGCGTCTTCGCGATGCAGCGCGCCGCGTAGAGCTCCGCCTCCGGGATGTTCGCCTTGAGCGCTTCGAACTTCGGCAGCGCCTCGGCGCAGCGATTCGCGGCGTAGAGAGCCTTCGCAGACGTGAACGCGCGGTCGTCCGCGGCGCTCGACAGAGGCGGCTTCGCCGCCTTCGCCGCCATCATCGGAGGCGGACCTCCTGCGGCCGGCGCGGCGGCAACCGCGGCGGGCGGAGAGAGCGGCGCCGTCGCCGTCGCGAGGGCGAGGTCGTCTCGATCCTCGGCGGGCGATTGTGCGGCCGACGCTGCTGGCGCCGGCGAAGCCGCGACTGCAGCGGGTGCCTCGTCGCTTCGCGCCGTCGATTTCATCGACCGGCTCCGCGTCATGAGGATGGCGCCTGCGCCGAGCACGAGCACGAACGTCGCCGCCACGGCGAACGACGGCCGCGACATGAACCTCAGGATCTTCGCGCCACCGGTCTGTGGCTCGGGCCCACGGTGGGCAGCGCCCATCGGAGAAGCCGCGACGAGAGCAGGAGACGAAGCCGCGCGCCGTGCGAGCCCGGCATCGACCGCGGCCATGATGCGCGATTCGAAGTCCTGCGGTACGGGCTCGACCGCGACGGACAGGATCCGGTGCCGTGTCCGGCGCAGGCGCTCGAGCCGCGCGGCGCAGTCGGCGCAGCTCGCCACGTGCTCGGCCATCGCGGCCTTGCCCTCGGCGTCGAGCTCCGCGGCGTCGCCTCCGTCGGAGTAGAGCGCGTCGAGCTCGCAGTCGTGGAAGGTGGAGCAGTCGATCACGTGAGTGCCCTCGCGTGCTCTTCGAATTCGGCGAGCGCCTCTTGCAGGCGCTCGAGCGCGTACCTCATCCGGCTCTTCACTGTGTTCTCGGGGACGCCCGTGATCTCGGCGATCTCCTTGAAGCGTAGATTCGACATCTCGCGCATCAAGTAGACTTCGCGCTGATCGTCGGGCAGCGCATCGATGGCCGCGAGGATGCGCTCTTTCAAGCGGCCGCCCTCGACCGAGCGCTCGACGTCGGAGCGACCACGCGGATCGGCGGTCTGCTCGCCGAGCGTCGGCCCTTCTCCACCGTCGCTCGATCGCCGCGCGGACTCGTCGAGCGACGGATGTCGCCGGAGCGCGTTCTTGCGGATCTGGTCGATGCAGAGGTTTCGCACGATGGTGTAGACCCAGGTCGAGAAGCGAGCGTCCGACTTGAAGTCGGCGGCGGCCTGCGCAACGCGCACGAACGCCTCTTGGACGATGTCCTCCGCCGCGGTGCGTTCACGCAGGTTGCGGAGCGCGAAGTTGTAGAGGCCCGACTGATGCCGCCTTACGAGCATCGCGAACGCCGCTCGATCGCCGCTCTGGAAGCGGACGACGAGGACCTCGTCGAGCGGATCGGGAGGGGTCACGCGCCACGTACTATCGCAGGCGCACGCTGCATTCACAGAGGTGAAACGGACGACCGAAAAGAAAGTTCTCCGTCCTCGTGAGGAGCCGTCGATCCACGGGAAAAGCGGACAAATCCGGTGAGGGTCTAAGATCTTGCGAGGCTCGCCGGCGCATTCACACTGAGGTCGTGAAGCTCGTTTTCGTCGCCGCCGCCCTCGCGTCCGTTCTCTCCGTGACCGCGTGCAGCGCGCCCGACGACAGCGCGATCCAGCGCAAGCCCAGCAAGGGGAAGGCGACGGGGACGCCCGCCGACGACTCCGCCGATCCGACACAGGACGATGTCGGGACCGGCACCGGGACCGACACGACGCCGGGAACGGGCACGACGCCGGGCACGGGCACGACGCCGGGCACGGGCACGGGCACGGGCACGGGCACGATGCCGACGGTCAACAGCAGCAAAGGGACCGGCGGAGCGACAGGACAGAACGAGCTGAAGTCGACCGGCGGTCTCTCGTACATCATCAACGTGCCCGCGGCGGCGCCCGCGAAGCCGCGCGGCTTGCTCGTCCTCCTGCACGGGAGCACCGCGAGCAACTACCGCGAGATGATCACGATGATGGCGAACGTCGCGTCGACCTACGATCTCATTCGCGTGTCGGCGCTCGCGCCGAACGGGCAGGGGTGGAACGAAGGCAACCAGACGACCGCCGCGGCGCTCCTCCACCAGCTCGTGCAGCAGGACCTCCTGCCGAAGTACGACATCGATCTGTCGCGCGTCCTGTTCTCCGGTCAGTCGAGCGGCGGCGGTTTCCTGTCGAGCTACTTCATCCCGCTCCACGCGAAGGACTATCGCGGCGGCGCGTTCCTCCAGTGCGGAGCGGCGCCGCCCGTGCCGGCGTTCGCTCCGGACGCCGCGACGAAGCAGGGGTTCCGCATGCACTTCGAGATCACGACGGGCGATACGATCTGGCCGACGAGCTACAAGAACGCGGTCACCGCGTACACGACCGCGGGCATGACGCTCACGAAGGACGACACGAAGCCCGGCGGTCACTGCGCGTTCGACCAGCAGGCCGTCATCCAGGCTCACATCGCGACCATCTTGCCCTGAGCGCGGAAACGCGCGATGACGCGCGCATGCGCTCGTCCTCGTCGTGGTCCACGTTCTCGCTCGGTCTCGTGACCGTCTCCGTGTCGCTCGCCGTTGCGTGCGGCGGCGCTCCGCCCGCGCCCGCGGAAGCTCCGAAGCCCGCCGCGCCCGAAGGGGGCGGCGGCGCGCACAAGCCCGCCGCTCAGGACGACAAGGCTTCGAAGGCGGCGGCCGTCGATGCGCTCGTCGCCGGCGAGAGCAAGGGCGGCGCATGCGACGAGGGCCACAAGGCAGCGCTCGAGAAGCTGCTCGCCGACGTCGAGGCCGGCATGAAGGCGAAGAACGGCGAGGACGGCAAGCCGCTGGGCCTGCAGCTCGTCGCGAAGCGCGTGGTGCCGCTCGGCTCCGCGGCGAAGTCGATGGAGCTCGCGGTCACGGGGAAGGGCACGGAGGTGCACGTGCTCGCGTTCGGCGTGCGCGACGTGTCGCTCGACGTGCTCGTCGGCAACGCGGCCGCGACCACGCTTCGCTCTCCGTTCCAGCGCACCGCGACCGCGAGCCCGCTCACGCTCGACCTGCCGAAGATCGGCGCCATCGACGAGGTCCAGAGCGACAGCCGTCAGGTCACGATCAAGCCGGGCCAGCCGATCGTCGTCAAGATGACGGGCCAGGGCTGCGCTGCGCTGGTGTCGTTCTTGAAGCCCTAGGCGTCCGCCTTCTTCGGCGTGCGTTGGCTCGGAAGCGAAGCCTGGCGCTCCGATGGCAGCGGGCGGTGCTGGAGCAACAGGTACGTCTTCATCTCGCCCTTGCCCTTCACGTCGATCGTTCCGCGCGGCTCGAAGTCGAAGACGGTCTTCGTGAGCTCGTAGGTCGCGTCCGAGACCTGGATGGCATTCGGCACGCCGTGCGATTCCATGCGGCTCGCGGTGTTCACCGTGTCGCCCCACACGTCGTAGATGAACTTCTTCTTGCCGATCACGCCCGCGACCACCGGGCCCGTGTGCACGCCGATGCGCACGCGGAGGTCGAAGCCGAGCTCGGTCGCGAGGTCCGCGACGGAGTCACGCATCCGGAGCGCCATCTCGCACACCGCCTCGGCGTGATCGGCGCGCGCGTTCGGGATCCCGCCGCAGACCATGTACGCGTCGCCGATCGTCTTGATCTTCTCGAGCCCGAGCTGCTCCGCGAGCCCGTCGAACCTCGAGAAGATCTCGTCGAGGCGCTTCACGAGCTCCTCCGGCGTGAGGCGCGTCGACATCTGCGTGAAGCCGACGATGTCGCTGAAGAGCACCGTCGCGCTCGCGAAGCGATCGGCGATGACGACGCCGGGCTTCTCCTTCAAGCGACCGGCGATGCGCCGCGGCAGCACGTTCAAGAGGAGCGTCTCGCTGCGGGTCCGCTCGGCGTCGAGCGCCGCCATCTGCTCGCGGATGATGCGGCGCTGCAGGAACGCGAGCCGGCCCTGGAGATCGAGCTGTCGTGCCGCCACCGCGCCGACGCAACCGAGCGTGAGCGTGGCGACGTTGATCGAGAGGTGCACCATCGGCGCGGCATGCGCGAGCGCGGCATCGAACGCGTTGTAGAGGACGAGCGTTAGCGCCGTGTACACGAGCTGCGTCTTCATGCTCATGCGCGCGAGGAACGGCCCGACCGTCACGAACACGATCGCGTACGCCGTGTAGAGGAAGAATCCGGCGGGCGGAGAGATCGCTCCGATCCAGATGACCACCGTGTTCACCGCCAGCCCGAAGACGAGCATCGCGGGCTGATGCAGGTCGTGTCGCTTGTTCTTGAACACGAACAAGACGAGCAGCGCCGCGACGGGACCGAACGCGAGGAAGCGGATCGTCCAGGCTGCGCTTCGAATCTCGGGGATGACGAGCGCGTCGTGCACGCCGTACCCGAGGAACGCGAGCAGGCTCACGGTGACGCTGAAGCGCACGAACTTCTGCACCGCGACGGCGAAGTCCTCCTTCGCGAACTCGCGCTCGAGCGCGGGATCGACGAAGGTGCCCCAGAGCGTGCGGATCCTCGGGATCTCGCCCACGCCGGGCGGCATCGAGTCCCGGAGCGTCGAGCTCATCGCCTCCGAGGATACGGGATTTGCCGACAGACCTTGAGACGTCCTGTGGATCGCCGGGGATCCGGGGTATGGAGGACGGATGGGCGAGATGGTCGACGGCGTGTGGAGGAGCGGCTGGTACGACCCGGACGCACGCGGCGCATTCCAGCGGCCGCAGACGACGTTCCGTCACCAGGTGACGCGTGACGGGAGCAGCCCCTTCCGCGCCGAGGCGGGTCGCTATCATCTCTATGTCTCGTACGCGTGTCCGTGGGCGCATCGAACGTTGATCGTGCGCGCGCTGCGCGGGCTCGAGAGCGCGATCGACGTCACTGTGGTCGACCCGAAGATGAGCGACGACGGTTGGTCGTTCGCGCCCGACGAGCCGGATCCGATCCTCGGCGCGAAGTTCTTGCGCGACGTCTACGCTCGCGCGGACGCTCGGTACACCGGCCGCGTGACCGTCCCGATCCTATGGGACAAGAAGACCGGCGCCATCGTGAACAACGAGTCGCGCGAAGTGATGCGCATGCTCGACGAGCAGTTCGAGGACTTCGCGACGAAGAAGACGTCGCTCGCTCCGCCTTCGCTGCGGGCGTCGATCGACGAGACGCTCGATGCGATCTACACGCCGGTGAACAACGGCGTGTATCGCGCGGGCTTCGCGACGAAGCAGGAGGCGTACGAGGAGGCGTGCAAGGACGTGTTCGCGGCGCTCGACAAGTGGGACGCCGTGCTCGGGAAGCAGCGCTTCTTGTGCGGCGCGGTGCTGACCGAGGCGGACGTGGCGATGTTCACGACGCTGCTCCGCTTCGACCTCGTGTACTACGCGCACTTCAAGTGCAACGTGCGGCGCATCCAGGACTACGCGAACCTGTCGGGCTACCTGCGCGACATCTACCAGATGCCCGACGTGAAGAAGACGTGCCGCCTCGATCACATAAAGACGCACTACTACTGGAGCCAGACGACGGTGAACCCGCACCGCATCGTGCCGATCGGCCCGGACGTCGCGACCCAGCTCGAGCTCCCCCCCAACCGGAACTAAGGACGGTTTCCGGAACTAAGGACGGGAGAGGTCGAAGGTGTCGCCGGGTTGGGGGAGCGCGGCGCGGTACGACGCGGTCTTGCCGTTGCGCACGAGCGGCTGCGTCTCGCCCGCGTCGGGGAGCGCCGCGCGCGCCTTCGTTCCCCACGCGCCCACGTCGAGGAACGGGATCGGCGTAGGGGCGCTCTCGAGGCTTCCGAAGAAGTCTTCCCAGTGACCGCCGAGCGCGTAGCGAGGCGCGAGCGCGGCGAGCGCCTTCGCGGGTGATGCGTCGTCGACGTGGTCGTACGTGCCGACGCACATGAGCGCGAGGTCGATGCGCTTCTCGGCGAGGAACGACGGCGGCACGTGCCCGATGGGTGACTCGGCCGGCGCGTCCTCGTAGAAGACGCGGTACACGGGGAGGTCGGTCTTCGGATCGAGGAAGTCGATCAGGTACGCGACCGTGCGCCCTTCTTTCCAGTCGTTCATGTTCGTCGGCGGCGTGCACTCCTCTTCGGTGACGTCGCCGGCGCCGTAGTGCACGGGGCCGATCTGATCGGGATGCTCGGAGCACACCGCGAGCACGCGCACGTGCGACCCGGGGACGTTCACCCACGTTCCGTGGAGCGGAGCACCGGCGGGCTTCTGACCGGGGCAGTTCGTGTAGTCGACCGTGCTCGCGGCGGGGTCGTCGACCGCGACGACGCGCGAGCGAGCGATGGTGCGTGCCGCGGGCTGCGCGGGCTTGCCGGCGCACTTTGCGGCGCGATCGGGCGCGAAGGCCGCGAGGAGGTTCCGCGCAGAGACGTTCGCGAACAGCGTGGCCTTCGGCGCGAGCGACATGACGGCCGGCACGTCGAGGAGGTGATCGTAGTGCGCGTGCCCGGCGAGGACGGTGTGGACGTTCGCGAGCGCGGGAGCGGGGAGGCGTGCGGCGACGAGCGCCGCGTCGGACTCGATGGGGATCCCGGTCGAGGCCTCGATCATCGACGGTCGCGTGTAGAGCGGCGCGGTGAGGACGGCCTCGTCGTCGTGCTCGACGAGGAACCCGCCGACGCCGAGGAAGCGGACGCGGAGCGGCGACGGCGCGGACGCGGTGGGCTCGGGCGGACGTGCGGTCGACGTCGTGGTGGGCGCGGGCGCGGGCGTGGGAGAGGGAAGCGAGGCTGGCGACGGCGGCTCGATGGAGCCGGGCGCGCCGCCTCCGCCGCATGCGAGCAGCGCGGTGAGGGACGCGAGCGCGAGGTGCCTGCAGAGCGTCATGCGCGCGGCTCCTGCGGCGCGAACAGACCGCACCGCTTCGCGACGCGGAGGGCTTCTCGTGCGAGCGCGTCGTCGTGGGAGAGGATGCGGTGCGTGGCGAGCCCGTCGAAGATGGCGAGGATGAGGCGCGTGGTCGCCTTGATGCGTCGGGGATCGTCGACGTAGGGGAGCAGGAACTTCTGCACGACGCGCTCGGCCTTCGCGACGAGGCGCTCGTCGAGCTCGGAGACGAGGGCGCGGAGATCTTCGTCGGTGCGCGCGGCGACGACGAGCTCGAGCCACGCGTAGAAGGTGTCGCCCGTGTAGACCTTCCAGAGGAAGCCGGCAGCGTCCTCGAGATCGAGCACGCCGGCGGGGTCGTTCGAGAGGCGCTCCTGGAGCTCGGCGACGCGCTGCGAGAGGAGATGCTCGACCGCTCCCGCCACGAGCGACTCCTTCGTGGGGTAGTGATGGAGCTGGGCGCCGCGGGAGACGCGCGCGCGCTTGCAGACCTCGGGCGTGGAGGTGCCGCGGTATCCGCGCTCGATGAGGGTCGCGACGGTGGCGACGAGGAGCTTGTCGGTGGTGAGAGCTGTGCGCTCGGCCTGGGTCGCCACGCGGGAAGAATGGGCGCGGGAAAACAAACAGTCAAGCCTGTTTGTTTTTGTGAGGAGGCGGCGCGGTCCGGCGGAGACCCCATCGTGACGAGCCGGCTCGATTAGAGCAATTACTCTACCGCACCGTGAACCGACCCCCGATGCCGCCCCTCCTGCCCCTCGCGGCCCCAATGCCCGCCGCGCCGCTCGTCCCGTTCGTCCCGCTCGCTCTGCTCTGCGCCGCCGTCCTCGCGTCGGCGTGCGGGAGCTCGGCGAGCGCGCCCGGTTCGGCCACGGGCGACACGTCCCCGGCCAACCCGCCGGCCGACGTCGCCGGCGCCGCGCCCGTCACGCCCGCCCCCGCCGCCCCGACCGCGGCCCCTCCCGTGGGCACGACCACCAAGACCGGTGTGTTGCTCTTCGCCACCGCCGCGCCGATCGCCGGCGTCGCGTTCGAGTCCGGAGCCCAGAAGGGCACCACCGACGCGAAGGGCACGTTCACGTACGACGACGGCAAGCCCGTCCGCTTCAGTATCGGCAGCGTCCTGCTCGGGACGGCCCCTGGAGCCGCGATCATCTCGCCCTACCAGGTGGCGGGCGCGGCGACCTGCGAGGACACGGCGGCCCTCACGACCCTCGTGGGCCTCCTCGAGTCGCTCGACGCCGACGCGAACGCCTCGAACGGCATCACGGTGCCGGCATCCTCGACGGGCGCAAGCAGCGGCGCGACTCCCGATCCCCAGCTCGCGCTCCGCACCTTCATCACGGCGTTCGACTCCGAGTCGTGGACGACCGGAACGATGGATACGTTCTCGTATGTAGACGCCGTGGTTCGCGGCCAGGGAGTCGCCACGGACGGTACGTCCTGGTTCTTCTCGGGCAACACCGGGCTCGAGAAGACCAGCGGCGCGTTCGTGAGCACGACCAAGAACCTGCTCGCCATCCCCCTTCTGCTCGCCGCGCAGGGAAGCAATCACATCGGCGACATCGACATCTGGAACGGGAAGATCTACGCGCCCGTCGAGGACAAGACGTACGCGGCGCCCAAGGTGGTGCTCTACGACCCTGCGTCGCTGAATTCCGGCACCGTCTACGACATCCCGCAGAACCTGCAGACCAAGGGCGTGCCCTGGATTGCAGTCGATGGTCCGCGCGGACTCGCCTACCTCGCCGAGTGGGACCCCACGCCCGCCGTGAACGTCTTCTCGCTCGCGACCATGACGTTCCTGCGCGCCATTCCACTCTCGACGCCGACCGGACGCGTGCAGGGCGGCAAGGTCTGGAAGGGCCAGCTCTATTTCTCGACCGACGATGCGCAGAAGACGGTGCTCAAGGTGCACCTCGCGTCCGGAACGATCTTCCCGCTCTTCGCGCTCAACGCGGACGTGGAGATGGAGGGACTGGCCTTCTTTCCGCGGCCTGACGGCTCGCTCCTGCACACGCTCGACGTCACGACGGCCCGCACCGGTGTCGAGCTCCGGCACCACACGATCACCAAGGAACCGCTGCGATGGAAGGTGTGCCCGTGAGATCCGCGACGCAGCTTCGCGCCGCGGCGAGCCTCGCGGTCGCGATCGGAATCGCGGCCTGCGGCGGCGGCGGTGCGAGTACCGGCGCAGGCGCAGGCGAGGACGGCACGCCCGTAGCTCCGGCAAGCTCCGCGGATCCCGGCGACGGAGGAGCGAGCGCGCACGACGGCGCGTCGAGCGACGTGCCGCCCGGCGCCGACAGCGGCGCCGACGGAGCCGCGCCCGCGAAGGGCCCGCCGGCGAGCGCCCTTCCGGTCAGCTTCAGCCGCCCCGACGTCGGCGCCCCGCTCACGCAAGCCGAGCTCGACGCCGCGACCGACAAGCTCATCGCGCTGCTCACGGACACGCACTACTTCGACGTGGTCGATCAGCGCATCCACGGCTGGCCGCAGACGCAGCCGGGCTTCTGGTACGGCACCTGGTGGAGCGGCGTCACCATCACCAAGCAAGCCGGCAAGGTCACCTACACGCACAGCGCGGATGGGGCGGACAACAACGGCCTGCGCACGGCGCCGTACCTGGAGGGCGCGTGTTACGCGCATCTGCTGTGGGGCAAGCCGCTGACCGCGCAGCTGGTGCGTCGCATGGCGCGCGGCTACTCGTCCTGGGCGCTCTCGATGAAGCGCAGCGCCGGCGACACCGCGACCACCATGCTCTCGCGCGCGATCTACCCGGCGAGCGTCGCGTCCGCCGAGGGCGGGCGGAACCTCTTCATCGATTACGGCCTCGATCGACCGGGCATCGACAATCCGGCCACCGAATACGTGCACCTTGCAACGAACCCGACGTTCGGCGACGTCTGGATCAAGAACAAGCGCTCCAAGGACGACATGGGGCACATCTTCCGCTCCATGGCGCAGATCGAGCCGTGCGTGGCGCGCCTCGATCCCGCGGGACAGGCCGACGTGGCGCAGATGAAGGCGCTCTACACGTCGTGGTCGCTGGCGGTGGAGGCCGGCGGCTGGTCGATCGCGACGCTCGACAAGAGCGCCACCGTCTACACGCCTCCGCTGACCGAGACCCTCGCGCACTACGAGCTCATCGCCAACGTCGAGTGTCCGGGCGCGCTCATGATGCGTCTGCTCGGTCACGGCGATCCCGGCTCGCTCTCGTGCGGCAGCGGGGTGAGCAACGCGGAGATCCTGCTCGGCTCGCAGATGAACAACAGCGTGAAGCAGATCTTGCGCACGCATCACGAGGCCGCCGTGAACATGGCGCTCCTCACCAAGCAGAGCGCGCCCGCGCTGGCGCTGCTGCAAGGGCTCGCCGCTCGCGTCGACAGCGACGGCGCGGCGGCCGCGTCCGCGAGCCCGCCGGCAAACGTGAATCCCAACGACATCGTCGCGCTGCTGCTGCATGCCGCCAACACGGGCGTCCCGCTCACCTCCCAGGAGGTGCGCTGGCTTCACGGGCGACTGGCGTCGGCGTGGACCAGCTATCGCGCGCCCGCCAACGCGACGACCTACGCGGTCTTCGATGCGGCGACGCCGGATGGGACGTACGCGTTCGACCCGGGGGGGAGCGGCATGTCGTTCTCGGACATCGGGCTCCTCCTGGGCTCGTGCGCATCGCCGTTTCGCAACCCGACCGCGAGGCCGATCCTCGATTGCGCGCGCCTGCTCGCGGCGTTTCCGTAGGCCCAGCCCCCATGCTCGCCCTCTCGCGTTTCCATTTCCATTTCCATTTCCATCACCTGTTCTCTCGGACTGGCTTCACGACCTCCACGTCCACATCCCCCGCACCCCTCTCCACGAACCTCCCCACCCGCGACGCCTCTTCCTCCAGCGCCCGCTGCGCGCCGGGCCGTTAGCGGAATGTGACCGGGGAGGTCAGAGGAGAACAAGGAACAGGAACAGGAACGGGGATTGGAATTTCGAGACATGCGTCCCGGAGACGATGCGTGTCTCGAAAAATTCTCGTCCTGATTCCTGTTCCTGTTCCTGTTCCCTGTTCTCTTTTCTCTTCATCCCGACGGTTTGGCGACCTTCACGTCCACATCCCCCGCCCCCCTCTCCACGAACCTCCCCACCCGCGACGCCTCTTCCTCCAGCGCCCGCTGCGCGCTCTTCGGCAGCGTCCGATACGGCTCGAGCACCACCGTTGCCTTCGTCTTCGTGCGCTCCACGCGCCACGTGCCCGCGAGCATGCCGTCGATCAAGAACGTCGCGAGCGCGCGTGCTGCGGCCAGGAAGATCTTCGACTTCGGAACGTCACCCAGGACCCGCGTGCGGTCGGCATGCGCGAGCAGCACGTTGTCGAACTCCGGGAGCAGCCGCACCGGAACCTCGACGTCTGCCGGCGGTCGTGGCGCCTTCGGCAGATCGAAGAGCTCGCGGCGCTTCTCGTCGTGGAGCACCACGAGCTCCGGCCGCAGCTCCTCGAACACCGGCGCGAGACCCGGATGCCCCGACCACGCCTGCGCATCGCGCACCGTCGCAGGACCGAACGCGGCGAGGTAACGGAGCACGAGCTCGCGCGTGGCGTCCCCCAGCTTCGGTGCGTCGTGCTCTCCGAGCCACGTCTCTGCGAGCGCGAAGTCCGCGTTGCCCGGCCAGCCCCACGGCGCGTCGCTCGGCACCTGCACGAGCGGCACCTGCGCGCGCACCGCGTACTGCATCGCACGATCGTCCGCCTTCGGATGCGCCTTCACGAGAGCGCTGCGCAGCTCGCTGAACGTCGCGGGCTCCTTCGCGAAGAACGCCCGTCCTTCGCGGAGGAGCGGATTCATGTCGAGCTTCGCGAACCGCACGCCGAGCGCCGACCTCAGACCCGCCGTGAGCGCCGGCTGCAGCGCGGCCCGGAAGCGCACGTAGTCCTTCGCCGACAGGAGATGAATCGTCACGCGCATCAGCGTCGCGCGCACGACCTCACGCCGCTCCACGAGACCGAGCAGATCCTCGCGCTCGAACTTCGCGAGGCGCGTCCACAGCCCGACGAACGGCGGCCTCGGCGACTGCGCTTGCATGCCGAAGAGTCGCTCGATGGCCTGGAGCGGGGTCTTATTCTCGCGCGCGACGAGCATCTGTCGCGCGAGCGTCGCGCGGTTGAGCTCGCGCAGCGTGATCGTACGGACCGCGGTGGTCTTGGCCATCGCGCACCAGCTTAAAGCAAAAGAGGGGGACGCGGTCGCGTCCCCCTCCGTGTGTCTCGCGATGTGCGCCGGCTCAGCTCACACGCGCGGCGAGTGCGGAACGGCCTTCTCGTCGACCGCGACGATGTCCTCGGCGCGCGCCATCTTGAAGACCTCCTCGGCGCGCTTGCGCTGCTCCGCGCTGTCGACGTGCACCGCGATGAGCAGGTTGCCTCCCTTGACCTTGCCCTCGTACTTGCGGGCCTCGATCTCCGGAATGCCCATGCCGATGAGCGCGCCGGTCAGGCCTCCGACGCCGGCGCCGAGCGCCGCGCCGCTGAGCGCGCCCATGAGCGGACCCGCCGCGATGAAGGGCCCGAGGCCCGGGATCGCCAGCGCGCCGATGCCGGCGAGCAGACCGATCGTGCCGCCGAGCACACCGCCGGTGCCCGCGCCGGCGACCGCGCCTTCCGGCGCCTTCGTGTTGTGCTCGTGCGCGAAGTCCTTCGTGCCCTGCTTGTCCGGGAAGAGGACGGAGATGTCGTTCGACGTGAAGCCTACGGTCTGAAGCTGGGCGACGATCGCCTCGGCCTGATCGTGGCGCTGGACGATGCACATGACGGCTTTTTTCATGACAATCCTCTGTTCTCTCTTGGATTCGAACCGGGTCGATTCACTTCTTCACTTCGAGCTGGTTGTCGACGGACGCGACGCCCGTCGTCGCCTTCGCCTTCGCCTCGATCGACGACTTCTCCTCTTCGCTCTTCACCGGGCCGCGCAGCGTGACCTTGCCGCCGACCGTGATGATCTTCACGTTCTTCGCCGTGAAGGAGAGCGCCTTGTCGCCGACCACCGCGCGGCGCACTGCAGCCGTGATGTCGCGATCGTTGCCGCCGCCCTGATCCAGCGGCGTGAGCGCGCCATGACGATCACGGTCGTTGATCTTCGTGTTCGTCGCATCGGCCGTGCCGTTCGCGACCCCCGGGTTGTCGGTCGCCGCTGCCGTGCCGGTCGTCGCCGCCGTGGTCGCGGGGAAGCTCGCGTTCGCTTCGGCATGCGAGGGACGCGTCATGTCGAGCCCGTCGGTGCTCGGGGGCGTGGCCGTCGCCGGCGAGCTGCTCGAGCCCACGGCGGACGACGCCGAGCCGGTCGTCGTCGTCACCGGAGCGCGGCGCGCGGCGTACGTCGTCTCCGTCGTGGTGGTGGTGGTCGTCGTCGAGGGCTCCTCCGCCGGACGATTGTTCGCGCCGCACGCGACCGCGCCGAGCGTGCAGACCATCGCAACCCATGCCTTCTTCATTTCGTCCTCCAGTGTGCTGTTGCTGCCGCCGGGTCAGCAACATGCGCGCCACCCTCGAAGCGCGCGCGTCCGCCTGCTCGAACGCGCGTCTTGCGCGTTCGATCGTGCATCGGCGCGGTCATGCGCCGCGCGTAGCGGCGACACGTTCACCGCGGTTTGTGGCAGAGGTGCGCGCCGCGAGCGCTAGCGCTTGCGTGACTTCGGAGCGGCCGTCATCGCGTAGCTCTCTCCGATGAACGCGGCGATCGCCGCCCAGTCGGGCTTGCGATCGAGCCTCGCGCCGATCCAACCGCTCGGGCCGACGTACGGCGGGACGAAGTAGCGCACGGGATCGCTCTCGACGATCATCGACTGCGCGCCCGGCGGTGCCTTGCACCAGATCGCGACACGGCCGTCGCGATGGTGATCGTCGAGGAACATGACGAAGGTCGTGTCGCGCACCTTGAAGCACGGTCGTCCGTGGTTCAACGCTTCGGTCGTGCTCGGCAGCGCGAGCGAGATGCCGCGCACCTTCGCGAGCAGCTTCTCGTTCTCCGGTGACGTGGCGATGATCGGGTGCGAGCTCCACGCGCTCGGCTTCTTGGACCGCGCCTTCGCCTTCGCGCGCGGCTTCGGCTTCGCTGCGGTCTTCGCCTTTGACTTCGCCTTCGCTCTGGTCGCGGCCATCCCGAGCGAGCTTACTCCGAAGCGCGGGTGAGCCGATCGATCTCGTCGCGCGTGAGGACGAGATCCACGAAGGGGAGGACGTCCGCGAGCTGCTCGGGCGCTCGCGCACCTGCGAGAGGCACCGCGATCGCTTTCTGTGCCGCCGTCCACGCGAGCGCGACGGCCGCGACCGTCGTGCCGTGGGCCGCCGCGATCTCGTCGAGCGGCGGGAGCACGCGATACCCGTCCTTGCCCGCGAGCTCGAGAGCGTCGTCCGCGCGCGGGCTGGCGACGACCTTGCCGGGACGATACTTCCCCGTGAGGAAGCCCCTCGCGAGCGCCATGAACGGCAGCGTGGCGACGTGCTCGCGCTCGCAGAGATCGGCGAGCGCGCCCTCGTACTCCTTGCGATGGATGAGCGAGTAGTGCGTCTGGAGCGCGACGTAACGCGCGAGCCCGTTCTTCTTCGAGACCTCGAGCGCCTCCTCGAGACGCGGCGCCGTGTACTTCGACGCCGCGATGTGACGGACCTTGCCCTCGCGCACGAGCGCGTCGAACGCGCCGAGCGTCTCCGTGAGCGGCGCCTGTGGATCGTCGATGTGCGCGTAATAGAGATCGATGACGTCGGTCTGCAGCCGGCGCAGCGACGCTTCGGCAGCCGCGCGGATCGTCTTCGCGGACAGCCCCTCGAACCCGGCGAGCATGCCCACCTTCGTCGCGATGACGAGCCGCGCGCGATTGCCGCGCTCCTTCATCCATCGACCGATGATGGTCTCCGACTCGCCGCCCGTGTTGCCGGGAGCCCACGCCGAGTAGACGTCGGCCGTGTCGACGAAGTTGCCGCCCGCGCCGGTGTACGCATCGAGCACGGCAAAGGACTCGGATTCGGTCGCGGTCCACCCGAACGTGTTGCCGCCGAGCGCGAGCGGGAACACGTCGAGATCCGTGGTGCCGATGCGCTTCATGATGGAACTCCGATGCCCTCGAAGGTATCGCAGTGTCGCCGCCATGAAATCGATCCTCGTCGCGCTCGCCGTCACCGTCGCCGTCTGCTCCGGCTGCGGCTCCGCGTCGCCCGCGCCGGTCACCCCGCCACCCGCGAGCCCGAAACCGAACATGAACCTCCCGCCCATCGTCCAGGCCGGTACCGCCGTCCTCCGCTCGCGTGCGGAGGACGTGCCCGCCGCGAAGATCGGAACGCCCGAATTCCACGAGCTCGTGAAGACGATGATCGCGACCATGCGCGCGGCGCCGGGCGTCGGTCTCGCGGCTCCGCAGATCGGGGTCCCCTGGCGCCTCATCGTGCTCGAGGATCGCGAAGAGCTGCTGAAGAACCTGACGCCCGAGGAGCGACGCGAGCGCGAGCGGACGCCCTTCGAGACCCGCGTGTTCGTCAACCCCGTGCTCCGTCCGATCGGCGAAGAGCACGCGATGTTCTTCGAAGGATGCCTCAGCGTGAAGGGCTACGTCGGCCTCGTCGAGCGGAGCCTCGAGGTCGAGGTGACGGGCCTCGACGAGCACGGCGCGCCGCAGACGTGGCACGTGAAAGGGTGGCCGGCACGCATCCTCCAGCACGAGGTCGACCACCTCGAAGGGACGCTCTACGTCGATCGCATGAAGACGCGCTCGTTTGCCAATGCCGATCAGGCGAAGGCGCTCTACGCGGGCAAGCCGATCGCCGAAGTGCGGCGCATGCTCGGTCTGTGATCGAATGGCCAGCGCTAGCGAAGCGCGTCCTTCGCGATCACCGTCCAGTCGTCGCTCCCGTGTCCTTCGGCGATCACGGCGTCCATGCGCGCAGCGATGGAAGGCAGGACCGCGAGGGGCACCTTCGCGCGCGCGGCCTCCTCGAGCATCAGCCGCGCGTCCTTGCGCGCCATCGACAGCTCCCATGAGGGCTCGGAGAACTTCGCGTCGGTCATGCGCTTCATGCGCGCGCCGATCGTCGCGCCCGGGTTGAAGATCTCGAAGAGCTTCGATGCCTCGTCCGGCGACACGCCGAGCGCCTTGCCGAGCGCGAGGAGGTCCGAGAGGCCGGTCGTGAGGAACATCAGGAACAGATTGCCCATCAGCTTGAACGCTGCCGCCTCGTCGGGACGAGGACCGAGGTACGAGAGCTTGCCCGTCATCGCGGAGAGGGCAGGGGTGAGCGCCTCGACGCGCGCGGCATCGCCGGACACGAGCATGATCCCCGTCGACTCGAGCGCGTTCTGCGGACCCATGAACACGGGCGCATGAACGAACGGGACGCCGCGCTCCTGCCATCGCGCGACACGTGCTGCAGTCCCGGTCGCGGACGTCGTGGTGTGATCCACGATGATCACGTTCGGCGCGAAGCCCGGACGCGCGCGCTCGAGCACGTCGTCGACGGCGGCGTCGTCGGAGAGCGAAAGGTGGATGCGCTCGGCTCCGCGTGCTGCGTCCGCGGGGTCGGCGAACGCGCGCGCGCCGTGGGCCTCGAGCGCCGTCGCCTTCGCGTGCGTGCGGTTCCAGACCTGCACGTCCTCGCCGCGACGTCGCAGCGCACGAACGAAACCCGAGCCGAGCATTCCGGTGCCGAAGAACGCGATCATGACGCGCAATCTACGCCAGAAAGCGCGCCATGGATGAGGTCAACAGCCGCAGATGGAGCCGTAAAATGGCCCATGCGGGCTCGGTCCGGTAGCGTCTCGCGTCATGAAGCAGGAGGCGCTCATCGGTCGCACGATCGCAGGCAAATTCGAGATCGAAACCCTCGTCGGACAGGGCGCCATGGGCGCCGTCTACAAGGCGCGGCAGGTCACGCTCGGAACGACGCTCGCGATCAAGGTCCTTCACCGGCAGCTCGCGGGCGAGCCGATGTTCGCGGCGCGCTTCCTACGTGAAGCGCAGGCGGCGTCGCGCGTCGATCATCCGAGCTCGATGCGCGTCATCGACTTCGGCGAGGAGCCGGACGGCCTGCTCTACATCGCGATGGAGTACGTGCATGGCAAGACGCTCGCGCAGATCATCGAGGCGGACAGTCCGCTGCCCGTCGCGCGTATCGTCGACATCGCATGTCAGGCGCTCGCGGCGCTCGCGGTCGCGCACGACATCGGCGTGATCCATCGCGACCTGAAGCCCGAGAACATCATGGTGCTCGACGGGCCGGACGACGAGGGACGCCGGCACGACATCGTGAAGGTGTGCGACTTCGGCGTCGCGAAGCTCCTCGAGGGCGGCTCGCGCGCACCGAGCGTCACGGCGCAGGGCGTGGTGGTCGGGACGCCCGAGTACATGTCCCCCGAGCAGGCGCGCGGCGACGCGCTCGATGCGCGCAGCGACATCTACGCGATGGGCGTGCTGCTGTTTCATCTGATGACCGGAAAGGTGCCGTTCGATTCGTCGACGGCGTTCGGGACCGCGTTCATGCACGTGAACGACGAGCCGACGCGACCGCGTCTCTTGAACCCGGGCGTGGACTCGCGGCTCGAGGCGATCTGTCTGAAGGCGATGCGGAAGCGTCCGGAGGATCGCCATGCGTCGGCGCGCGAGCTCCGGAGCGAGCTCCGAGCGCTGCTCGGTCATGACGATGCCTACGGCGAGGAGGAGCGAGCGATGGTCGATCCGATGGTCCCGAGTGGTGGGCTCTTGCAGCAGATCGAGGCGCGCCCTCGTCGGACGGGTCTCCTGATGGCCGGCGTCGTGGTCGCGGCGACGGCGGTGGCAGCGGGGATCCTGTATCCGCGTCCGGGTGCAGCGCCCGGTGCGGGTGCGGCGCACGAACCCGTGCAGACTGCAACCATCGCGTCGGGGCTCGTTCCTACCACGCGTCCCGTGCCGGCGGCCGAGCCTGCGAAGGTCGTCGATACGACGGCGGCGAGCGGTCCCGGGGCCGATGCACAGAACATCGCCGCGACGCCGGCGCCGCGTGCGCACGGCGGGGGCGTGACCCGCGTGAACGCGCATGCGCGACGCTCGAGCGGCGCGAAGACGCGCGCGGACGGCGGCGCGACGGGCGTGGTTCCGATCGGCGTCGAGGACATCCCGCAGCTTCCCGATCCGAATGCGGCCGCGCCGGGCGCGAGCGCGCCTG
>JAQBQJ010000349.1 GCA_028287065.1 Labilithrix sp. | reverse complement strand
CGCGGGAGCCGACGGAGGCAGCCCCGGCCCCGGCGCGGGCGCTGCGCCCGACGCTCCCGGCGAGGACGGCACGACGAGCGGCGGCTGCGCGTGCCAGGTGACACCCGCTCGAGACGACGCCGCGCTACTGGCGCCCGGCGCCCTCGCCATCGCGGCGGCGCTCATCCGGCGGCGCCGCCGCCGCTAGGAGTGCCTGCACCACATCCACCCATCGAACAGCGCCACATTGTTGTTCGCGCGCGCTCGTCTTCGATACGAGAGGTCTCGATGCTCGGACTCGAAGCCTTTCGTGACCGTTTTGCGACCAGCCCGCACGATCTCAGCGACTACGCTCGCGAGCACACGGGACCGACGAGCTGGTCCGCGCACCCGGACGCCGATGCGCTCTCGACCTGGGCGCTCGCAGAGCACGACGACCCTTACTGCGCGCGCACGACGGATCTGCTGAGCAGCATCTCGCCGCTCGACGTGCCGCACATCACGGTTCGTTACCAAGACGCCGCGCAGGTCGTGGGTCATCGCGAAGCGTTCGTGATGGCGTCGATCGACGGCCGCTCCACGTGCGAGAAGCTCGTCGACATGATCGACCTGCCGCCCGGCGACGTGCTCGCGATCCTGTGCAGCCTTTGCGCGCGCGGGCTCGTCGTCCTGGGGCAGTGAGGGGCGGTCGCGACGCAGAAGATCGGCTGCGAGAAATAGCGCTCGCAAGCGCTCGCGCTCAGGCGAGTAGCTTCGCGTCGAGGACGATCTCGGCGCCCTTCAGCGCCTTGCTCACGGGGCAGTTCCTCTTGGTGTCTTCCGCGACCGTGCTGAACTTAGCCTGATCGCCGCCGGTCGCGCGGACCTCCGTGGAGAGCGCGATTCGCGAGATCTTGAATCCCTCGCCGTCCTTGTCGAGATGCACCTTCGACGACGTCTGGATGCTCTGCGGGGTCATCCCCGCCTTCTCGAGCCCGAGCGACAGCGCCATCGAGAAGCACCCGGCGAGCGCGGCGCCGATCAGCTCCTCCGGATTCGAGCCTTTCTTCCCTTCGAAGCGCGTCGCGAGCGAGAACGGGATCTCCGAGCCGTTCTCCGGCTTCATCGTTCCTCGCCCGGCCTTCAGCGTTCCTTCCCACGTCCCGACTGCTTGGCTGATCGACATTGTGGTCACCTCCACGCGCACACGACCACGCGCGCTGCTCGCCGACAACGAGGCACGATGACGCTGCGTCGGGGGACGTGGACTACAGCGGCGGCAGCTCGACGGTCACGCCCGAGGCATCGACCGCCGACAGCGTGTACCCGGTCTGCCATAGGTCGCGGAGTGACGTGACGGGGTTCGCGGGTCCGGGCAGCTTTGCTGCTCGCCACACCTGATCGACGAACGCTGCGTGCGCGATCTCGCTCGCGAGCAGAGGACGTTCGGGCCATTGCACGGAGGCCGCCTCGTGGACCTCGCGCTCGAGCTGCTGCGCGCGCTCGACGACGACCGAGCTCACGCCACGCGCGGAGAGCGCTCGTCTCGCGGCGCGGAGCGGCTCGGCGAGGAAGGCGATGGTGGGCTCGCTGTCGCGCTCGAACGTGCGCCAGCGGATCCGCGGTCCGATCGGCGTCGCGTACGGACGAAGCGCAGCGCGCAGCGAGTCGATCGCAGACTCCGCCTCCTCGACTCCGTCGAGATCCGCGGCGAGCGCGATCGCCGCGTCGAGCCGCGATGCCGGCGTGGCGTCGCGCCAGCGCTTGCGATCGAGCCACGAGGCCGGAACGAGGCGAGCCCAGAGGTCCATCAACCCAGCCTCGGGATCCGGACGCGCGAGCCGCCGCCACTCGCGCTCGAGCTCCGTCATCCGCGACGTGACGACCCCGTCGGCGGCGACGAAGACCGCCGCGCGAGCGCTCTCGATGCGCCGCTCGCAATCCGCGATCGCGCGCGCGCGTCGTTCGGCGTGGAGCCGCCTCTCGACGACGTGTTGCTCACGCTCGCGGACGCAGAGCAAGAGACGAGGACGCGCCGGACGGAGGACGGAGCCGACGAGCTTCAGCCAGGAGTCGCGCACCCTGCAATCGTAGCGGGTATCAGGGGCGGTGCGACAGGCGTGGGCGCACGTTCTCGACGAGCATCTGGCGCCAGAGGAGATCCGCGAGGCGCTCCGAAACGTCGTCGAGCGACTGCCCGCACGCATCGAGCACGCTTCCCAGGTCGAGCGTGCCGTCGAGCAGCGAGAGCAGGAAGACGAACTTCGGATCGAGCGGCAAGAGCCGGAGGTCCGCAGGCGGGATCGAGAGCGAGAGGATCATGTCCGTCGTGATCTTCGACCGGTCGGTGCGGTGGACCTCGCGCACCGTGCGGCATCTCTCCATGACCGCCGCGGCGATGGCGTTGCTCGGATTCAGCTCGAGGGCCGTGGCCGCCAGGGTCAACGCGCCGGGATAGTCGCTCTCGAGGAAGCGCTCGTACATCGCACGAGTGAGCATCTCGTCGGACGAGCCCTTCTTCGTCTCCGCCCAGGGATCGACGTCGCCACGCGGCGCCGACTGCGGCGCCGACTCCGGTGGCGAGCGGCGACTCAGGGTCGTCGTGTCGTCGTCGAAGTCGATCGGGATGTCGACCGACATCTCGTCTTCGGCAGGTCTCTTGGGACCATTGTTCGGCACGCGACCCGTGCCCCCTACCTCTTCTTGATGGCGGTCGCGACGGGCTTCGCCGACGCGCCGGGCTTCGCCGAGGCCGACGCCGCGGCCGAGGGCGATGCCGACGCCGAGCCCGCGGGCTTGCCGCTCGCCGATGCGGCCGCCGATGCGGACGCGGACGCTGCGGGCTTTGCCGATGCGGACGCTGCGGCGGACGTCGAGCCGGCAGCCTTGACCGCCACCGCGCTCGCGGACGCACCGGGCTTCGCCTTCACGCCCTTCTCGCCGCCCGCTGCCGCCGAGATCTTCCCGCCGCCGCCGGTGCCCGAGAAGATGCCGCCGCTGCCCTGATCGCAATGCAAGCGCTGGCCGTCGGGATCGACGGTGCAGCCCTTGGGGCCGGGGCACGTCTTCACGAGCGAGAACTTCTTCGAGCGGCAGGTGTGGATCGACTTCTTGTCGACCGCGCAGGCGAAGAAGCCCTCCGAGTTGCAGGGGTCGCCTTCGTTGGCGAACGAGTCGTCGCAGTCGAACTCGACGAGGTCACGCTCTGGATGCTCCTGGAACGTGCACGACTTCGGGCCCTTGCACGTGTCGACGGGCGTGAAGACGTTCGACTGGCACTTCAGGATGAGCGCGCGATCGTTCGTGCACGCGATCTGACCGTCGCGATGACACGCGTCGTTCGTGTCGGCGAGCGTGTGATCGCAGAAGAGCTCCTCGTCGCGGAACTCGCAGCCCTTCGCGCCCTTGCACGTCGCGCCGACGACCCACTTGTGGTTCTTGCAATCGAGCTGCGCCTTCTTGTCGACGGCGCAGGCGATGTTGCCTTCGATCTCGCAGCTCTCGCCGGCGAGGGCGAGCGTGTTGTCGCACGACGCCTGCGTGCCGGTGCCGGCGCAGCCGGCGGGGCCGTGACATCCCTCGGCGACGTACTTGTTGTCGTCGCCGCAGAAGAGGGCGCCCTCCTTCGTGCAGACGACCGCCCCCGGCTTGCACTTCGCGCCGACCTTGGGCTTGCAGCCTGTCGAGACGAGGACGACGCCGACGACCAACGAAAGAAGGATCCAATTTCCAACGCGCATGACGTTCCCCACCCTGGCTTGGTTGTGCACGGGGCGACGATGCCAGCCCCGGCCGCCGAAACCAAGAGGGTCGTGGGGTTTTGCCAAGAAAACGCCCCTGGCGTGACTTCGACGACGAGACCGGGGTGGCGCGAGCGGCGGCGACGCAACGAGATTCAGGACCGTCGCCGACGACACGAAGAAGAACTGCCCGGTGAGCAAGGCGCTGAAGCGGCCCGAAATCGTGCGCGACGCCAAGCTGCTGACATGACCGCGCGCCAGACGGCTCGACGACGCCGGATGCGAGCCCGGAGCGAATAGCGCGCAACTCTCGGAAGAAGCGGTCGAAGGGGGTGTATGCCCCTCTCCCAATCGCGTCATTTCGTCGTTTTCGGCGCTTTCGCTTTCGCCGCCATGACCGGCATCGCCTGCGAACCGTCGAATGACTCTACCCCCACCGATCTAACGGCCGCCGCCGAGCCGTCGTCTGCCCCAGGCACCGAGGCGTTCCCCTCGCGGCGCCCTGACGCCGCCGCCGCCGCCGCTCCGCCGCTCACGGCAAGGCAGCTCGAGCTCGCTCGCATGCAGACGCATCTCGACTCGCTCTACGCGCAGAGCGATGTCGTCCATCGCTTCACCACAGCGGGCGGTGATCCCGTCGACTGCGTGCCCTTCGAGAAGCAGCCTGGGTTTTCACAGGTCGCCTCGTCCAACGGTGCAGCACCGGTGCTTGCCGCACAGCCGGGGCTCGCTCGCCTCTCGTCTGCTGCGGGCTTCGGTGATGGCGTCGATGCTGCGGGGAACGTGCGGTCATGCCCGAGCGGCGCGGTGCCCATCCGCCGCTGGACCATTGCGGACCTGGCTCGCTTCGAGACACTCGAGGACTTCCTGGCGAAAGAGCCGGTGCACGTGCGCGATCAGCTCGACGGTCTCGGCTTCAATCACGAGCACGCGTACTACTCGTCCTCCGTCCCGAACTGGGGAGCGCAGGTGACCCTCAACGTGTGGAACCCTGCAGTCGAGCCGAACGACTTCTCGCTGTCGCAGGCATGGGTGTTCGGCGGGCCCGAGAAGCACCTGCAGTCGGTCGAGGGCGGCTATCTCGCATACCCCAAGCTTTACGGCGATACCGCGTCACGCCTGTTCATCTACTCGACCACCGATAGCTACGACGTCTTCAACAAGACCAACTGTTACGACCTCGGCTGCAAGGCGTTCGTGCAGGTCGCGGACAGTCACGTCCTCCTCGGCGGAAAGTTCGACAAGACGAGCGCGAACAACGGCGAACAGCGCGAATTCACGCTGCGCTGGCAATTCTGTCCAGCGACGGAGTGTCAGGCGTGGGAGGGCTGGTGGCTCCGCTACGACGGTGGCGCGATGTCCGAGTGGGTCGGCTTCTACCCGCGCAAGCGGTACGACTCCCCGGGGCTTCGCGACGGTGGCGATCGGATCGACTTTGGTGGCGAGGTCGCATTCGTACGCGGCGCAGCGCATACGACGACGGACATGGGGAGTGGACAGCCCGCGAGCGGCGGCTTCGGCGTCGCCGCCTATCAGAGCAACCTTCTCCGCATCACTACCGGCCACGCATGGGCAGGGATGGGCGCGATGTCCAACCTGGATCAGGCGCCTACGTGCTACTCGGCCGGGCGGCTCATTTCCCCGCCGCGCATTCCGACGCAGACCTTCTTTTTCGGCGGCACTGGCTACAGCGAGGCGTGCAAGTGAGCCGCGCGGTCATCGTTCTCGCTCTCGCTCTCGCGCTCGCAACGGCGTCGCTCCTCGCGTGCGGAGGTCGGAGCGACACGCATGCTCCCACGCCGGAGCCCGATGCGGACGCATCGAGCGCCGCGAGAAGCGACGCCTCCGACGACACACTTCCGCCTGGCGTCGCGTACGTGAGCGGCGGGTATTACTGCTGCGCCGAAGGGATCGGTAGCACGTGTTGCAGTCCCGATTCGGAGAGGCCGTGCAGCTCGTATGGCGGACCGGGAGGCGCGTGCGTCTCGGCGGGATACAGAGTGAGTGTGCGCGACATCTGCCCGATCTGCTGCGACGGTCTCCATCCGATCCGCCCCACGGGCCTCGTCGGCGGTACGTGCGCAGGCGATCCGCATTCGTACGAGGACGGTTGGATCTGCGCCGCGTGCGGCGATGGCGTTTGCAGCGCCGACCGGCACGAGAACGAGTGCAATTGCCCAGAAGACTGCAAGCCTTCGCGCCCGCCGGAGCCTTGAGGCCGAGCGCGCGAGAAGGCGTACGCTTGCGCGATGCTCCGGCGTGCGCCGTCACGTCCCTCGATACGGCGCCGGTCGCACGACCGCGCCGTCGGCCACCTCGACGGGAACGTTCACGCCGATCGTCTCGCCGCCTTGCAGCCCGTGTGTGATGCGCGTCGTGCGACCGTCGTTCAGGCCCAGCTCGACGTCGACGAACCGCACCTTGGTTCCCTCGACCAGGGCGACCTTCGTCTTGCCGTCGCGGACGACGATCGCCTCGTTGAGCACCGCAGGCGACGGCGGCACGTGCAGCTGCATCGTGACGTGCAAGAAGGTGCCGGGCAGGACGCCCCAAGGACGGTTGTCGAGATCGATCTCGCACTGCATCGTTCGCGTGCGCGGATCGAGCGCGCCCGCGACGTACGTGACTTGCGCCGGGATGCGCTTGTTCGGGAGCTCGTCCTGCCACAGCGTGACGCTGTCGCCGGGGTGGACGAACGGCGCGGCGTCCTGAGCGACGTAGACGAAGATGCGGAGTCGATCGAGCGTCCCGACGTCGACGATCGGCGACGCTGCCGTGCCCGAGGGCAGGAACGCCCCGGGATCGACGTAGCGTGCGATCACGACGCCGTCGAACGGCGCACGGAGCTCGGTGTAGCCACGTTGAGAAGCCGCGCGCCTGAAATTGGCCAGAGCGACCCGCTCGTCGTTGATCGCATTGTCGAGGTCTTGCTGCGAGACGACCCCCGGAGCGAGGGCGCGAGCGCGCGCGGCGAGGCGACGCTTGTTCTCGGCGTCCGAGCGTGCGGCTTCGACGTCTTGCCTCGTCTCCGGCGCCTCGATCACCGCGAGGACCTGGTCGCGCTTCACGGGTTGACCGCGCTCGGCGCGTATCTCGCGCACGTAGCCGCCGACCTTCGCGTTGATCGACGCCAGCGCGAACGCGCGCGTGTCGGCGGGGAGCGTGAGCGAGCGATCGCCGGCCGTGACCTCGACGCGCACGACGGAGAGACGCGGCCCCTGCTCCTGCACGTTGGTTCGTGCGCTGCGCGTGCGGCTCTCGATGTGACGTCGCCTCACCCACAGCACGGCGACCGTGACGAGGTTCGCGACGAGGAGCGCGACGCCGATGAGGAACACGAGCCGGCCGCCGCGGTGATGGCGCCTCCCATCGTGCGCCTCCTCGGGCCCTTCCGCGCCGGCGTGCGCGGTCACGTCGGAACCTCCGCCTGCGCTTCGTGCACGGCGCGGTCGCGATGGCCGACCTCGGGCACCTTCTTCCTCAGCACCGCATACGCGCTCGGCACGATGAGCAGCGTCACGGGCGTCGACACGAGCAGCCCTCCGATCACAGCGCGCCCGAGCGGCACGTTCTGCTCGCCTCCCTCGCCGAGACCGAGCGCCATCGGAAGCATGCCGAGGATCATCGCGAGGGCGGTCATGAGCACGGGGCGAAGACGCGTCTCCGCAGCCCTGCAAGCGGCTGTGACCGGATCGAGCGATTCGTCCTCGATCCGCGCGGCATTCGCGAAGCTCACGAGCAAGATGCTGTTCGAGGCCGCGATACCGATCGCCATGATCGCGCCCATGAACGACTCGACGTTGAGCGTGGTTTGCGTCGCGACGAGGAACCAGAGGATCCCCGAGAGCGCCCCCGGCACTGCGAGCATGATCAGGAACGGATCGAGCCACGACTGGAACAGCACGACGAGCAGGAGGTACACGAGCGTGATCGCGACGAGCATGCCGAGACCGAGCCGTTCGAAGGCCGTGAACATCGTCTCTCCCTGCCCGCGGACGTGGATGTTCACCCCGTTGGGCAACGGTCCCAGATCGCGGACGGCGCGATCGATGTCCCGCATCACCGCGCCGAGGTCGCGGCCCTCGACGTTGCACTGCACGTCGAGCACGGGCTGAACGGTGACGTGATTCACGACCGCTCGCGACTCGGCGGTCTTCACGTTCGCGACCGCGCCGACGTACGGCGCGATCGTGGGGCCGCGCGCCGTCGTCTCGAAGAGCGCGCCGCCCGACGGAGTCACCGGCGTGGTCATCACGTCCGAGAGCTTCGTGATGCGCTCGATCGGTGTCTGCACGACGACGAAGTAGTTCACGTTGTTCTGCGGATTGATCCAGAAGCTCGGCGACACGAGAGAGCTCGACGCGAGCGACGTGAGCATGCTGCTCGCGACGTCGCGCTCGGTGAGACCGAGCTGCGCGGCCCGCTCGCGATCGACGTCGACGCGAAGCGACGGATGGTCGAGCACCTGCGCGAGCCGCACGTCCTCGGTCCCCGGAATCACGGCCAGGGACCGCTCGAGGCGCACCGCGATGGGCAGGGCGGCGCGCCAGTCCTGCGACTCGATCTGCACGTCGATCGGCGCCGAGAGCCCGAAGTTGAGGACCTGACCGACGATGTCGGCCTGCATGAAGTAGATCGTCGAGCCCGGGTGCCGCTGGCGAACGTCGCTGCGTATCCGCTGCATGTACTCGCGCGTCGGCCGGTGACCTTCCGCGAGCGCGACGAGGATCTCCGCATCGGCACCGTCCACGTTGTCGCTCGGGACGAAGCCGAGGTTGTAGGAGAGCGGTACGCCGATGTTGTCGTCGATGGTCCGGAGCTCGCCTGGCGGGACGATGTCGCGGATCTCGTGCTCCACCTCGTCGACGAGCCGCTCCGTCTCTTCGATGCGCGTCCCCGCGGGCGCGCGAAAGTGGAGCCGCATGACGCCCGCGTCGACCTGCGGGAAGAAGTCGAGCCCGACGACTGAAAGCAAGAGGCCGCTGCCGAAGAGCAAGCCGAGCGCGACCGCCAGCACGAACATGCGGCGGCGGAGCACGTGCGTGAGGAGGTCCGCATAGCCATCGCGCAGACTGTTGAATGCGCGCTGCCGCTTCGCCTCGACACGACCGAAGAGCGTGGTCGTATCGACCTCGTGCTCGAGCCGCTCCTTGCCGAGGAGCATCGCCGACAGCGTCGGCACCAGCGTGCGCGAGAGCAGGTACGACGCCATCATCGCGAAGACGACGGACAGCGCGAGCGGCACGAACAGGTAGCGCGCAGGCCCCGAGAGCAGGACGACCGGGAAGAACACGATGCAGATCGTGAACGTCGCCGCGAGCGCCGGCTGCGCGACCTGGTGCGCGCCTACGAGGATCGCACGGAGGATCGGTTTGTCCTCCGCGCGATTGCTGTTGATGTTCTCGATCGCGACGGTCGCGTCGTCGACGAGCATGCCGATCGCGAGGGCGAGCCCACCGAGCGTCATGAGGTTCAACGTCTGGCCCGACAGCTTCAGGCCGATGATCCCGACGAGGATGCTCACGGGGATCGAGATGCAGACGATGATCGTGCTCCGCCAGCTCCCGACGAACGCGAGGATCATGAGCGCGACGAGCACCGCCGCGATGATCGCCTCGCGGACCACGCCTTTCACGGCTCCGCGCACGAACGCGGACTGATCGAATTCGAGCTTCAGGTCGAGCCCCGTGGGCGCGGCCGCGCGCAGCGCGGGGAGCATGTCTCGCGTCGCATCGACGACCGCGAGCGTCGATGCATTCTCCTTCTTGAGGATGGCGAGGTACGAGGCGCGACGTCCGTCGACGCGGACCATGTTGGTCTGCACGGCGAAGCCGTCGTACACGGACGCGACGTCGCCGAGGTAGACGGTCGCTCCGCTCACGACCTTGACGGGGATCGCTGCGAAGTCCGCTTGCGTCGACGGGCTCCCGTTCAGGAGCACGTCGTATTCGGTGCGCCCGAGGCGAGCGCTGCCCGCGGGGAGGATGACGTTGCCCGCGAGGACGGCGTTCACGACGTCCTGCGGCGACACGCCCTTCGCCGCCGCGCGTGCGGGATCGAGCTGCACCATCATCTGGCGTTGCTTGCCGCCGTAGGGCGCAGGCGTGGACAGACCGGGCACCGTGAAGAGCCGGATGCGCAGGAAATTGAGGCCGTAGTCGAAGATCTCCTGCTCACCGATATCGCCGGAGAGCGTGAGCTGGGCGACCGGCACGTTCGACGCGTTGTAGCGGAGCAGCACAGGCGGTTGTGTGCCAGGCGGCATGATGCGCGCGGCCGAGAGCGACGCGGCGCTGATCTGCGCGATGGCGCCTCCGATGTCGGCCTGCGGCTCGAAGTACACGCGGAGCACCGCGGTTCCCGAGATCGTCTGCGAGTCGATGCGGGTGACACCGCTCACCGACGTCGAGATTCCGCGCTCGCTCACGAGCGTCATGCGTCGCTCCATGTCCTCGGCGGACATGCCCGGGTAGTTCCAGACGACGACCACGACGGGGATGTCGATCGCCGGAAAGAGGTCGACGGGCATCGTCGTGCCGCTCAGGACGCCCATGAGGAGAATGACGAGGCAGAAGGCCGCGACGGTGAAGGGCCGACGAAGAGCGAGGCGGACGATCCACATGTTCGGGCGATCGGCCCGTTGCGATTCGAGTGCCACGGTCGTGGTCTCGTCGTCGTTTCTTCGCAGCGGCGCCGATGTCGTCAGCCGTTACGCACGCCGGCACGTCGCGTGCGAACACGATGAGCGCGGTGCAGACGCGCACCGAAGGAGTACGTCATGAAACTCGCGCTCTCACTCGTCGCGCTCGCCGTCGTTTCCACCGCGACCGGGCTCGCGCACGCCCAGCCGCCCGATGCAGAGGTCACGTACATGACCGCGGAGCGCCCGCGCTACCGCAACGAGCTCCGCGCTCCAGCGGACGCCGTCGAGCTCTCGGTGTCGACGGGGTACACGCGACCGTTCGGCAACCTCCGCGGCGGCGTCGGGTTCCCTTCCGTCGCGCGGGCGGGGATCGGCGTCGGCGTCGGCTTCGGCTACCGCATCGATCCGCACTGGGCCGTCCTCTGGTCGGGCGGATACCAGGAGCTCGCGGCAGAGCGCGCCGGCGCTGCGCGCAGCTTCACGACGTCTTTCGCTGCGCAGTACCACCTCACGCCGTACGACCGCCTCGACCCGTGGGTGGAGCTCGGCGCAGGGTACCGGTTCTTCGTCGAAGACCCGCTGGTCGGGCCGACGGTGCTGACCCACGGCTTCCAGCTCGCGGAAGTGAAGGCAGGCTTCGACCTCCGCGCGAGCGAGGGCCTGGCGATCGGTCCGATGATCGGCGCCGACGCCACGCTCCTCTACTTCCAGGACCTCCCGAACGCGTCGACCTTCATCGATGATCCGCGCGTGAGCACGTTCGTCTACGCCGGTCTCCAGGGTCGCTTCGACATCGGCGTGCAGGGCACGGCGAGAGCACGGGAGGTCGCGAGCCGCTGACTCGCGTTGGGAACAGGAACCGCAGCTGCTAGATACCGTGGCGATGGCTCCCATGGACGAGTCGCACCGTCAAAAGGCGCGCCGGGCGCGCGCCGGCGTCATGGCGGGCGCGCTACGTGGTGCCGCGCTCGTCGACCTGCTCGTGTCGATCCCGGTCCTCGAGCGAGACACGTTCGTCGACGAGATGCTCGGCATCGAGGAGCCTCCGGAGATCGCCGAGCTGCCGCGCGGATCGGTGCCGTATCTGCCGTGCGGCGTGGACGAGATCCTCGCGACCGTGCGCGAGGCGCCGGTCCGCGCCGGCGACACGTTCGTCGATCTCGGCTCGGGGCTCGGTCGCGTCGCGATCCTCGCGCATCTCTTCTCGGGCGCGCCCGCATCGGGCATCGAGATCCAGGAGCCTCTCGTGCGCAGCGCGAGGGCGCGCTCCGCGGAGCTCGCGCTGCCGGACGTCTCGTTCGTGCACGCCGACGCCGCCGGCACCGAGCTCGACGGCTCGGTCTTCTTCCTCTACGCGCCGTTCAACGGCGAGCTCCTGCGCCGCGTCCTTCGTCGCGTCGAGGAGGTCGCGCGACGAAGGCCCATCGTGGTGTGCGCCGTCGATCTCGAGCTCCACGACGTGTCATGGCTCCAGCCGCGCAAGACCTCGCGTGTCTCGCTGACGCTGTACGACTCGAGGCCTATTTCCCAGCCTTGATCGAGCCGAGGCGCGCTCGCACCTCCTCGAGGCGGCGCGTGAGAAAGCGCTTCTCGCTGTCGTTCCCGGCCAGCTCGAGGGCGCGCACGTAGCTCGCCTCGGCTTCGGCGAGCGCACCCAGCCGTCGCGCGAAGTCGGCGCGCGCGGCGTGGAGCAAGTGATACGCGTCGAGCGCGCCGCCCTCCGCGAGCGCATCGACGATCGCCAGCGCTGCTGCGGGACCGTCGATCATCGCGACCGCGACGGCGCGATTCAACGCCACCACGGGCGAAGGCTCGATCGCTTCGAGGCGGTCGTACAGCCGGACGATCTCGCTCCAGTCGGTGTCTTCCTTGCGCTTCGCGCGCGCATGCACCGCCGAGATCGCGGCTTGCAGCGCGAAGCCGCCGGGCTCGCCGCGAAGCGCTTCGTCGACGAGCGGGAGCGCTTCCGCGATCGCTTCCCGGTCCCAGCGGCTTCGATCCTGATCGTCGAGCAGCACGACGTCACCCGCCGCGTCGACGCGCGCTTCACGTCGCGAGTCGTGGAGCAGCATCAGCGCGAGCAGGCCGGTGAGCTCGCTCGGAGGCGCGTCACCCGCGAGCGATCGGATCGTCCGCGCGAGTCGGATCGCCTCGGCCGAGAGATCGGTCCGCAGCATCGATTCGCCGCGCGTCGCCGCGTAGCCCTCGGTGAAGACGAGATAGAGCACGGTGAGCACGGCATGCAGCCGCTCCGGCATCTCGCTCGTCTCGGGGACGACGTAGGGGATCTTCGCGTCGGCGATCTTTCGTTTCGCGCGGACGAGCCGCTGCGCCATCGTGCTCACCGGGACGACGAACGCGCGCGCGATCTCCTCGGTCTCGAGACCGAGCAGCGTGCGGAGTGTCAGAGCGACCTGCGCCTCGAGCGCGAGCGCCGGGTGACAGCACGTGAACACGAGGCGCAGGCGATCGTCGGGGATCTCCATCGCTGCGGCGTCGGCCACCTCGCCGTCGAGATCGGCGGCGTACGTCGCCAGCTTGCCCTCGAGCACCTTCTTCCGCCGGATGCGATCGATGGCGATGTTCCGCGCGGTCTGCATCAGCCACGCTCGCGGATGCTCCGGGACGCCCTCGGTGCGCCAGCGTCCTACCGCCGCCTCGAACGCCTCCTGCGTCGCCTCCTCGGCGACGGTGAAATCGCCGCTCAGCCGGATCACGGTCGCGAGGACGCGCCCCCAGTCGGCGCGGTAAACTGCGGAAATCAGGGCGTCCGCGCGCTCGGTGCCCTCGGCCATGGCCGATCATAGAAAAAATCTGCGCTCGATGTCGATCCGCGGCTTCGCCGTTCGATTCAGGGCTGGAGGTACGAACCGATGAAATACATGCTGCTGACCTACCTGGACGAGAAGACGTGGATGAGCCTGAGCGCGGACGAGCAGAAGCGCCAGATGGAGTCGTGCAACCCGCACATCGAGAAGCTCCTCGCGGCCAAGAAGATCCTCGCCGGCGCGCCGCTCCACCCCACGTCGACCGCGACCACGATGCGCTTTCGCGACGGCAAGCGCGTGCTCACCGACGGACCGTTCGCCGAGACGCGCGAGCAGCTCGGCGGTTACACGATCATCGATGCGAACGATCTCGACGAGGCCATCTCCATCGCGAGCGGCTTTCTCGGTACGAGCACGCTCGTGAGCCTCGAGCTGCGGCCGATCGTCAACATCGACAACGTCCCGGTCACGCCATGAGCAACGTGTTCGTCCACATGGGCATCTCGCTCGACGGCTACGTCGCCGGTCCGAACCGAGGTCCGAAGAACCCGCTCGGCGACGGCGGTACGACCGTGCACGAGTGGATGTTCAAGCAGCAGGCATTCTTGCGCACGCATTCGACGGGCGACGCCGGAGAGACGGGCCCGGACAACCGCGTGATCGAGGACATCTTTTCCCGTATCGGCGCGAACATCATGGGCAAGCGGATGTTCGAGGAGGGCGAGGCCAACTGGCCCGAAGAATCGCCGTTCCACACGCCGGTCTTCGTCCTCACGAAGGAGGTCCGCGCGCCGTGGGAGCGGAAGGGCGGGACGACGTTCTACTTCGTGAACGACGGGCTCGAGCGCACGCTGGCGCGGGCGAAAGAGGTCGCAGGCGGCAAGGACGTGCGCATCTGCGGCGGACGCGACGTGGTGCTGCAGTACCTGCAGGCCGGCCTCGTCGACGAGCTGTCGCTGTCGCTGGCGCCGGTGTTCCTCGGCGCCGGCCTGCGGCTGTTCGACGGCGTCGACAAACGGACGCTGGCGCTCGAGCCGGTCTCCGCCACGACGTCGAAGGACGTCACGCACGTGCACTATGCGCTGAAGAGATCCGGCACACGGTAACGGACATGTCTCGACCCAGAGCGACGCGCCGCCGCCTTTGGAGTTCGATTTGGCGCTGCGTGCAGCACATGCATCCGGAGCGGCGCGAAGAGCAGCGGCGCCCTCGCTTCGGCGCTCCGGTTGCACGACGTCGAGACCATGCGCTCGTCACTTCGAACCATCTCCGTTCCGGCCATCTGCGTCCTCGTCGCCGTCGGATCGGGCTCCTGCTCGAGCTCTTCCGGCGACTCGAGCTCGACCCCGCCACCCGGCGGTGACGGAAGCACGCCGCCGGCTCCGGACCCCAGCGCGACCCAAGCGCCACCGGGTTCGACCTCTCCGCCGGACACGAAGGCGTACGAGCCGCTCTTCGTCGGGCGGTTCGACACGACCGATCCTGCCGGGCCGAAGGCGTCGTGGCCCGGGACCCGCGTGCTCGCGCGCTTCGACGGCACGACCGTCTCGGTGAAGCTCAAGGAGCACGCCGAGACGTGGATGGACGGCGCGCCGAGCTACTGGGAGTACACGATCGACAAGGGACCGTGGAAAGCGGTCGCGATGATCGCCGACGAGACGCCCCACGACTTCGTGCTCGCCTCGAATCTCCCGCCGGGGCCGCACGAGGTCGAGATCTACAAGCGGAGCGAGACCCAGACCGGCATCACGCAGTTCCTCGGCTTCGATTTCCACGGCGGCAAGTCGCTTCCGCCACCGCCGCGGCAGGCGCGGAAGATCGAGGTGATGGGAGACTCGTTCGCGACCGGCTTCGGTGACGAGAACATCGACTCTCCGGGTACGGACTGTCCAGGCGCCGACTGGGGCGGAGTCTGGCAGAACTTCCGGAAGTCGTGGGGCGCGGTCCTCGGCACGACCTTCGATGCCGAGGTCCACGGCGTCGTGTATTCGGGCAAGGGCCTGCTCAACAACGTCTGGCCGACGGACGACGATCCGCTCAGCAAGTACTACCCGCGAGCCGATCCGAACCCGGAGATCGCCGCGAGCGCGCCGCTCTTCGATCTGAAGTCGTGGATCCCGGACGTGATCGTCATGACGCAGGGCTCGTGCGACGACGGCTCGGAGACGTTCCGCACCGCGTATCGTGACTTCATCATCGACCGGCTCCGTGCACGCGGCCCGAACACGCACATCTTCATGGGCATCGTCAGCGCCGGCAACCGCGAGGCGGTCGCGGACGTCGCGAAGAGCATCATCGCCGAGCGCGCCGCCCTCGGTGACCACAACATGCACCTGTTCGACGTGAAGCTGTTCACGTGGGAAGAGGTGACCGCCTGCAACGGCCACGGAACGCCGGCGTGGCATCAGCGCGTCGCGGGCGAGCTCGCGGCGCAGATCCGGGCGGAGGTGGGGTGGCAGTGACGTTCAGCCGCTCGCGTTCCGCGGGAACCGCGCCGTCACCGACGTGCCTCGTTCACGGCTCGAGTCGAGCTCGACCTTTCCGCCGTGCGCCTCGACGATGCTTCGCACGATCGACAGACCGAGGCCGGCGCCGCCGTTGCGGCGATCGCGACTCTCGTCGGCGCGATAGAACGCGTCGAACGCGCGCGCGGCGACCTCGGGTGCCATGCCCGGCCCTCCGTCCGTCACCACGATCCGGACTTCGTCGTCGTCGGCGCTCACCTCGAGCGCTACGTGCGGCGAGCCCTTCGCGTGCTTCGCGGCGTTGTCGAGGAGGTTGTCGATGACGCGACGGAGCAGACTGGGATCGCATCGCAGGTCCGGGAGCTCGGCGCCGTCCGTACCGCCGATGACGACGTCGAGCTCGTGCTCCGGATAGAGACTCGCGAACCGCGCCCGTGATTTGTCGACGAGCGGTCCGAGACTCGCGATCGTCCAGCGCATCGGCAGATCGGCATGGCCGACGCGGCCTTTTGCAGCGTCGAGCCGTGCGGTCGCGAGGACCTCGTCGACGAGCCCCTCGAGCTCCGCGAGGTCGACGGCGATCTCCGACAGGTACGAACGAATGCGCGCTCCGTCGGAGTCGCTGTCACTCGCGAGCTCGAGGACGACCCGGATCCGCGCGAGCGGCGTGCGAAGCTCGTGCGAGACGTTCGCGAGCAGTCGTTTCTCGCTTCGAACGAGCGACTCGATCCGCGACGCCATCTCGTCGAACGCCACCGCGAGATCGCCGATCTCGTCCTGCGCGAACGCGGCCGGCGCCGCACGCGTCGCGAGCTCGCCCGTTCCGAACCGCCGCACCGAGCGCGCGAGCGCCTCGACAGGTCGCACCACCGAGCGCGCGAACGGGATCGCCACGAGGAGCGTGGCTGCCATGCACACCGCCAGCGTCAGGAGGATGAGCGGCAGCGGAGGTCCGGGATACGGCTCCAGCGGGGGCGCGAGTCGCCGGACGACGACGCCTCGAAAGACGTCGTCCTGGTAGATGGCGCTCATGACGATGTCGTCACGGGACATCGTCTCGCGACGCGCGGCACCCGATTGAGTCGAGAGCGCGGCCCACATGTCCGGCGGCGGCGCCGGCACCGGGGGCTGCACGTTCGACGCGACGAGCGCGCCCTCGGCGCCGTAGAGCGAGAGGTGGTTCGCCGCGCGCGCTCTTCGCTCGAGAAGCTCCTTCCCGACCCACTTGTTCACGAAGAGCCGGTCGGCGATCAACGTCGCCGTGGACATGAGGAGCAAGATCACGATCCCGTGCGCGAGCACACGGAAGCGAAAGCGTCCGAAGACCTTCTTCTCATTCATGGCCGCTGCCGTCGTCACCGTCGTCCGCGAGCATGTAACCGAGTCCGCGGATCGTGCGGATGATGCGCGGCTGCTTCGGATCGTCGCCGAGCTTCTGGCGAATGCGCGAGATACGAACGTCGACGGAGCGGTCGAAGGCCTCGTCGCTCGAGCCCGAGGCGAGCTCGAGCAGCTGCTCGCGTGAGAGCACACGTCCGCGTCGCTCCACGAGCGCGCGCAGGAGCTGGAATTCACCGGTCGTGAGCGAGACGTCCGCGCCGTCGATCGTCACTCGCATCGCTGCGACGTCGACGACGATGCGTCCTGCGCGCAGCACCTCCGGTCCGGGCCCGACCTTGCCCGTTGCGCGGCGCACGAGCGCTTGCAGTCTCGCGAGGAGCTCGCGGGGGGAGAACGGCTTCACGAGGTAGTCGTCTGCGCCGAGCTCGAGGCCGAGCACGCGATCGCTCTCCTCGGTGCGCGCCGTGACGACGATGATCGGAATGCTCGTGCGCTGCCGCAACGTGCGGCACACGTCGAAGCCGTCGCGTGCGCCGGGCAGCATCACATCGAGCACGACGATGTCGAAGACCGCCTTCGCCTGCTCCGCGAGCGCGCGCTCGCCGTTGCGCACGTGCGTGACGCGGACGCCGCGCTGCTCGAGGTACTCCGCCGTGAACCGCGCGAGGCGGTCGTCGTCCTCCACGAACAACGCGCGGATCGCGGAGGTCATGGGCAGCAGCCTAGCGCAACGCCTGACCTCGGCGAGGTGCCTGCAACAATCGGTAACAACGGCGTAAGGGGATCGCAAACCACCCGGACCACGCTGAGCTCATGGCCCAGGTGGACGCTTCGAAGCTGCGCGGCTCACCTCTGACCTACGTGCTCGTCGCGCTTCTCGCCGTGGCTTTCGTCAGCACGTGCATGCCTCGAGCCGAGACGCTGCCGCCGTGCGTCGCGTCGACCCGATTCGATCGCATCTCGCCGCCGGCGAGCGTCGTCACGATCGCGGCCGTCGGCGACGTCGCGGACTGCTCCGGCGGAGGAAAGCAGATGGAAGTTGCGGCGCTCGTCGACAAGCTCGCCCCCGACGCCGTGTTCGCGCTCGGCGATCTGGCGTATCCCGACGGCACCATCGACGAGTTCCTCGACTGCTACGGACCGAGCCTCGGACGCTTTCGCGAGATCACGCGCCCCGTCGTCGGGAACCACGAGTACCACACGCCGCACGCAGGGGGATATTTCGCCTATTTTTGCGGCACTTCGGGGACGCCATTCCAGGGTTGGTACAGCTTCGACATCGGCCGATGGCACGTGGTCGCTCTCAACAGCGTCTGCGGTTCGGATCTCGACGTGCCTTCCGACGTGGCCGGCGACTTCGGTGGCTGCGGTCGTTCGTCGCCTCAGATCGCGTGGCTCCGCGCCGACCTCGAAGCGCATCGCGGGCAGTGCACGCTCGCCATGTGGCACCACCCGCGATGGAGCTCGAGCACCGAGGGATCGAGCCACGCCGTCGACACGATCTGGCGCACGGTCACCGAATACGGCGTCGACGTCGTGCTGAACGGACACGCGCACGACTATCAGCGCTTTCCTGCTCTCGATGCGGACGGCGCTCGGGACGATGCGCATGGCACGCGCATGTTCGTCGTGGGCACGGGCGGCTCGGCGTTCTCCGGCTTCGACTCGGACCATCCGCGGAGCGAGGTGACCGATGACAGCTCGCACGGGGTGCTCCGTCTCGCGCTTCGCGACGATTCGTATGCGTGGAGCTTCGTGCCGATCGACGGCGACGGCTTTCACGACGAAGGCGGCGAGATACCTTGTCATCCGTGAGAACGAAGGCGGCCGCACTCCTCGCGGCGCTCGCTTTGCTGGGGGTCGATCGGAGCGCCCGCGCTGCGCCCGAATCCAACGTGTCGCTACGCGGCGGCTACGGCACCGTTTGGAGCAGCGGCGTGAATTACCTGAACGACGGCTTCGGCGCGTCCATCGGACACCGCTTCGGGTTGCACCTCCGCGTCGAGGTGGTCGCGCTCTGGAGCTACGGCGCGTCGGTCACCGCCGCCAACAGCACGATCGCTTACCGGTCCGCGTACTCGTCGACGCAAGGCTCCGTCGGAGTCGGGTACGAGTGGCGGTTCGGCGCCTTGCGGCTCCGGCCGGGTGCGCGCGCCGGTGCGATCGTGACCGACGGCTACACGCGAGTCGGTACGGCGACGATGCACGATCACCACTGGCTCCCCATCATCGGGCCGAGCGTCGAGGCGGTCGTGCTCGTCGCACGACGCATCGAGCTCGGCGTCGTCGGAGAGGCGTTCTTCGTGCCGACGTGGATCGCGGCGCCGGCTGCGGGTGTGTACGGCGTCGCGGGCGTCGCGTTCTGATAACGCCGCTTCCGCTCCGTTTTCCGGATACGACTGGTCGATGCGACGAATCCTCGTGGTGGCGGTCGCGTGCGTGCTCGGGTGCCAATCGAAGAGCAGCGCCGCACGCCAGAATTTCGCGAAGGAATACAGCTGCCCCGAGGAGAGCGTCACGGTGAAAGACCGGCCCGACCTCCGTCCGAGCCAGGTCTTCCCGTATCCGTTCCGCTCCAAGCCGTCCGCCGAGGTGGCGAGCGACCCCGTGCGGCTCGCGAAGTTCAACGCCGACGCGAAGGAGAGCCGCGAGAAGTGGGACGGGTTCAACGATGCCTCGAAGGACATCTTCGAGGTGACCGGCTGCACGCACACCTCCCTGTGGGCATGCTCGCGCGGCGGCAAGAGCGGCAGGGCGAGCTGCGAAGAGGCGAAGAAGCCCTGAAGGCCGTTCCGGCACGGAAGCTTTGCGCGATTCGTGAGCTACGCTCGTCGTGCGATGGCGAAGTCTCCGGCAACCGCGAAGAGCACGAGCAACGTCGTCCGCGCGCACGAGACCGTCGCGCTCCACGACGGCGCGCTCCGCCTTGCCGTCGTCGCGGACACGCACAGCGCGCCGCATCCCCGCGCGGCCGAGCTCATCGCCGGCCTGCGTCCCGATCGCATCCTCCACGCGGGTGACATCGGCGACCTCGGCGTGCTGCGTGCGCTCGGAGAGATCGCGCCCGTCTCCGCGGTGCGCGGCAACATCGACGTGCACGCGGCCGACCTGCCGGATTCGCTGACCCTCGACGTCCGCGACGACGGCGAGAGCCTGTTCAAGCTCCTCCTCCTGCACATCGCCGTGTACGGACCGAAGCTGCGCGCCGACGCCGCGCGCCTCGCTCGCGCCGAGAAGAGCGCGATCGTGGTGTGCGGGCACTCGCACGTGCCGTTCATCGGACGAGACCGCGACCTCACGATCTTCAATCCGGGATCGATCGGGCCACGGCGCTTCCATCTTCCGATCGTGTTCGGCGTGCTCGAGGTGCGCGACCGACGTGTGTCGATGCGGCACGTCTCCTGCGAGACCGGTGAGGTCTGGATGCCCTGACCGCGGCGGTGCGCTCGGGGTACGCCGGCTGCATCGATCGACGCCATGGCCGAACGATCATGGTGTTCTGGAGCTCGCGTTCGCGGCCTCCTGGCTCGCGCCGCGACGTTAGCTTCTCCTCCGTTCGTGCATTGCTCAGGAAACGCTCACACAAGAGGAGGGGGCGACCTCGTTAGCGTGGAGGGATGCGCAGAGTCTTCTTCGTCGCGTCCGCAGCGGTGCTCGCCGCCATGGCTTTCGTGTTCGCATGCAGCACCGACGATCCCTCTGCTCCGCAGCCCGGCCCCGACGCGTCCACGGCGGCCTTCGACTCGTCCCTGCCGGGCATCGACTCGAGCGTCCCCACGAAGGACGCGGCTGTCGACTCGAGCACGACGCCCGATGCCGAAGCAGGCCCGCCGGCGTTCACGCCCGCGGCGCTCGGCGCGCGCGTCGTGCTCTGGCTCGAAGGCGATTCGTTCAAGGAGCTCGACGGCGGCGTGATGTGGCCCGACAAGTCGGCGACCGGCAACGACGCATTCCAGGATGCCTCGGCGCGCATGCCGTTCCTGATCGACGCGGGCTCCGAGGGAGGCATCAACGGGCACAGCGTGGTCCACTTCGCAGGGCACGAGTACCTGCGGATCGGCGACAGCCCCACGCTCCAATGGGCGGCGAACGACTTCGCGTTCTACGTCGTCATGCGCCACGAGAATGGTCCTTCGGCGCTGCCGCCGTTCGCCATCGTCTACGCGAAGTGGACCGACAACGGGCCGCCCGCTCCCGGCTTCTTCATGTGGGCGAGCTATCCCGGATCGACCGGCTACGTCACGAGGCTCGACGAGAACCAGGTGACCGGCAGCGACGGCGGGCTGAACGACGGCACGATGCGCCTCGTCGGTGCGCGGCGCGCGGGCAACAGCCTCGAGCTGCGCGTCAGCGGCAACCAGGTCAGTCTCCTCGCGGACGCCGGAATCGCCGATCCCGCCGGGTTCAACGCTGCGGGCATCCCCGCGTTCATCGGTGGTCGCGAGGCGCAGCTCCAGCAGCTGCGCGGCGACATCGCCGAGATCGTCGCCGTCAAGGGCGTGCTCACCGATCTCGAGCAGACGACGCTCGAGGTTTATCTGAAGAAGAAGTACGGGCTCTGACGGGGTATCGTGCTCTCGCCGCGAGGATGATTCGCGGAGGAGGCGTTCGATGGCTCGACGTGTGCTCGTGATCGGCTTGCTCGCGGTGTCTGCGGTTGCGGCGTGCTCGAAGGAAGACAGCGCGAACCTCGTGGCGAGGACCGTCGATGCAGCCCCGCCTCCGGCCGGGCCGACGAGCCTCGACCTCGCGAAGGGCGCGCTCGTGACCGCGAAGGCGAAGTACGCGAAGCACGAAGCGGGCGACGCCGATTGCGCGCCGCTGAAGAGCTTCGAGGCGGATTTCGCCAAGGACAAGTCGCCGGACGCCGTGAAGACGAAGCGGGAGATCGACGTCTTCTGCGACATCGACGTGAAGCTCGAAGGCGGCGTCGCGACGCTCGAGAAGGACAACGACAAGCTGACCGCCGCCGTGAAGAAGAAGGACAAGACGACCGAGCAGATGTACGCGGCGACGGTGAAGGACGGCTGCGCGTCGATCAAGCAACAGCTCGAGACGCTCGCGCAGGATCATCTCGACGGAGAGCCGAAGGTCGCGACGCTGAAGGCGCGGATCGACCCGATCTGCTCGGCGCCCGCTGCTGCGAAGAAGTAACTACGGCACGCTCGAACCGGGCTAGTGTCCGCGCGCCGTGCCGCACGTCGTCTTCATCGCTCCTCGCTTCCTCGAGAACACGAACCGCTACGTCAAGAGCTTCGCCGCACTCGACGGCGTGACGCTGAGCCTCGTGAGCGCCGATCCCGAGTCGGCCATCCCCGAGTCGCTCCGCGGAAAGATCGCGGGGCACTACCGCCTGGACGATTTCGTCGACCCGAACGCGCTCACCGTCGCGGTGCGCGCGCTGAGCCGCGGCGTCGGTCCCGTCGACAGATTGGCCGGCGCGCTCGAGCAACTCCAGATGCCCATGGCCGCCGTTCGCGACGCCGTCGGCATCGAGGGCATCGGGACCGAGGTCGCGCGAAACTTTCGCGACAAGGATCGGATGAAGGACGTCCTGCGCGCGGCCGGCGTGCCCGTCGCGCGGAGCGGGCTCGCGACGTCGATGAACGCTCTTCGCACGTTCATCGACAGCGTCGGGTATCCGGTCATCGTCAAGCCGCAGGCCGGCGTCGGCGCGCGGGCGACCTACCGCATCACGTCGAACGCCGAGCTCGATGCGCTCGCAGCGCAGGGCGCGCAGCCTTCCCAGGGCACGCCGCTCCAGGTCGAGGAGTTCGTTCGAGCGCGCGAGCACACGTGCGAGACGGTCACGATCAAGGGCAAGCCCGTCTGGCGCTCGGGGACGCGTTATTTCCCGAGCCCGCTCGAGGCGCTCGAGTCCCCGTGGATGCAGTACTGCGTGCTTCTGCCTCGCGAGGACACGGACGACGAATGGACGTCGTTCCATTCCGTGAACGAGGCGGCGCTGCAGGCGCTCTTCGGCGCGAGCCGCGATACGGCGGCGGGCACGGCGCTGACGCACATGGAGTGGTTCCTCCGCGACGACGGGACGTCTCTCGTGAACGAGGTCGGCGTCCGGCCGCCCGGCGTCGGCATCATGCCGCTGATGAGCATCGCGCACGAGGCGGACCTCTGGGCGGACTGGGCCGAGCTCGTCAGCTTCGATCGCTTCGCGCCGAAACCGCGCACGTGGGCAGCAGGCGCCGCGTTCTTCCGCGGGCAGGGCGGCGGCGATCGCATCGTCGCCGTCGAAGGTGTGGATGCGGCGATCGAAGCGGCGGGCGATGCGCTCGTCGAATTTCGCGTGCCGAAGGTCGGCATGGCACGCGCGGACGGCTACGAAGGCGAGGGATGGGCGACGGTTCGCTCGGCGACGACCGGCGGCGCGAAGAAGGCGCTGCTCGCCCTGATCGAACGAGTGCGCGTGCGCTACGGGTGACGCGAAGGCGGTCCGCATTCAGCGCGTGCACGCGTCACGCCATTCATCGCGAGCGCCAGCGACACGCGATCGAAGCTGCGTCGAGGATCGCACGAAGGCTCTGCTGCGCATGCGACGCATCGAGCGTGCAGAACGTGGGATCGTAAACGACCGCTCGCGTGTCGTCGCGATCGCAGCGGCATCGACCAGGACCTGCCGACACGCAGTCGATCTCGAAGCGCTCCTCGCGACACTCGGCCCAGAAGACGCACTCCGGCGCCGTGCCCGTGAACGAGAGCTTGCCGCACGCGGCGGGATCGCCGAGCTCGCCCGGTCCACCCGAAGCAAGCGGCCTGCCGCACCATGTCGGATCGTTCGCGGTGATCGTCGCGGGCGCCGCCGTGCGACCGGGACGACGCAGCGCGAACGTCGCTGCTGTCGCGAGCGTCACCGCCGCGAGCAGTGCGACCGTGGCGACGAGAGCTCTCCGG
>JAQBQJ010000339.1 GCA_028287065.1 Labilithrix sp. | reverse complement strand
GCCCGAGCGGCGCGGCAGGCCAGGCGGCGGCTGCACCTCCAGCGGCGATCGCCGCTCCGGCGGCCCGCGCGGACGCGCCCGCACCGCCCGCCGAGGCGAGGCGTGCGCGAGCTCCGCGGCCCATCTCGACGACAGGCGTCGACGCGCTCGGCAACGTCGCGGGGCAAGCGCAGGTCCGTCCCGGCGCGCTCGTCGTCGAAGGCGGCATCAACCAGGGCGAGGTCCAGCGCGTCGTGCGCGCAGCCACCCCTCGAATGCGTGCATGCTACACGAGTCAGCTCGCGAGCAATCCGTCGGTGCGCGGGCATATGGACGTGCACGTCGTCGTCGACGCGCTCGGTGAGGTGAAGCTCGCCGAGGCGAGGACGAGCCCTTCGATCGAGCTGAAGGGCTGCGTGCAAGGGGTCTTCCAGTCGCTCCGCTTCCCCGCTCCGGGCACCGGCACCGCGCAGTTCACCGCGTCGTTCGATTTCGTGTCGTCGGGCAGCGCCGTCGCCGAAGGCAGCGAGATCACGGATCCGAACGCGAACATCCCGAAGTCCGCGCCCTACGACGGTCGCTTCAAGATCGTGATGGATCGCCTGCAGAACGGCGACAAGGACGGCGGCCTCGACGAGGCGAAGCGCTGGCAGACCGATCAGCCCGGCGACATCATGGCGCTCGTCGCGCTCGGCGAAGCGTACGAGGCGCGCGGCGACGTGAAGACCGCCGCACGCGCCTACGGCTCGATCCTCGAGCTCTTCTCGTTCCGCGCCGACTCGCGCCGGTTCGCCGGCGAGCGCCTCGAGCGCCTCGCCGATCCCGTCGCGATCAAGCTCGCGGCCGACACGTACGGCAAGGCCGCCGAGCAGCGGCCCGATCATCCGGCGAGCCATCGCCTCTACGCGTTCACGCTGCTGAAGGCCGGCGAGCACGAGAAGGCCTTCGAAGCGATGAAGAAGGGCGCCATGCGCTCGTATCCGCCCGGTCGCTTCCGCGGGGTCGATCGCATCCTGAAGGAGGACCTCGGCCTCATCGCTTCGGTGTGGGCCTCCGCCGCTCCGGCGCGCCGCGCCGAGATCATGACGAAGCTCCACGCGGCCGGCGGCACCGAGGAGACCGGCCCGAGCCTCCGCTTCGTGCTCGTGTGGGAGACCGACGCGAACGACGTCGACTTCCACATCCACGACGGCAAGGGCGGACACGCGTACTACGGAACGCCGAACCTGCCGTCCGGCGGCTCGCTCTACGCCGACGTCACGACGGGCTATGGCCCCGAGTGCTTCACGATCCGCGGAGCACGCGAGAAGCGCGCGTACCCGTACACGCTGCAGGCGCACTACTACTCGCGCGGCCCCATGGGCTACGGCATGGGGAAGCTCGAGGTGATCGATCACGACGGTCAGGGCCACATCTCCTTCGAGGAGCGCCCGTTCGTCGTGATGAAGGATCGCGCCTACGTCGACCTCGGCTCCGTCGAGAAGCCGAAGGCGACGGTGACGGCATCGCTGATGAAGTGATCGCGAGAACGGCTTCGTTCGGCGGATAGGTCTGCCGTTCCGGGTCCGGTCTGCGGTTAGCGCCCTCGGAGAACAGCGGCGGCGTCGCGGCGCTCGGCGCGTTCTGATATCAACTAACGACGTGAGCGCGGCGCAAGAGAGCAAGCCCGATCCGGACGAGGCCGCCGACAGCGAGGCCTCGGTCCGCAAGACCGCGTACCGGGGTGACGGCGCGCCGAAGGTCCCGGCGCGCAAGCCGCCCGCGACCATCTGGCAGCGCGCGACGTATCGCTGGACCGCGATCACCGCGGTCATGGCCGGACTGCTCGTCGTGTACACGCAGCATCCGTATTACCTCGGCGCGCAGTTCGCGCCGTTCCGCTCGGTCTACACGCCGGCGTTCGTGATCTGGCTCGCGCTCGGCCTGTTCTACGTGAAGGCTACGCTCACGAAGTTCAGCGGCACGCGCTACACGATGCGCGACGGCGGCCTCCACCTCCTGCTCGTCGCGAAGGCGATCCAGCAGAAGCGCTTCTGGAAGGTCGCGAAGAAGCCGCGCATCCGCACCACGCTCCTCAGCATCGTCGTGAAGGGCTTCTACATGCCCCTCATGATCGGCTTCTTCTCCGGCCATGCGAACGGCATCGCCGAGGCCTGGCTGCGGCACAAGCACCTGCCCGGGCTCAAGTTCGTCCTCGCGAAGGGCTATCCGTGGGAGCAGGCCGCGTCGTGGTTCGGTCAGATGCGCGCGCGCCTCCCGGATCTCATTCCGTCCGGGAGCGACTTCACGGGGTTCTTCGCGTTCAGCACGTGGACGCGCGGCGACATCGGCTGGGGCCTCGGCATCGCCTACGACATCACGTTCTTCATCGACTGCGGCTGGGCGCTCATGGGCTACGGCCTCGAGAGCCGATGGCTGGGCAACAAGACGCGCAGCGTCGAGCCGACCGTGCTCGGTTGGGCGGCCGCGCTCTCGTGCTACCCGCCGTACAACAACGTGCTCGGTACGTACCTGCCGCTCGACAACGGCAAGAACTGGATCGCCGACGACAGCTCGATGGCGTGGCTGAAGCACATCATCAGCGGTGAAGACCTGCAGCTCGGGCTGCGCGCCATCATCGTGGTGCTCTTCTTCGTCTATGCGACGGCGACGGTCGCGTTCGGCTTCAAGTTCTCGAACCTCACGAACCGCGGCACGGTATCGCGCGGTCCGTATCGCTTCATCCGGCACCCCGCGTACGTGTGCAAGTGCACGGCATGGTGGCTCGAGCACCTGCCGACGATCACGATCACCAAGGCCTTCTTCCTGACGCTGCTCTGCTGCGTCTATGCGCTGCGAGCCTGGACCGAGGAGCGGCACCTCAGCCGCGACCCCGACTACCGCGCGTACAAGAAGAAGGTGCCATGGGTCATGATCCCCGGCGTGTACTGACGCGCTATGCTGCGGGGCCCATGGCAAGTCATACCGTCGACGATCCGTTCACCGGCGAAACCGCAGCCTCCGTCCCGATGGCGGACGAGGCGACCATCGGGAAGACCCTCGATCGTGCACGCGAAGCGGCGCGCGCGATCCGCAAGCTCTCGGTCGACGAGCGCGTCGCGCTGTGCGATCGCGCGCTCACGGCGTTCGAGGCGCGCATCGAAGAGGTCGCGCAGGACATCACCAAGCAGATGGGCAAGCCTCTGTCGCAGTCGCGCGGCGAGGTGAAGGGCATGGCCGGACGCTGGCGGCACATGATGGAGATCGCGAAGGAGTCGCTCGCCGACGTCGTGCTCCCGCCGAAGGAAGGCTTCGAGCGGCGCATCGCGAAGGAGCCGCTCGGCGTGGTCCTCGATCTGCCGGCGTGGAACTACCCGCTGCTCACCGCGGTGAACGCCGTCGTTCCCGCGGTGCTGGCGGGAAACGCCGTCGTCGTGAAGCACTCGCCGCGCACGCCGCTCTGCGGTGAGCACTTCGCGCGTGCGTTCGCCGATGCCGGCGGACCGCCGAACACCGTGCAGGCGCTCTTCGTCGATTACGAGACGACCGAGAAGATGGTCGCCGACGAGCGCGTCGACGCCGTCCTGTTCACGGGCTCGGTGCTCGGCGGTCACCGCATCCAGGCTGCCGCGAAGGATCGCTTCGTGCGCGTGGGGCTCGAGCTCGGCGGCAACGATCCGGCGTACGTCGCCGAGGACGCCGACCTCGCGAACACCGTCGAGAACGTCGTCGACGGCGCGATCTACAATGCCGGGCAGAGCTGCTGCGCCGTCGAGCGCGTGTACGTGCATCGAAGCATGTACGAGAATTTCATCGCCGCCGCCGAGCCGCTCGTGAAGGGCTACGTGCTCGGCGATCCGCGGAGCGACAAGACGTCGCTCGGCCCGATCGCGCAGCCGTGGCACGTGAAGGAGCTCTCGGCGTTCATCGCGGATGCGAAGGCCAAGGGCGCGAAGGTGGTCACCGGCGGCGAGGCGTGCGCGGTCTCTGGCAAAGGACGCTTCTTCCAGGCCACGCTCCTCCGCGACGTGCCGCAGACCGCGGAGGTCATGCAGAAGGAGTCGTTCGGTCCGATCCTCGCGGTGTCGCCGGTCGAGTCCGACGACGAGGCGCTCGCGCGCATGAACGACTCGCGGCTCGGCCTCACGGCGAGCGTGTGGACGAAGGACCGCGATCGCGCCGACCGGCTCGCACGCGAGCTCGAGTTCGGAACGGTGTACATGAACCGCTGCGACGCGCTCGATCCCGCGCTGCCGTGGACGGGCACGAAGGACTCCGGACGCGGCGTCACGCTGAGCGCGCTCGGCTTCGCCGAGCTCACCCGGCCGAAGGCGATCCACTTCCGGCTGAAGTTCTGATGCGCGCGCGCTCTCAGAGCGACTTCAGATACTCGACGAGGTCGCTCTTCTGCGCGCCACTGAGCGAGAGGCTCTGCGCAACGTCGTAGTGCTCGACGACGGCACCGAGCGTCGGGAACCGACCGTCGTGATAGAAGCCACCCTTCGTGTGCGAGAAGAGGCCCTTGAGCGGCGTCGTGCGATAGCGCTTGTCGGGTGAGCGGTTCGCCTGGAAGTCGTCGATGCCGATCTCGGCGCCGGTGTGCATGTTCCATCCCGGCTCGGTGAAGAGCGGCGCGACGTGACACGACGAGCACTTCGCGGGGCCCTCGAACGCCGTCTTGCCGCGAGCGGCCGCGGCCGCATCGAAGGTGCCCGCGGGGGGTGCGGGCGCGGGGATCGCGAGCTGATAGACCTGGAGCGCCGGGAGCTTCGCGGTGATGAGATCGGGTGAGCTCCGCACGCTCGAGAAGCCGGCGTCCGCTGCGACGGGGAACTGCGCAGCGTCGCCGAGCCGCGAGTCGATGAACGTGCCCTTCCCGTGCATCTCCAGGTTCGCGACGAATGCGTTCCAGTACGTCGCCGAGCCGAAGCCCGTGAACGTGGCGAGGTTCACGCCGGCGAGCCCGAATGCCGGCGGGATGACGGCGGCCGCGCCGGCAGGTCCCGTCGCATCGGGTCCGACGGCCTTGCGATCGAGGAACAGCTGAGCGTTGAACTTGCCGGGCCCCCATCCGGTGAGGACGGTCCGCACCGTCGCCTCGTCCACGCCGAGGAGCGCCGCGACGGCGGAGAGATCCGGCGAGAGGTTCACGATCGCGCCGACGTTCAGATCGCGGTTCGCCCATCCGTCGCGTCGATGACCGATGCCCGGCGCGAACGAGTCGTCGACCGTCGAATGGCAGAGCGCGCACTGGATTCCCATCGACGTGAGATTCTTGCTGCTGTCGAAGAAGCCCTTCACGCCGACGACCGCGTCGAGCTGGAGGAGGGTGAGCGTCGTGTCGACGCTGTCGAGATCGAGCGTGCCCTGCTTGGCGGCCTCGATCGCGGATGCGGGCAGCGCGTCGACGTCGACCTTCAGACCGACGGCGAGCGCGGTCTTCGGGCTCACGCCGCCGCCGACGCCGCCCTTCGCGGAGCCTTCGACGGCTCGATGGAGCTTCAGGGTGTCGCCCCAGAACGCCTCGTCGCCGAAGGTGTCGTAGCGAAACGTGTGTCGGCCTTCGTCGATCATCTTCTGCGCGCTCGCGGAGATCGGATCGAGCGGCGCGGGCGGCTTCTGGGCGTCGCCGGCAGGTGCATCGATCGGCGGAGGGGACGTGGGCGACGGCGAGCACGTGTCGGCGGGTCCGCCGCCGGCGGCGCTCGTCATGGCGGGATCGTCCGCACTGCAATCGATGATCGCGATCGCGCCGACGAGACCGAGCGACGACGCGAGCACGGCGGTCTTCAGCGGCCCGGAGAGTTTTTCGATCCTCATGTGCCGAAGAGAGTCGGCACGGCACCGAGCGTTCCCGGAATTCGTCGTGCGTCAGTCCTGCTCCAGCTTCGAAAACGAACCAAGGTTCGAATGGGGGGCTTAGGCCACGGCGCTTCAGTCCTGCTTCAGCACTGCGGGCGGGAAGCTCGAGACGTCGACCTCGCGCACTTCGTAGATGCGTGAGGGCACCGACGGCGCGAACGGCGCGCAGCCCATCTCGGTACGCTCGTAGATCGCGTCGAGCTCGCGCACCGTCTCGTACGCCTTCACCGGCGCTTCGAAGGAGTCGCGGACGAAGCGCGGCGGCGCCTTGTCCTCGCAGCCCATCGGACGCGCGAACGCCGGCGACGTGCAGTCGGCGTCGGCGAAGAACGCGGCGATCACGCTCGAGGCCGGGAGGCACCGCAGCGTGCCGTCCTTGGTCGTGACCACCTCGCACGGCTCGTTCGTGGTCGCATCGACGATCGCGGTCCATGCGACGGGCGCGTCGGTCGACGTGCCGGCGCCGCGACGTCGCGCGCGCGAAGTACCGATCTCGGTCGACACGACAGGGGCGTATTCGTCGGCCGGGATCGGCGCGCCGAGCTGGAACGCGAGCACGTCGAGCGCAGGGCCGCTCACGCATGCGCCTTCCGCATCGCGACGGAACACCGTCGTGAGCGGCTCGCCGAGCGCGACGTAGCTGCCCATGCCGCACGTGCCCTCGAGGAAGAGCGTCGCGGACAGCGGGCAGGTCGCGGTGCGTCCGATCTTCGAGCCGGCGCTCACGCTGCACGCGGCGTCGGAGAACAGGAGCTCGCCGCCGCCCACGAAGGCGGTGCGCGCCGGGAGCCATCGCGACACGCCGTCCGGGGTCGTGCCGACGCGCGAGGGCTCCGCGCGCGCCAGATCGAAGCCGCCGACGACGTGTCGAGAGCCGTCGTCACCGACTTGCACGCGCGCGGCCATGCGGCTCGCGCGAGCCTCGGTCTCCTCGACGACGCGAACGAACGTGCCTTCGGGCACCATGTCGCCGAGCGCCTGCGCGCTCGTGAAGCCGGCCGACGTGCAGCCGCCTTTGCCGTCGCCCGTGAACACGCCGCGCACGACCGGCGGACGCGCGACATGGACGACCGGCGCCGTGGTGCACGCGTTGTTCGGCTCGACGAGGACGTGCGTGGCGGGCCCGGTCATCGGCGTCAGCGCAGCTCGCACGGTGCACGCCGCATCGAGGAACGGCCCGGTCTTCTCGCGATGTCGCGCGAGGCCGGCAGGAAAGCAGTACGACGACGCACCGGGGCCGACGCTCGCCGCGCCGTTCTCGTCCTCGAACGCGCAGTCCATGCCGAGCTGCGCGTCGTGCCATCCGATGAACACGTCCACCGCGCCGTCGACGACGTGATAGCGCGCGCGAAGCCGCGTGCCGCTCTTGAAGTCACGCGGCGGAGCGACGACGCCGGCGTCGTCGGCGATCGGCAGCGCGGTATCGCGATCGCACGCGAGGAACGACGACGCGAGGATGCAGCCGGCGATCGCCCTGCCGATCACGCGCTGCACGCGACCTCAGTGCCCGAGGCGCCCGTTGGGGGCTTGCACCTGCTCGCACCGGTCCATGCACGCCGGGTCGTCGTTGCACTGCCGCGAGCAATCGGCGGTGCGACCTCGCTTCTTGTCGCATTTCGGATCGCGCTCGCACTTCAGCGGATCCTCCTGCGCGGCCTTCTGCATCGACTTGCACGCCGGCGCGGTCGCGACGACCACGAGCCCGAGCATCGCAGCGAGCACGACGCGATTCATCGAACGACCTGGCCGCCCGGCGGCGGGCGCGTGCGCTCGAGCGGCGGGCGCGCACGGAGACACTTGTCGATCGCGGGCTCGACGTTCTTCATCGTGGTCGGGAGCACGCCGAACGGGCCCTTGCCCGGCGGACGCCCCATCACGGGCGCGAAGATGCGCGACCAGTCCATCGTGTCGGCGACGCTGAGCCACACGAAGAGCGCGCGGCCCTTGATGTTCTCGTACGGAACGCCGCCGCCCTGCCCGCCCCACCACACGCGCGAGTCGTGGCTGTTGTTGCGGTTGTCGCCCATCACCCAGACCTCGCCGGGCTTCACGTAGTACGGGCCCTGGTAGTCGGTCTGCGGGCTCTGGCGATCGTAGAGCGTGAGGAAGGCCTCGTCCTCGAGGAACTCGACGAAGATCTCGCCTTCGTGGCGGCCGTTCTCGGGGCCTTCGACATACGAGTACGAACCGGCGTAGCAGCTCGGGACTTCCCAGCCGTTGATGATCGGGTGACCGCCGCGGGCCTCGAGCTTGTCGCCGGGGGTCGCGATGACGCGCTTGATGAAGTCCTGATCGGGGTGCTCGGGATAGGCGAAGACGATCACGTCGCCGCGCTCCGGAGGCATGCGCGACCAGATTCGCTTGTGCGTGTAGGGGATCGCGGGCCCGTACGTGAACTTGTTCACGAAGATGTGATCGCCGACCTGCAGCGTCGGGATCATCGAGCCGCTCGGGATCTTGAACGCCTCGACGACGAACGCGCGGAGCGCCATCGCGACCGCGATCGCGACGAGGATCGACTCGGCGTATTCGCGGACCTCGCTCTTGCGCCAGCGACCGAGGCGAACGTCGACCTCGCCGTCGGCACGAACCAGGGCGTCGACGAAGCCCTCCTCGTCGAAGGGCTCCCGTTCCATCGCGTCTTCGAGGGCGTCGAGATCGACGCGGAGCTTGTCGCGCTCCTTGCTGGAGAGCTCCTTGCGGATCGACTCCTCGTGCTTGTCGAGGATCGATTCGGCCTCCTCGAGCAGCGCGCGGGCGCGCTCGAACGGGCCGCGCATGCCCTTCGGCAGATCGGAGCGGAGCGGCGGATGCGCGTGATACGCGAGCGGCAGGTGATGGCGAGCGGCCCAGAGCGCCATCTCGAAGAGCGTGAACGTGACGATGCCGACCGGCACGGGCTGCTCGCGCACCCAGCTCTCGATCCATCCGAGCGCGCCGCCGTGATCGATCCCGCTCGGAGGCGTGAGCGCCCACACGAGGATGCACGCGAGCGCAAATGGCGTGAGCACGAACCACAGCGCCCAGTACGCGGTGCGGAGGAGCTTCTTCGGCGGCGGAGGGTGCGGCGCCTTCGTGTGATCGCGGTCGTCGCGCGGGACGGCGCGTGCGGTGCCGGCACGCCGCTCGGCGACCGACACGACCTGGTCGTCGTCCTCGCCGTCCGCCTCGTCGGCGCTGCCGTCGACGCCGTTCGTGACGGACTTCGCGCTCGCGTCCGCCTCCACGTCATCCTCTGTGCTCCCCTTCTCCTGCTCCAGGAGAGGGGGCTGGGGGGTGAGGCCGTCCTTCTTGCTCACGAGGCGTCGCCGATCTGGATGAGGTAGTTGACCACCGCGGCGCGGTCGTCGAGTGCGCTGACCGGGGGATTCACGGTCCCGGCCGTCGGGGTGTTGTCGAACACCACGTAGTACATCCCGGGCGGAACCGGAATCGCGCGCTTCCATTCCACGCCCTGCTGGACGACGTCAGCCACGATCGGGGCTGCGGCAAGCGGCCCGCTCTGCGGATACTCGTAATAGAGCTGGAGCGATGCGTCGCCCTCGGGCTTGCGCATGACGAGGACGTCGGCGGCGGGCGTTCCGTCGAGCTGCGCCGTGACGTAGAGCGACCTGCCCTCGCCCTCGACCTTGATCGGGCCGACGAAGTCGCGCTGGTTCTGGTGGATCTCGACGCGCTCGTTCTCGTAGGTCACGCGATCGGCGCCGTGCACCTGGTACGGGTGGAACGGCTTCTGGCCGAGCGGGATGATGCCGAGCGAGAAGTCGTCGGTGTTGGTCTCCGAGTAGTGGATGACCGTGAAGCCCTCGTTGAGCTTCTTGCCGACGAGCTGCTTGCCGAAGTTGTCGCCCATCGAGGTGAGCTGGTTCAGGACGTTCGCCGCCTGGCCCTCGATGCGATGGACGGCGAAATTGCTCGCGTCGATGCGCGAGGTCCGGAAGTAGGCGTACACGTCACAGCGGTCGCCCTCGGTGACGAGGAAGTCGTACCGGTAGAGCGCGGAGGCCTGCATCGTGAACGTCATCTTCTTCGTGACGTTCGTGTAGGCGTACCCGAAGCCGGAGACGTTCACGTAGAGGTCGTCGCCGTCGGGCGACGTGCACTGCACCGGGAAAAAGCGGCCGATGACCGGCGAATCCGGGGCGAGGCGCAGCGGCGCGTTCCGCTCGAGCATCTGCTGGCAGAAGTCGCCCATGCCCTTCTTGAGGAGGGCCCGGCGCATGGTGCGGCTCGAGGGATCGTTGAGCGTGCCGCGGAACGTGCAGTAGGCCGGACCGCAGCCCGCCGCACCGAGGGAGAGCGCGAGAAAGCATGCGCCCAGGACGCTGAAGCAGGCGTAATTCGCGAGGCGCAAGGCGTGACGAGGCTAGCACGGGCTCTGGTAAGGTGGAGCCATGACGAGCGCAGCGGCGGCGGGGAACAAGGTGGCGGTGCTTGGCGCGGGAGCCTGGGGAACGGCGCTCGCGAAGGTGCTCGCGGACAAGGGCGACCCGGTGCAGATGTACTGCCGGCGGCCGGACCTCGTCGCGCAGATCAACGGCGAGCACGTGAACGGCAAGTACCTGCCGAGCGCGAAGCTGCCGGACACGCTGACGGCGAGCGTGGATCCCGAGGAGGTCCTGCACGGCGCGTCGATGGTCGTGTTCGTCGCGCCGAGCCATGCGACGCGCGAGGTCGCGAAGCTCGTCGCGCGGAAGGTGCCCCACGACGCGCCGATCGTGAGCGCGACGAAGGGCATCGAGAACGACTCGCTCACGTTCATCGACGAGATCCTGGCGGCGGAGCTGCCGGGCGCGACACATCGTCACTTCTCGTTCCTCAGCGGGCCGTCGTTCGCGAAGGAGCTCGCCGCCGAGCTGCCGACGGGCGTGGTGATCGCATCGACCGACGATCGCGTGCGCGATCACGTCATGAGGCGATTCCATGCACCTTACATGCGTACGTACGCGTCGCGCGACATCCCGGGCGTCGAGTGCGGCGGCGCGATCAAGAACGTGATCGCGATCGCGGCGGGCGCGGCCGACGGCCTGGGCTTCGGGCACAACACGCGCGCGATGCTGATAACGCGCGGCCTGGCGGAGATGGTGAAGCTGTCGCTGGCGCGCGGCGGCGAGGCGATCACGCTGGCGGGCCTCGCCGGCATGGGCGATCTGGTGCTCACGTGCACGGGCGAGCTGTCGCGGAACCGCACCGTGGGCCTCGAGCTCGGGAAGGGGCGGAAGCTGAATGACATCGTGGCGGGCCTCGGCCACGTCGCCGAGGGCGTGAAGACGGCGCACAGCGCCTTCGATCTCGCGAAGAAGCTGGGCATCGAGCTCCCGATCATCAGCGAGGTCTATCGCGTGCTGTACGAGGACAAACCGGTCCTCCAGGCCGTGAAGGACCTGATGTCGCGCGAGCTCTCCGCCGAATTCGAAAGCCTCGGCGCGATCAAAACGCCCTCCTGACCCTTTTCGAACCCCGGTTCGTTTTCGAACCCCGGTTCGTTTTTGAACCCCGGTTCGTTTTCGAACCCCGGTTCGTTTTCGAACCCCGGTTCCTAAAACGAACCGGGGTCAGGGCCGCTCGACGAAGTGGCAGGTCTCCTCTACGCTCGCGTTTGGAGCCTGAAACATGCGTTCCTTCTTGTTTGCCTCGCTTGCGTCGCTGTCTCTGGCCCTGGTCGCGACGACCGCCGCCGCGCAGCAGCCGCCGCCTCCCGGCGGATTCCAGCCGCCGCCCCCCGGCTACGGACCGCCGCCCGGGTACCAGCCGCCGCCGCCGCCTCCGAGCGACAAGCGCGATCCCGGCGAGATGACCGCGCTCTACGTGACGAGCGCGCTCTGGGGCGTCGGCTCCGGCATCTGGCTCGACTCCCTCTTCAAGATCAAGGACCCCGGCGTCGCGATCATCATGCCGCTCGCGCTCGGCGCTGCAGCCCCGATCGGCGCGTTCTTCTGGGACGATCAGGGCGGACCGCTCCACAAAGGCGTCCCGGCATCGATCAGCGCAGGCCTCGCGCTCGGCGCCGTCGAAGGCATCGCGGTGGCCGGCACGCAGTGGCAGTACGCGCGCGAGAAGAACAAGGACTGGTCGTTCGCCACGCAGACCACCGTGACGTGGATCTTCGCGACGGGCGGCGGCGTCGGCGGCTGGGCCTTCGGCGAAGCGGTGCGCCCCGATCCGCGCAGCATGGGCTTCATCGTCAGCGGCTCCGGATGGGGCGCGGGCAGCGGCACGATGATCGGCATCGCCGCGAGCGGCAAGGACTGGAAGGACGGCGCCGCCGTCGCCGGCCTCATCGGTTACAACGTCGGCATCATCGGCGCGGGCGCGATCAGCCTCGCGCACACGGCGTCCTGGGAATCGCAGAAGTACATGTGGCTCGGGTACCTCGGCGGCGCGCTCGTCGGCTGCCTCGTGTTCCCGCTCTACCTCTTCAGCGACTCCGATCCGAAGCACGGCTTCCTCGGCCCCGCGATCGGCGGCCTCGCGGGCGTCGGCCTCGCGGGCGCACTGACGTGGGATCTGAAGGACGCGAGCGACAAGCGCGGCGAGGCGTTCAAGCCGCCGGTCGACATTGCCGTCATGCCTCCGCCGAAGCTCGATCCGGCCCTCGGCGCATCTCCTGCGCTCTATCCCGCCGGCGCGGTGCTCACCGGGTTCGGAACGTTCTAGCGCTACTTCTTCGGCGCGGCGGTGCCGGGCGCGACGGGCGCGCCGGAAGGAGCGGGCGCGCCCGCTTCCGCATTCTCGCCCGACGGCTCGAGGCTGTCCGGCGTGAGCGGCGGCTTGTCGTTGCCTCCGCACGCGGTGATACCGAGTGTGCCCACTCCAGCGACGCCACCGACGAAGGACAAGAGGACGAGCAGCCTTCTCATGGCCTCCGATTCTACACGGGGCGCTCTCGTCCTGACCACCCGATAGTCTCGCGCCTTTTTTCCGCCACCGCGGTATCCTCACCCCTCTCTCGCCCCTCACCTCATGCCGATTCTCAAGTGGTTCCCGCCTCAGGGCTCGCCGCGCACGTTCGTGCTCTACAAGCCCATGTCCACGATCGGCCGCGCGCTCGGCAACGACGTGGCGGTGATGACCGGCGGCATCTCGGAAACGCACGCGCAGGTGCTGTTCGACGGTCGTGACTTCAACCTCGAGGAAGTCGACAAGACCGGCGAGATCCTGATCAACGGAAAGAAGAAGCGCCGCGCGCGCCTCGTCCACGGCGATCGCATCACGCTCGGCGATGCCGAGCTGCAGTTCAGCATCTTCGACGAGCCGCACGGTCCGTCGCGCACCGCGACCGCGCCCTCCGCGCGCGCCGCCGACGGCGATCCCGAGCGCGCTGCCGCCGATCGCGCCGCGATCAGCGAGACGGGCACCGGCGAGGCGAACGCCGCGCAGCTCGCCGGCGTCCGCAAGCTCCACGAGTTCAGCGAAAAGCTGATGACGATGAAGAACCTCGACGAGCTGCTCGAAGCCATGCTCGACGCGGTCATCGACGTCACCGGCGCCGAGAAGGGCCTCGTGCTCTTGCTCGACGAGGCCTTCGGCTCCGACGGCTCGCCCTCCGGACAGGGCGGAAAGCCCGTGATCCGCGCGTCCCGTCACGTCACGCGCGAGGCGCTCACCGACAAGACCGGCATGATCTCGGACAGCATCGTCCGCCGCGTGCTCGAGTCGGGCCGTCCGCTCATCGTGTCCGATGCGCTCTCCGACGACGTGTGGCGCACGAGCGAGAGCGTCGTCGCGCTGCGTCTCTCGTCGGTCATGTGCGCTCCTCTCGTGTCTCAGGGACAGGTGACGGGGGCGCTCTACGTCGGCAACGATCGCGTGAAGGGCCTCTTCCAGAAGTCGCAGCTCGAGCTGCTCAGCATCTTCGCGGGCCAGGCCTCGCTCATCCTCCAGAACGCGATGCTCCTCAGCGCTCTCCGCGCCGACAAGGAGAAGCTCGCCGCCGAGCTGAAGGACAAGCGCTTCGGCGACATCATCGGCGTGTGCCCGTCGATGATGGAGGTGTTCCGCAAGCTGCAGAAGGTCGCGACCACCGACATCTCCGTGCTCATCACCGGCGAGACCGGCACCGGCAAGGAGCTCATCGCGCGCGAGCTCCATCGCCGTTCGAACCGCGTGAACGGCCCGTTCATCGTCATCAACTGCGGCGCCATCCCCGAGAACCTGATCGAGAGCGAGCTCTTCGGTCACGTGAAGGGCGCGTTCACCGGCGCGATCGCGTCGCGACCCGGTAAATTCCAGGCCGCCGACAAGGGCACGCTGTTCCTCGACGAGATCGGCGAGCTGCCGCTCAACCTCCAGGTCAAGCTGCTGCGCGCGCTCCAGGAGCGCGTCGTCTTCCGCGTCGGCGACAGCAAGCCGGAGAAGGTCGACATCCGCATCGTCGCCGCGACGAACCGCGTGCTCGAAGAAGAGATCAAGGGGAACCGCTTCCGCGAGGACCTCTATTACCGCCTCAACGTCGTGAACATCGTCTGCCCGCCGCTCCGCGAGCGTGGCGACGACGTGCTCATCATCGCAAAGGCGCTCCTCACCAAGTACGCCGAGGAGCTCCACTCCGCGGTGCAGGGCTTCACGCCGCAAGCGCTCGGCGCGATCCGCAAGTACAACTGGCCGGGCAACATCCGGCAGCTCGAGAACCGGATCAAGAAGGCGCTCGTCCTCTGCGACAAGACGCTGCTCGGCGTCGAAGACCTCGAGCTCGATCAGGCCGGCGAGAACAACATCTTGCCGCTCGAAAAAGCGAAGGAGGAGTTCCAGCGCAAGTACGTGCTGGAGGTCCTCGAGCGCAACAACGGCAATCGCACGCAGACCGCGCGCGACCTCGGCGTGGACCCGCGCACCATCTTCCGTTACCTCGAGCGCGAAGCGAACCCGATGCCGAGCGGCGCAGGCGGCGGCGGTCCGGGCTCGGGCGACAAGAACGGGTCTGGAAATAACGGCCCCGGTTCGAGCGGTTGATTTTCGTGCCGTGAGCGGGAACGAGACTTACTAGGCAGGGTTCGCCTCTTCCCTTCCCCTGTTCCGTAGGCTCTTCCGTGTCCGATCAGCTCCGCGACCCCTGTCCCGACAAGACGAGGAACGACCTCGAATGGGATCGTCTGCTCGCAGCGCTCGCGTCGCGATGCGTCTCGCACATGGGACGTACGCTCGCGCTCGGTCTGCCGTTCGCGTCGACGCGCGGCGCGACGCGGCGTCTCCTCGACGAGGCGCGTGAGGCCACCGAGCTGCTCGCTGCCGCGGAGCCGCTCCCCGTCGTGGAGCTCTCGGACGTATCCGGCGCGCTCGGTCGTGTCGGGGCGTCGGGCGTGCTCTCGCCCATCGAGATCCGCGAGATCGGTAAGGCGCTCGGGGCGGCGCGGGTGCTCCGCCGGTTCCTCTCGGTGCGGCGCACGCGGTCGGCGGCTCTCTACGATGCGTGCGCGACCGATCCCACGCTCGACGACCTCGCGGACGAGCTGGGGCTCGCGTTCGATCCCGACGGTCTGCGGTCCGATCGGGCGAGCCCACGCCTCAAGGAGCTCCGGAGCGAGTACCAGACCGCACGCACGCGCATGCTCTCGCGACTCGACGACCTCATGTCGAAGTACGAGGGCATCCTCCAGGATCGCTACGTCACGGAGCGTGAAGGGCGTTACGTCGTGCCGGTGCGCTCCGATGCGCACGAGCGCTTTCCCGGGATCGTCCACTCGACCAGCTCGAGCGGCGCGACCTTGTTCGTCGAGCCGCGCGCCGTCATCCCGATGGGCAATCGGCTCAAGGTCCTCGAGGCCGAGGTGCAGCGCGAAGAGATTGCAATCTACACGCGTCTCTCGTCGCGCATCGGTGAATGGCTGCCCAGCGTGATCGGCGCGATCGATGCGCTGGCCCGCGCGGACGTGCGCGCGGCGACGGCGCGGCTCGCGGGAGACCTCCACCTCGAGTTCCCGAAGCTCACCGACGAAGCGCGCCTCGATCTCGCGGGCGCCCGTCATCCGCTCCTGCTCCTCGACATGGCCGAGGAGAACGTGGTGCCGAGCGATCTCTCGATCGCAGCGCGCCGCGCAGTGGTGGTGAGCGGCCCGAACGCGGGTGGCAAGACCGTCGCGCTCAAGGCGATGGGCCTCACGGCACTCATGGTCCGCGCAGGGCTTCCGGTCGCGTGCGCAGCAGCGAGCACGGTCGGGATCTTCGAGGTGGTGCTCTCCGACGTCGGCGACGATCAGAACCTCACGAAGAACCTCTCGACGTTCAGCGCGCACGTTCGAAACCTGGTGCGCATCCTCGACGCGACGGAGCCCGGAGCGCTCGTCCTCCTCGACGAGCTCGCGGGCGGCACCGATCCGCGCGAGGGCGAGGCGCTCGCCGCGGGCATGCTCGACTCGCTGACCGCGCGTGGCGGCGCGGTGGTCGTGACGACCCATTACGAAGGCCTGAAGGCGCTCGCGCTGGCCGACGATCGCTTCGAGAACGCGAGCATGGGCTTCGATCTCGCCGAGATGAGCCCTACGTTCCGCATGGCGCAGGGCGTTCCCGGCAGCTCGAGCGCGCTCGCGGTGGCGCGCAAGTTTGGTCTACCGATGACGGTCATCGAGCGCGCGGAGAAGTTCCTGACGCGCGAGGACATCCAGTTCGAGACCGTCGTGCGCAAGCTGAACGACGAGCGCGCAGCGTTGGAGCTGGCGCGCGCAGCGGCATCGCAGCGCGAAGCCGAGGCCGAGGAGCTGCGCGCGGCGCTGGAGGTGGAGCTCCGTGCCGCGCGCGATCGCGAGCAGCGTCAGCTCTCGAAAGAAGCCGAGTCGCTGCTCGGCGCAGTGCGTCGCTCGCGCGAAGAGCTGCGCGAGGTGCAGGCTCGCCTGCGCGCGAAGAAGCTCGACGTGGCATCGGCCAAAGAGGCTGAAAAGGCGCTCGATCGCGTGGCTGCGAAGGTGGCCATCGGCGGCGAGCTCGAGCCGCTGATCGTACGCGACGTGCCGGCCGATGCGGGCGGCGCCGGCGGCGGTCCCGTGGCCGACGCAGCGACACTCAAGAAGGGCGCACGCGTTTGGGTCCCGCGCCTGCGCGCCGAGGCCGACGTCCTCGACATGCTCGGCGACGGCTCCGCGCGCGTCCAGGCCGGCGCGATGCGTCTGGTGCTACCGGCGTCGGAGCTGCGTCTCGCGACCGAGAAGCGCGAGGAGACCGAGCCAAAGAAGAAGGCCGGCGCGCGCGACGGCGCGGGCGCACGTG
>JAQBQJ010000298.1 GCA_028287065.1 Labilithrix sp. | reverse complement strand
ACGCCGTAGGCGAGCGGCAACGACCTGCCGAACTGGTCGGTGCACTTCGACGAGCCGATCCCGTAGATGCTACCGTTGACGGTCGATGAGCCGTCGCTCGCCCGCCTTCACGATCGTCGCCGCGCTCGTCGCCCTTGCCGCGTGCGGCGCGGCGTACGGATGCGGCAAGGGCGACTTGGCCGACGACACCCCGAACGACGGCGGCGCCGCGCTTGGAGACGAGACGTCGCCCGGCGACGACGGGAGCTCACGGTCCGATTCGGGAAACGACACGTCGACCGGCACCGATGCAGCCGCGTCGGACGCCAAGAGCGACGCCGAGGCCGGGCCGCCCGCAGGTCCGCTCTCGCCGTCGTACGTCGACTACGCCATCAACCACGTGCTCGTCACCGGGCAGAGCAACTCGGTCTGCAACGGCGGCGATCCCCCGCTCACCATTGCGCAGCCGTACACGAACCTGATGTTCGACACCGGCGTCATGCCGATGACCACGTGCGACGGCGACGGCTGCAAGGCGTACCAGACCCCCACGGCGCTTTCGCCGCTCGTCGAGAACGATCAGTTCTTCAACTACAAGGTCGAGACGTCCGCGAACGGCATCGCCGACGAGATCTCGAAGCTCGCGCACGACAGCTTCCAGTTCGGCGTACGCGCCGGCTATCCCGCGAAGCACGACGTGCTCGTCTCGCTCCACGGCCGGAGCGGCAACACGTACTGGTGCCTGCGCAAGGGCTTCTGCAGCTACAACGTGAACCGGGGTCATGCGAGCCCGTTCGGGCAGGGCATGAACGAGGTCACGAGCGCGAAGGCCCTCGCGGCCGGCAAGTCGCACGTCGTCCGCGCCGTCGTCGCCGTGCACGGCGAGAGCGATCACTACTCGTACGTGAGCGGAACGCAGGAGTTCCCGCTCGACGGCACCGACGGCACGCCCGGGAAGATCAAGAACTACCAGGACGGCCTGATCGAGTGGCAGCACGACTACGAGACCTCGATCAAGGCGATCACGGGTCAGGCGCAGCCGGTGCCGTTGCTCATCTCGGGGCTCAGCGGCTTCACGACGACGCGCACGAGCCAGGTGCTGCAGTGGCAGCTCGACGCGCACATCGCCGCGCCCGGCAAGGTCGTCTACGTCACGTCGGGCTATCCGTTCTCGGTCCGCGACGACTGCCTGCACTTCGACAACCACGGCTATCGCCGTCTCGGCGAGTACTTCGCGAAGGTCTACGCGAAGATCGTGTTCGGCGGGCAGACGTGGGAACCGGTGCGGCCGAAGCAGATCACGCGCGCCGGCAACGTCGTCACCGTGAAGTACTTCGTGCCGGCGCCGCCGCTCACGCTCGACACCGTGCATGTCACCAATCCGAACGCCGCCGGCGAGCCCGCGCCGTTCGATCTCGGGAAATTCGGCTTCGACTTCGTCGACAACGGGACGCTCGTCGCGATCTCGAGCGTCGTCGTGTCCGGGGCAGACACCGTGACGATCACGCTGGCGGCGTCGCCGAGCGGCGCGAACATGCGGCTTCGTTACGCGCAGAACCAGGACACGAACCCGGCGACGCGCTGCATCGGGCCGGGCACCCTGTTCCGCGGCGGCGCGCGCGGCAACCTGCGCGACTCGGACGCGACGCCGTCGCAGTACGGCTACGACCTCTGGAACTGGGGCGTGGCCTTCGACGTCGCGGTCCCCTGAGCATAGCGCGCGACGATCGCTTCTTCGGTCGCGCCGGCGGCGATCCGTTGCCTGACGTCGGCGAGCACGCAGGATACGAGGCAGGCGCCGGGACTGCCGGAGGTGCTCTCCGCGCCGGCGTTCCGCGCGACGAAAGCCGCGCGCCATCGCGCCGACGGATCGCCTGTCAGCACCCTCGACACGAGCGGCGCGTGCTCGCCGGCGATGTCCTTCGCGGCGCGTGCGAGGTCTTCGTCGCCGAGCGCAGCCAGGGCTTCGTACGTCGCGCCGAGATCGGCGTGCGCGAGCTCGTCGGACCGCGCGAGCGCATCGGCGTAGTGCCTTCCGGCCCCGCCCACGTCGTCGGCGAGCAACGCGAGATCGAGGTACGCGAGATGGTTCTGCCAGTTGAACGTGCCGTCCGTCCCCTCGATCGTCGGCGCCGCTCCGGAGCCCGGAACGCCTGGAAATGCGGCGATCGCGGCCTCGAGCTCCGTGCGTGCGCCCGCCTCGTCGTCCTTCGCGAGACGAACGGCAGCGCGATGGACGAGCATCGTCGCGACCGCGGTGAGCGGCGCGGCGTCGTCGCCCGTCACGTCGACGAGACGCAGCACGCCCTTGCCGCCCCCGGCGAGCTTCGACCATAGCCCGCCCTTCGCCTTCTCGGAGGCGACCGCGCGCACGGCGAGGAGCAGCATGCGTCCTTCTTCTCCGATGGTGAGCACGTTGCCGACGGTCTGACCCGCGAGCACCTCCGCGTTCTTCACCGAGTAGTCGGCGAGGATGTTGATCACGCCGCCTGCGCCGCTCAACGCGACCTCGGGGATGCCCGTGACCTCGAGCTCGGCGCGCCGCTTGCCGTCGAGCCCGCGTGTGCGGAGCGTGTAGAGCCCGCCCGGCAGCTCGGACGCCTCGATCTTGATGTCGCGATTCGCGGAGAACGCAGCGGCCATGGGGCCGCGGATGATAGGCGACGTCAGGGCGTGCTGCGATGCCTGCGAGCCGCGACCAGCACGAGCGCGATGACCGCGAGGAGGACCGCATTGCCCGAGTCGCGAGCGGGACCGGACATCGCGCAGCCTGCGTTCGCCTGGGCTGCGGCGCCCGAGCCGGTCTTCTTGCCGTTCGACCGCGCGCCGGTGTCGTCACCGGTCTCGTCGTCGGCGGCCGGGTCGCTCGTCTCGTCGCCGGGCTCGCCCGAGCCCTCGGCGATCGTGAGCTCGGCGCCTGCCGTCTTCGCGGCGCCGGTGATGAGCTTCGCATGCGAGGCGGTGTCGCTGAAGATCGAGGGCCGGTCGACGCACTTCTCGTCAAGGCCGCGCGACGTGAGGCCGATGACGTTCCCGTCGGCGTCGAAGAGCGGTCCGCCGCTGTCGCCGAAGCACGTCGACTCGCCGGTCGCGAGCTCGCCGGCATGGACGGTGAACCGGATCTCCTCGTTCGACTTCGTCGTGTACGTGTGCGAGATCGGGCCGACCGCGTCGATCTTCAGCGAAGTGCGCTGGTAGCGGCCGTTCGTCGGCGTGCCGAAGCCGTTGTCGCCGTACCCGACCGCGGTCGTCCGCTCTCCCGCCTTCACCTTGTCGAGACGAACCGGAGCGAGCTTCGCGCCTTCGATTGCGCGATCGAGCTGGAGCAGCGCGACGTCGTGCCCGCACATGTCGCTCCCCGAGTCGACGAACGTCGCCTTGCCGCGCGCGGCGATCGTCTCGGCCGTCGGCGCGGCGCCGAGCGCGACGGTGATCGTCGACGGCGCGATGCGCGTCGTGTACGGCGCACACTCGCCGGCGTCGTCGACCTGCTGGACGCAGTGCCGCGCCGTGAGCACGAGGTTCGGCGCGATGAGCGCGCCCGTGCAGAACGCGCCGTCCGTGCCGATCGTGAGGAGCACCGTCGCGTCCTGGGTGCTCGTCGAGGGCTTGCCGTTGACGATGAGCGACTGCGTGCTCCCCTCGCCTTCCGCCGCCGGAGCCACCGCGCACGCCCCGAGGAGGAGGCACAGCGGAAGGAGCACGCGCGGCGTCATGCCTGCGGTGCTGCAACCGGCGTTCCGCGGCGGGTCGTCACGAAATGCCGGTAAAACCGGCGTTGCGAGGCCTCCTGGGCTCCGATCGCTGGACGAGCGTCGCTCGCACCCGTCGTCCCCGCATGATCGGATCGATCAGGGCGAGGCGCGGCCCACCCGCTCAGCGCCGGACGGCGTCGTCGTCGATCACCTCATGGGAGACCTCCGGCGATGGGGTGTGGCCCTGCACGCGTCATGCGCACGTCTCACCGCACGCTTCGGAGCGCGCATACTCCGTAAGGGGGATGACGGTCCTCGTCTTTCCGCGTCTGATGAGGACCATGGGCAAGCTCGCCGCAGTTGCACAATGCACGGACTCCGATGCTGAGACCCAGCGTGCGCCGACGCCGGACGAGATGAGCGCGCTCTTCCAACGTGTCGCCGCAGCGGCGACGTTGCCCGCGGAGGTCGTGCGCGCGGTCGCGCACGTCGCCCGCGTGCTGCGACGCTGCCCATGGCTCGACGGCGATCTGTGCATCGAGCTGAGCGGAGCCGCCGATGCCTCGTCGACGATCGTCCACCTCTTCACCGAGTACGGCGGCGTCCGCACGCGTGCGCTGCCGGACGTCGTCCTGGATCTCGCGCTCGACGACATCGATGGAGCGCTCCAGGCCGCGCCGGAGCTCTTCGCCGGTCAGAACGTCGTGTCGACGAGGACGTTGTCGTAGTTGAATAGATCGAGAACGCGTCCGGACATCGTCTCGGATCTCAGCGGACGCACCGGGCGATCACATCGCGCTACTGCGTGCACCGCCAGAGATCGTAGACCACCGGACCGTAGCCGTCGGACCTCGAGAACTGGAGGGCGAGGCGGTTCCCCGCCGTGTCCATCGCGACGTCGTGGAGCAGTCCCTTCCACGCCGGCAACCCGAACGACATTCCGTAGTCGAACGCGATGTCGATGGTGCCGGTCGCCGCTCCGAGGACCGTGAGATCGCCGAGCGTCCACGTCTTGAGCGGCGTGTCGAGGTCGGTCCCGTAATAGAAGACCGGCGTGCCGGCGGGATCCGCGGTGCGCGTCGCGTAGTGACCATCCGCTTCGAACGCGAGGAACACGGGATACGGCGGCATCCAAGGGGACGTCGCGCTGCCGTACCAGTGGCCGACCATGTCGTGGAGCATGCCTTCGAGGTGCGCGACGCGCTGCTCCGCGGACGTGGGCGTCGGTCGCGGAGGCGACGTCGGGCCCGGCATCGCGGTGCAGGAGCTCGCCCAGGCAAACGCGGTCTTCGGGTTGCCTGGCAAAGCGACCGGCGGAGCCGTGGCCGGGGGATCGCTTGGTCCGATCGCGCCGCACTCCGCTGTTCCGCACGGCTCGCGCGGCGGCTCTCCGGCGCCCGTACCTATCACGCGCTTCTCCGTGCGATCGGTCTCGCCCTCGACGAGACCGCCGCATCCCGCGATCGCGAAGATCGCCGCCGTCACCACAAGGCGCGCGCGCGCTACCGCCGGCATCGTCGTTGATGATGACACGGGAGCCGAGGCGGAGCCATCGCGGACCACACACGCTCACGGAGCATCGCCGTCGAGGACCACGAGGCCGAGGTCCTTCGCGGTGCGACCGCGTTCGAGGGCGATCATGAGGGCGATGCGACCGTTCGGCAGCCGGCGCGCCTGCGGGTTCGTCACGCGTCCCATCGTCGCCGAGGTCACGAGCTGCTCGGGGCCGAGCGTCCCGTCCTCGTGGAGCGCGCGTCGCCAGATCGCCTGATCGGTGCTCGTGATGCCCGTCACCTTTCCCTGGCTGGTCGCGGCCTTCGCGTAATAGAGGTCGGCGCCGTCGTCCGCGCGCGCGAGCGCGAACGGGCTCGCGACGTCGGCATCGTCCGAGATCTTCTGCGCGCGGCTCCACGACAGGCCGTCGTCGTGCGAGAGCAGCACGCGCGAGCGGAAGTGCCACGATTCGTCGGCAACCTGATAGGTCAGCACCCACGAGCGTCGCGCCGTGACCCCGACGTAGGCGAGCACACCGCGGAGATCGGGCTCGTCGAGCGGGAGCGGTGCGACGTGAAAGCGCGTGCCGGTCCCGTCGTCGGCCCCGACCATCACGCGCGTCTGTGGCACGACGAACGCGAGAAGGACGCGACCGTCCGCGAGGCCCACGGCCTGCGGCCACGCAGGGATCCCCTCCGCACCGTCGAGCGCGACGCGCGCGGGCGCCGCGAGGGAGTCGCCGTCGAGCGCCGCGACGTTCAGCGACGCGCCTCCTTCGGTGTTCGCCACGAAGTAGAGGACGTTCTTCCCACCGACGGTCACGCCGGTCGCCGCGCTGGCGGCCGTCCACGGCAGCGCGCTCGCCGCGTCGAAGCCCCACGCGCGCGCGCTCGTACTGCGCAGGATTCGTGCGTCGCCCCAGCGCACTCCGAACGCTACGAAGCCGCCGCCGGCGAGAGGAAACCCTGCCGCGGGCAAGACGAGCCCGCCGGACGCGATGGTCACGACCTCGCTCGGCACCGCGGCGCGACAGCCGCCTGCGCGCGTGACGACGGGACAGCGCGCGGACGCAGGCGGATCGTCGGCGCGTTCGTCCTCTCCGCTCGAGCCGCACGCGACGGCGCCGCCGAGCAACGCGAAGACGCAGAGGAGCGCGGACCCGCCGTGGAGGTTTTCCATGGAGCGCGCGTCTCTCAGCGACCGTGCCCACCCGTTCGCCGGTTCGGTCGCGCGCAAGCTCACGAGCTCACGCGCACAGGCGGTCGCGTCGCGGGGCGTCGACGCGGAACGAGGCGAACCGGTAGCGCCCGTCGGACCGGACGGCCGATGACGCGTCGCTTCGTCGCGAACCGGATGCGGTGACCACGCGTGGCGCCGTGGTCCACTCCTTCGAGAGAACCGTGGACCGGCAGACGTCGCGTCGACGCCGGTGGTCACGGCCGCCACGTGCGAGACCCGAATTGCCCGATTTTTCCGCGTGGCCACGCGCCCGACCACCCCTGCGACTCCGCGGAACACGCCTTGCACATCCTCGATCGCATGCGCCCCATCGCTCGGAAGATCACGGAACGCGGTCTCGGTTCGGAGTGCGCAGACGACGCCGTCGCGCCGCCCGAGTCGGGCTTCCGCCCGGCGGTGTCGTGTCCGCCTCCGCAGCTTCAGTCGACGCGGCCGGCGTCGTCGTACAGCCACGTCGCGCGGCGCCGTGAGACGGCGTCGATGCTCGAAGCGGCGCCGCCGTCCGCCGACGCGGCGGGCGCGCGCCGGCGTCACACGATGCGCATGGCGCTCTCCGTGGAGCGTGTCGAGGTCGGGATGCCGCCGGACAAGGGCGCCGTCGTGGCGCGGCTTCGACTCGTCGACAATGGCTGATCCGCGTCGCGGCGCGCACGCGCAGCTCGATTGGTACACGCTCGGCCCCGACAAGAGCGTATGGGACGCTCCGTCGCCGAAGCGCACGGCGCGGCTCGTCGACGGGCTCGCCGGTCGCGTCCTCGTCGGTCGTTATCGTCTCGGTCGCCTGCTCGACGATGCTGCGCTCTGCGCGACGTACGAAGCGTACGAGATCGAGACTGGCCGACAGGTCGCCGTCGAGCTCGTGACCCTGCCGCGGAACGCCGGACCTCTGCAGGATACCGAGCTCCGTCGCGAGGCCGCCCGGATCATGCGCGTGACGCATCCGGGGCTCCGCACCGTACGTGGCGTCGGCAGCGAAGGAGGCGCGCCGTTCATCGTGGCCGATCCCGTCGCGGGCGAATCGCTGCGCGATCGAATCGTGCGCAAAGGACCTCTCCGGCCCGAGGTCGGGGTCGCCGTTGCGCTGCAGATCATCGAAGCGATCGGCGCCGCCCATGCCGCCGGCCTCGTGCACGCGAACTTGAAGCCGGAGAAGATCCGGCTCCGTCGGAATCGCGGCGGGCGCGCTGCCGTCACGGTGATGGGGCTCGGCGTGTCGACGCTTCTCGGCACGTTGCGTGACGTGGACACGCGCGGGGTCGGCACGCCGCCGTATCTCGCGCCCGAGCAGCTCTCCGGCTTCGGCACGCCCGACGAGCTCACTGACGTCTGGGGCGTTGGCCTCCTCCTCTTCGAGGCGATCACCGGGCAGCGAGCGTTCGACGGGAGCACCGCCGACGAGGTCGGACGGCGCATCGCGTGCGGGCGGCCGCCGGCGCTTCGCCGTGCGTGCCCGGCCGTCCCGGTCTCGCTCGACTGGATCGTGGCGGCGGCGCTCGCTCGACGACGAGAGCACCGTCTCAGCTTGCGCGATCTGCATCGTGCGCTCGGCGACGTGCGCGCGGAGCTCGCACATCACGTGACGCCCAAGCCCCGCAACGACATCATCGTCGACTGCAGCGACCCGTGCGACGACGTCGAGGGCACGACGGACCTGCACGTCTTCGTCGACACCGATCTCGGCGCGCTCTGAGGGTGCGCTCCGAGGGTCCCGGCCTGCGTGGATATTCCACGGGCAGCGCTGGTACTCTCGGCGGCCATGCAGCTCCTCTCGCTCGACTGGCCGTATGCCGTACGGAGCCTGATGACGTTCGCGCAGCGGCTTGCCGACGCGCGCAGCCATGCGACGACGTCGCCGGCGCACGTGAGCCACGCGCTCTACGCGATGGCGCCGGTGCGCGCGATCGTCGGCGACTCGCTCAAGCCCGCGGTCGTCGAGGCGGCGCTCTTGATGGAACCGAAGGCGTCCGCGATCAAGGCGACGCTCACGGGCCCGCTCGCCACGCTGCTGTCCGGCCCCAGCGCGAGGACGACGCCTTCATTCCTTCGCGCCTACGCGGCGGGACACGCGAGCGCCCAGCGCGTGGGCAGCGTGTTCGCGACGCATGCGGATGCAATCGGCGCGTTGCTCGACCATCCCGAGCTCGAGCCGCTGTTGAGCGAGCCGTCGTCGAAGGCGGCGCAGAAGAGCGCCCCCTTCTTGAGCCTCGGATTCATGCGCGGCGCGATGGCAAAGCACGGCGAGCTGACGACCCGGCACGTCGTGCTCGGCTTGCTCGCGGTCGCCGACAAGGCGCTGCGCGACGCGGACCTTCCAGGGCTCGAAGGCGAGATCGCCGAGCTCATGGAGTTGCTCGACCGCACTACAGGTAGAGGCGAGAGGATGGTCATCGCGCCGAGGCTCTTCGGAGAGGTTGCGGGCGCGCTGGCGGAGGGCACGCTGGAATCGCGTCTGGCCAAGGTGTGTCTCGACGGCGACGAGGCGATCGCGTTTGCCGACAAGGCGTTCAGGGATGCCGAACGCAGACTGCGCGCGAAGCTGAAGCCGGAGGAGCCGAGCGCGTGACTCGTCAGTGACCCCGCCTAGTGACGCGCGCGCGAGTTGGTCGTCGCTCCGCCCGCGGTGCGGTCCAGCTCTGCGCCTCGGTCGCGCGCGGCGCGCATCTCCTCGACGCGGTGCTCGGCGTCCGACCAACCTCGGAGGCCTCGACTGAGCTCGATGAGCTTGTGCAGCGAGCGGCTCATTCGCGCCAACATCGTCGCCTCCTCCGGGTGTCGGATCTCGAGCAGCACGATCCCCGCCTCGAGCGCCTGGAGCGGCGTGTTCACCTGATCGCCGACCGCGAGCGAGACTTGCTTCAGATGGCCGATGGACTGCGCCTCCGCGCGCGCCTCGAGCAGCTCATTCTTGAGGCGGCGGCTGCGCCCGCGCAGCGCGACGAGGGACGCGGCGGCGCCGAAGTAGATGATCGTCATCCAGGGCTCGCCCGCGGCCGTGACGATCGGATTGTGCGCGAGATCGAGATGCCCCCACAGGACGACGGTCTCCGCCATGAAGAGCGCCACGAGGATCGCGGCGACGCGGAGCGAGCAGGGCGTGAGCAACGCGAGGCCGAGTATGATCAGCTTGCGCCCGATGAGGGGCTGCCAGAGTGGTCCGCCTTCGACGGCGTACGTCTCCGCGATCCAGAACATGGGAAGCAGCGGTACGACGAGCACCAGGAACGCGGCCAGGCTCCGGCGCGCCGCGATCGTCCGATGACGCCAGAGCACGAGCGCGACGACGGCCGACACCACGGCATGGATCACGTACATCGCCCGGAGCTCACCAGCGAGGCCACGGTTCAGCAAGACGAAGCAGCTCTCGCCCACGCAGAGGAGAACGGCCGCGATGATGGTCGTTTGCCGCGCGTCGCACGCGTCGTCGGAAGAGCGCGACGCGACCGCGGCCATCAGGCGTGCTCCTGCAAGAGCCCCACGAGTCGGCTCCCATCGAGGGGCTTCGCGAGGATCTCGGAGTGAGCGATCTGTGCCGCTTCGACGACGAGAGGATGCGACGAGGCATGGCCCGTGAGGAAGACGATCCTACCGCCGAAGCCGCAACCGACGAGCCATCGGCTCGCGTCGACGCCGCTCGGCTCACCGGGCCCGAGATTGATGTCGAGGATCGCCAGATCGCAGGCGAGCGCCTCGCGCGCTCTCGCCTTCAGCTCGTCGAGCCCACCCGCGGCGAGGCACGAGCTCGCGCCCGACGCGAGCAGCATCTCGGAGAGCACCTCGCGAAGATCGGCATCGTCGTCGAGGATCAGCACGCCTCGTGAGGGGGATCCTGTTGCCGTCCGAACGTCTGTGCTGGGAGTGTGCATGGCGTTTCCTCACGGGTTGGTGACTGCCTCGACGCGCATGCCTTCGGCGACGTCGCCGCCCGGCGTCGCGATGACCTTCTCGCCGCCGTTCAGGCCTTCGATCACGTCGATCTCGTTCCCGTTGTCGAGGCCGCGGACGACGGCGACGAGATGGACGCGCCCACTTGCGTCCACGGTCGCGACGTGAACGCCGCGCGCGTCGGTGATGACGGCGCTCGACGGTACGCGGACCACCCGATGGGCGACTGCGACCTCGATCGTCACGTCGGCGAACATGCCGGGCAGGAGCTCGCCTTTGGGATTGGGTACGTCGATCTCGACCCGGAGCGTCCGCGATGTGGGGTCGATCGTTCCGGCCGTGCGTGTCACGCGACCCTCGAACGCGCGTCCCGGCACTTGCCGGACGGAGACGCTCGCTGTCTGGCCGTCCTTCACGCTGAGCGCGAAGGCCTGCGGGACCTGGACGAACACGCGGATCGGATCGTTCGCTTCGATCCGGAAGAGCGGCTGGGCGTTCGCGGCAGCCGGTGCGCCGCCCGCGTTGACGAGCGTGCCGACGTCGATGTTGCGCTGCGTGATCCGGCCGTCGAACGGTGCAACGACACGTCCGAACGAGACGAGCTGGACCAGCTGACCGACGGTCGCCTGCGCGGCCGCGATGTCGGCTCTCGCCGCCGCGACATTTGCCTCCCAGACCTTCACCTGCGAGTGCGCTTGGTCGTTCGTCTGCTTCGAGCTGAGCGATTCGGCGAGGAGGGCGTCCTCGCGCGTGGCGGTCACCTTTGCGTAGTCGAGGTTCGCGATCGCCTGGGCGAACGCCGCCTTCTTCTGCCGCAGAGCCGATCGTGCCTGTGCGAGCTGCTGGTCGAGCTCGGGCGTCTCGAGCTCGGCGAGCACGTCGCCGGCGCGGACGCGGTCGCCGATGTCCACGAGCCACCGCCTCACGTAGCCGGTCGCGCGCGCATTCACGAGCGCCTGCCGCTCCGCCGCCAACGTCCCGGGCAGCACGAGTGAACGCCCGCCCTCGGCAGCAACGGCGGGAACCACCTTCACGCGTGGAACGCTCTGTTCGGCGGTGCTTGCCTGCGTAGCGAGCTTCTGTCGTGCAGCATGCCGCGGCCAGTAGCCGACGAGGAAGAGGACGAGCAGAACGACCGGAACGAGTATCCAGTGCCAGTGCGCTTCGACGCGGTGGAGTCGAGTGCGGATCGCGCTCACGACGGCACCTCCGCCGGCTTGCTCCGCTGGAGAACCGAGAACATCACGGGAACGAAGAACAACGTGGACAACGTCGCGAGGAGGAGACCGCCGATCACGGCACGTCCCAGCGGCGCGTTGGATTCGCCGCCGTCGCCGAGCCCGAGGGACATCGGCAGCATGCCGAGGATCATCGCGACCGCGGTCATGATCACGGGCCGCAGGCGCGTGCGGCCGGCCTCGAGCGCGGCGCTGCTCGCGTCCATCCCCAGCCGCAGCTGCTCCGAAGCGAACGTGACGACGAGGATGCTGTTCGCGGTCGCCACCCCGATGCTCATGAGAGATCCCATCAGCGCCGGCACGCTGAGCGTCGTCCGCGAGAGGAACAGCATCCAGGCGATCCCCGCGAGCGTCCCCGGAAGCGCCATGAGGATGACGAAGGGCTCGAGCCAGGACTGGAAGTTGACGACCATGAGCAAGTACACGAGCACGATGCCGCAGGCGATGCCGATCGCGAGCCCGCCGAACGAGGCGTTCATGTTCTGCGCTTGCCCCTGCACGACGACCGAGGTCCCGCGCGGCAGACCTGCGCGCGCGCCGTCCACGATCCGCTGCACGGGCGATGCGACCGCGCCGAGATCGGTGCCGTCGACGCCGACGAGGACGTCGAGCGAGCGCGCGATGTCGTAGTGCGTGACGTTGGTCGGGCCCATCATGCGCGAGGTCGTGGCGACGTTCGCGAGGAGCTCGGGGGTTCCGCCGGTCGGCCCCGCGGACAGCGGCGTAGAGCCGAGCGCGTCGAGCGAATCGATGCGCCACTGCGGGGTCTGTACGGCGACGGAATACTGCACGCCGGTGGTCGGATCGAGCCAGAAGCTCGGCGACGTCTGACCGGTCGAGGCAAGCGACACGAGCATGTTGCTCGTCACGTCGCGCAGCGTCAGCCCGACCTCCTCCGCGCGCGTTCGATCGATGTCGACGAAGAGCTGCGGCGTGTCCGTCACCTGGGCCAGGTGGACGTCGACCGCGCCCGGGATCGCCGCGAATTGCTTCGAGAGATCCCGCGCGACACGGAGGTTCGCGTCGTCGTTCCTCGCCGGGCCGGTGATCCGCACGTCGATCGGCGCCGATTGACCGAAGCTCAGCACCTGACTCGAGATGTCCGCCGGCAGGAAGAAGAACGTCGCCTCCGGAAAGGACGCGACGAGATCCGTGCGCAATGCACGCATGTACCCCACGGTCGGAGCGTGGTTCGGCTTCAGGGCGACGAGCATCTCGCCGTCCGCCGACGAGATCATGGACGGATCACCGAGCACGAGGTTGATGCCGCTGATCGGAACCCCGATGTCCTGAATCACCGTATCGAGCTCGCCGGGTGGCACGACGCGCCGTATGTGGTCCTCGACCTGCGCGAAGAGACGTGAGGTCTCCTCGATGCGTGTGCCCGGAGGCCCTCTCACGTGCAGGCGAAGCGCGCCTGCGTCGACCGTGGGGAAGAAGTCCCGACCGAGCAGAGGAACGAGCGCCACCGAGACGACGAACAGCGCTGCGAACGCACCGATGAAGACACGGCGGTGCGCGAGCAGCCGGCCGAGCGTACGCGCGTATCCATGCTGGAGCCTCTCGAACCCTCGCTCGATGACGGTGTGGACGCGCCCGATCGGGCCGCGGCCGCTCCCGCCCGGCCGCTCTTTCCGCAGCAGGTACTGCATCATCGTGGGGACGAGCGTGCGCGAGAGGAAGTACGAGGTCAGCATCGCGAACACGACCGCCATCGCGAGCGGCACGAACAGCGAGTGCGCAGCGCCGGCGATGAAGACGACCGGGACGAACACGATGCAGATGCACAGGGTCGAGACGAAGGTGGGCGCGGCGATCTCTCGGGCGCTGTCGAGGATCGCCTCGACGACCGGCTTGTCCTGCGCCCGGTGGCGGTGGAAGCTCTCGACCGCGACCGTCGCGTCGTCGACGAGGATGCCGACCGCGAGCGCCAGCCCGCCGAGGGTCATCAGGTTCAACGTCTGGCCGAGCCAACCGAGAACGATGACCGACACGAGGAGCGCGAGAGGGATCGACACGAGGACGATCACCGTGCTCCGCCAGCTGCCGAGGAAGAGCAGCATCATGAGGCCCGTCAGCCCCGCCGCGATGATCGCCTCGCGGAGGACGCCGTCGATCGCCCCGCGCACGAAGATCGACTGATCGAAGAGCGGCTTCACCTCGAACTGCTGCGGCAGGGTCGCTTCGACGGCCGGCAAGCTCGTGGTGAGCGTCGAGACGACGTCGAGCGTGCTCGCCCCTTGTGCTTTCAGGACCGGTAGGAGGCCGCCCTTCACGCCATTCGTCACGACCAGGCTCGTCTGCGGCGCATATCCGTCGCGAACGTGCGCCACGTCACGCACGTACACGGTCGTACCGTTGACGGACTTGACGGGGAGGTCGTTGAAGCCGTCGACGACGCTCGGGCTGGCGTTCGTCAGGATCGGGTACTCCTGCGGCCCGATCTTCACCGTGCCGGTGGGGAGGACGAGGTTCTGGACGCCCAACGCGTTCGAGATGTCCGAAGGCGCGAGCCCCCACGCGTACAGCTTTGCCGTGTCGAGGTCGACGACGATCTCGCGCTGCTTGCCGCCGATCGGCAACGGGAGCTGAGCACCTTGCACGCCTGCGAGCGAAGGCCGGAGGAAGTTCGTCCCGATGTCGTAGATCTGCTGCTCGTCGAGGGCCGCGCTCGAGAGTCCGAGCTGGATCACGGGGACGTTGGTCGCGCTGTACGGGATGATCAGCGGCGGCGTCGTGCCCGGCGGCATCGACCTCATGATCGGATTCGCCGCAGCGGAGATCTGCGCGACCGCGGCTTGCGTGGACGTCCCTGGCTGGAGGAAGACCTTGATGACGGAGACGCCGAAGAGCGTCTGGCTCTCGATGTGCTCGATGCCGCTCACGGTCGTCGTCGTCGCGCGCTCGAACTGGGTCGCGATGCGACCCTCCATCTCGCGCGGTGCGAGGCCCGTGTACGACCAGACCGCCGCGACGACCGGGATGTCGATCTCCGGATAGATGTCCTTCGGCATCCGTTGGATCTGCACGACGCCCATGAGCAGGATGAGCATCGCTACGACCACGAAGGTGTACGGGCGCCGAAGCGCCAGCTGAACGATCCACATCGGCCGATCTAGGTAGGCCACGGTGCAAGCGACACGCCATCCGCATCGCCAACACGCGCCAAAATGCGATGGAAGAGCGCCGCGACGCGGGTGCCGCTGCGGCGGGGCTCTTGCCGGGAGCTTCCCGCGCTGCCATCGTTCCTAACCGAGGTAGGAACCGATGTCCGTCACGGCCAAGGTCAGCATTTCCGTCCCCGACGAAGACCTTCTGCGATGGGCCAAGGAGCGTAGCGAGAAGAAGGGCGTGAGCCTGTCGGCCGTGTTCACGGAGGCCGTGCGGATCGAGCGGCAGATGGAGGCTCGGCGGAGCTTTCTCGACGAGATCGGAGCCGACGCGAAGCCGACTCCCGGCGAGGCCGCGGCGATTCGCGCCGAGTGGGAGACCGAGGCCGAGAAGCCTGCTCGCGTGCGCAAGCGCACGGTGGACACGGCGAAGGCCGCCGCCCGCAAGAAGGGCAAGCGGACCGCCGGCAAGACGGCGGCGAAGGCGTAGATGGGGATCACTCTAGATACCGGGGCGCTCATCGCGGTCGAGCGTCGTAGCCGGCGCATGGCGATCATCCTCCACGAGGCTACGGCCGACCGCGTCGTCATCACTGTGCCGGCAGCCGTGGTCGCGGAATGGTCGCGTGTCAGCTCGCGCGCTCGAGACGGGATCCTCGCGATGTTCGACGTCGAGCCGCTGAGTGCGCGACTCGCCGAGCTCACGGGCGAAGCGCTCGCCGCCGTGCCGGGCGCGACCGTGGTGGACGCGGTGGTCATGGTCTCGGCGGCGCTTCGCGGGGACGTGGTCTACACCTCCGACGAACGCGACCTCTCGCGCCTGCGCGACGCGCGTTTTCCAACCACGCGCGTTCTCCGGATCTGACTCATCAAAGAGCTGGGCGCAGCTTGAAGCAGCGCGCGGGGCCATCGATGAGATTGATCAGCCTCCGCGCGCTCGGGTCCAAAAAACTCGGCCGCAAATGGGCTCGGCCGTTCGGCGCGCCTGGGCTCGATGCTCCGGCGGAGCCGGCGTCCGCGAGCAGCTCTGGCCCGCCGAAGCGCTCAGCTCGAGGCCTACGGTGCACCTGCCGATTGCGAGCGGGATAGACGAAACGCGAAAAGGCCGTTCCGAGCGCGGACGCATTCCGCCAGGCCATCCGCTCGGCCGGCTTGCAACGTTGGGTCGCGCGGCGACAGGGCAGGGCTCGATCTCGCGTCCCGCGAGCGACGCCGCGGGTGCGGTTCACAGCTGATCGAGCGCAGGCGCAACGGACGCCCGGGGGGCACGACCGTTGCTGAACACTGCACTGCTAGTTGCGGAGCGGAGGCGTGGTTGCAGCTGCTCCATTGATTCAGTGCGATCTCGAAAGGACACGACAATGAAAACTCGAACCGCAATCTCAATGCTGACCTGCGTTCTGGCCACGACCGCCTGCGCTTGCTCTGCTGACCCCACGCCCACTCCCGCCGCACAGGGGGAGACGACCGGGACCACGGAGCAGAAGCAAGTGGTGGGCGCGACCGGCAACATCATGATCTGGCCGGCCGGTGGCATCGCTTGGGATGGGCTCACCGGCACGTGGCCGATCTCGGTCTGGTCGAGTGGTCCGATCGGCGGGCTGGCGTTCGACATGTTCGGCGCCACGGACCTCGGCCTGTCTTGCCTCGGCTGCGGAGCCGGCATCCTTCCGATCGGCATCACCACGCCGTGGCTCAACGCGTTCGTCCCGACCGCGGGCGCGGCCGCCTTCGGCGCTCCGCTGCTCGGAAGGGCAGGCCTCTTCGCGCCCGGCTTCGGGTTCCAGGGCGCCTTCTCGCCCTTCACCGGCGTCGATGGCGTCGGCTTCAGCGCCTTCGCGCCCGGCCTCGGACTCTCCCAGGGGAGCTTCGTGGACGGCGCGCTCGGAGGACTCACGCCCTTCCTGACTCCGACGCTCACCAACTCGGCGCTCATGTTCACCGACCTGAACGCGATCGACGTGTTCACGCCGTTCACGTTCAACGTCTCGTTCACCGCCCAGTCGGCGGCGGCGCAGTCGGCGATCGAGTCGTCGTCCGCGTCGTTCAACAACTTCGGGAGTCTGAGCATCTTCGCGACGCCGATCGGGTTCTCCGGGCTCGGCACCGCGGGGGCGTTCCCGTTCACGAGCATGCTCTTCCCGTTCTCGACGCCTCTGGGTCTGGGGGTGGGTCTGGGAACGGGTCTGGCGGGTCCCCTGCTCTGACATCTGCTTCGACGTGCATCACTTCAGGGCACTCGCCACCCTGCCCTTGGCAGGTTGGCGAGTGCTTCTGATTTTGTGCCTCTGAGCCCGATGAGAAGGCGTGCTCGAGAGAGCGCGCCGGTCACGCGCGGTTCCGGTGACGCACTGCCCCTTGAGCACGTCGTCGCGCTCTGCGACCTGCCCCGTTGGGCAGCCAGGATCGAAGATGGCGGTACCCGCTTCGAGAGCGGAACTTCCCCTCGAGGAAGGAGCCTGCTCGGCAGGGGCTGTCTCAGGATCAAACGCGCCGTGTCGCAGCGCGGCTCGCCAAG
>JAQBQJ010000293.1 GCA_028287065.1 Labilithrix sp. | reverse complement strand
CCAAAAGAGAACAGGGAACAGGAACAGGAACAGGAATCAGAACGAGAATTTTTTCGAGAGGGGGCTGGCGCCTCGACACTCGCGCTCGGACCACGGAGGTCGCGCGAACGAGGTCGTGCTGCCAGCGACGAGCGGCGATCGAATCGAATGCGAATTCCGTCGAGGCCGCTAGATGCGGCAGTCCGTGCCACTCGGCGTCACGCAGCCGGCGAGCTACGTTTGTTGCATGGTGCGCCCAAGACCCCGGCCCTCGCGCGCCGGCATCTTCGGACCGTGCCTCGTCATCGTATGTGCGTCGTGCACCGGTCAGAGCCTCTACACGACGCCACGAACGCTTCAGGCCGATGACATCCAATGGATCGTCGCGCCTGAGTACGCGACTCGGACGCGGCGGGCGAAGCCGTCGCGTCCCGACGTGGAGGGGCGCAGCGAGAGTGCCCCCTCGATGACGGGCAACCTACAACAGGGTCTTCGCAGCGGCGTCGGGGAGCATGGCGAGGTCGGACTGCACGGCTCATTTCCTCCTGGCTCACTCGGAGTGGACGGGAAGTGGAATGCGGTGCGGACAGGTCCGTTCGACCTCGCACTGATGGCGCGTTTGACGGCGGCTTTACAGGGGACCCAGCCATCGATGGGACCCTACGCCGACGAGGGAACGTTCAGCGCGTTCCTCCATGTCCCAGTGCTCGTCGGGTTCAACGTCGATCGGCTTACGTTCGTGCTCTCCCCCGGCGGAGCAACGTTAGTCAACGCGCGAGGCCAGCTCACGCAAGGCGTGCGGTGCGGCGCGGCGATACAGTTGCGCCTCGCTTCATGGTTCGCCGTTCATCCGGAGGCGTCATGGATGCGCGAGGTCGCGGGTCCGACAGACATGGGGTTCGCGACCGCCGGGCTCGGACTGATTTTCTTCAAACTGCCCAAGTACCAATGAGCACCGTCGCCTGCGGCCCTCGGCATCCCGCGGGCCGCACGCCGACCGGATCGCCGAAAGTGGTTTGCTGGGACACCGCTACCGGCTAAGCGGTACCGCTCGTGAGAAGCGAGCGATCGGACTCTGAGCTTCTTTCCGCTATCCCGTCAGGCGCCACCCGCCCCGAAAATCATGCAGTCGCCTAGAGCTGCGCCGCTACCACGCGCGAAGGTAGGGCTAGAGAGCCTGCGCAACAGAGGCTTCGCGCTCTACCCGCGCACCGGGCGCGGGACTTCACCCACGTTGAGGTAGCCGAGGCCGACCGTCGACCAGCCCTTCTCGAGCAGCCACGTGGATGGTGGCGCGCCCGCGTCGGGCTCTGGTGGCTCGGGCTCGCGGCGGTGCATCCAACCCTTGAACCACGGCGCTGACGAGCACGGGTCGACGAGGCCGACCTCCCACTCGCCGTGCTTGAGATGGTTGTTGATCACGTAGACGAGGGCGTTCCGGACCTCGCTCGGCGTCGTGAGCTCGCGGCGGTGATGGCGGTCGCCCCACACGTGTCCGCGGCGCATGAGGACCCGGCGGTTGACGAGCATCGCGGCGCGCACCGCGAAGCTGCGCATCCCGCTCGTGAGGAGCGAGGGGGCGTCCGCCTCGACGATGAGATGAAGGTGATCGGCCTGCACCGAGTAGTGGACGATGCGGAAGCCTTCGCGGCGGGTCGCGCGGATCGCCTCGCGCAGCAGGCGATGAAGACGGTCCGTGCGAAGGCTCGGAAGACCCTTCGCGCGCCGCAGCGTGACGAGAACGGGGTTTTCGGCCTCGTGCATCGCGCGCGTGCGATGACGGACGTTCGGCCGAAGGCCCGCCTTGGGTCCGGACCTCACGCGCGGGCCGCCCCACGTCTTCGTGTGGGCGAACGAGAGCTGCTCGCCCTTCTTGGGCTTGAGCGTCGAACCAAGCATCGCGGAGGGCTTCGTCGGCCGCCGCGGCACGCGCCGCCGCTTGCCGCCGGCCGTGCGCGTCGGCTTCGCGGGCTCGACCCCCCAGATATGCTCGCGGAAATTCAACTTGGTTAGGGCGATTCTAAATTCTCTCGAAGAATGCGCAAGGGGGGCGCTGAAAACAGCCAAAAAAAGCGAGCCCGCGGACGCGAAGGCGGACGCCGCGCCGCGCGCCCGCACCCGCACTCTCCCGCGCCGTCGCCCCTCGCACCCGCCCGCGCCGTCGCCCTCGCGCGCGCAAGCGCACCCGAAGCTGCTCCGGCAATGCGAGACCGCGCACGGGGCCGAGAGCGTGTGCGGGCGAGGGCGCGTGAGTGGCGAGCGCGATAGCGGGGCGCGCGACGCGCGCCGGCGAGGGTGCGAGGGCCGCGTGACGCTTGCGAGAGCTGGCCCGGACGTGAAGAGGCGAGAGCTGCGGGGAGCGCGACGCGCGCACGACGCAGGCGAGAAGTTATTGGCGTCCGCAAAACTGGGCGACGACGAAAATCGCGGGCGCGCGTCGGTTTCCGGCACATCGGCGCGAGCGCGGGCCGCGAGTCCGAGCGCCGAGCGCCGAGCGCGCGCGATTCGGCGGCGGCGATGGGGAGCGAGGCGACGCGGGCGGCGCCTCTCGGCCCTCTCGCATTTCCATTTCCATTTCCATTTCCATCACCTGTTCTCTCCCTCCGGCAGCGCGGCCCGTCACAACAACGGCGACGCACCCTCGCCCCGCCTCGGCCATCCTCCACTGCCACGCGACCTTCCCTCGCATCGCCGCCTCGACGGATTTTTCGAGACGAGAGAACAGGTGACGGAAATGGAAATGGAAATGGAAATGCCGAGAGGCGCCGCTCGCTCCGCTCGCGCCTCTTCCACCGCCGCGGCATCGCGTTCATGATTGGCCGCGCGTGTACCCCCAAGCCCCTGCTCCCCCGCCCAACCTCCGCATCACCTTCCCACCCCCCGGCTTCTTCCTCCTCGACGCACGCCTCCTCATCGTCCTCGACAACGCGTACCCGCTCTACGACGGCAGCTTCAAACAAGGCCTCGACACCGCCGTGCCCGTGGCGCCCGGATACCACCAGCTCACCGTCCACATCGCGATGTCCGGCATCACGCGCAACCGCGTCTACCCCATCAACGTCGCGCCCGGGCGTACCTACTCGGTGCTGCTCGAGTACAGCCGCCTCTGGGGCAACTTCGCGAGCTCGCCGAAGATCTTCGAGCGCTAGTTCGCGCTGCCGTCCGCGCTCGCGTCCGCTGCGCCGCCCTCTGCGCCCGCATCGCCATTGTGCGCCTTCGCGCCCGCTCGCTTCGACGAAAGCCCCACCGGAGTCGCGACCACCGTCGACGTCGCTCGCGCCGCGCCCGCGCCCGCGCCCGACGGCAGGCCCTTCGCCGCGTCCTGCAGTGACGCGCCTTCGTTCTGCTGCTGCTTCTTCCCCATCACCACCAGCGCCACGATCACCACCAGCGCCGCCGCTGCGATCACGTTCTGCAAGCGATGCGTCTGCTTCCGGATGATGATCGACGGCCTCGCCGGCGTCTCGCCGCCATACGGGGTCAGCATCGGACGATCGCTCGTCCTTCGCACCGCGACCGCTCGCGAGCTCAGCGGCGTGCGCTCGATCTCGATCCGATCGCTCGCTCCGCCGTTGTCGTCGAGATGCGACGCGCCCGAGGCTGCGAGCAATGCATCGAGCGAGCCCACGCCTTCGCCCGTCGGACGCTCGATCGCACGCGCCACCGCCTCGCCGAGATCCACGCACGACGCGAAGCGATCGTTCACGTCCTTCGCGACGCCCTTCGCCAGAGCCGCATTCAACGAGCGCACCACTGCCGGCGTGCCGATCGCCGATTCGAGGGGCGGCGGAGGCTCGCTCGAGACCTTGCCCGCCGTCGCGATCGGGTCTTCACCGCCGAACGCGCGCACCCCCGTGGCCGCTTCGTAGAGCGTCGCTGCGAACGCGAACTGATCCGAGCCCGGCCCGAAATCCGCCTTCGAGAGCGCTTCGGGCGAGGTGTACGCCGGCGTGCCGAGCACCGTGTTCACACGCGTGATCGTCGAGTCCGGGATCCGCGCGATGCCGAAGTCCGCGATCTTCGCGCCCGTCCGCGAGAACAGGATGTTCTCCGGCTTGATGTCTCGATGGATCACGCCTGCGGCATGCGCGAACGTCAGCGCCGAGCCGAGCTCACGCGCGAGCTTCGCGACGTCGACGAGCGGCAGCGGACCGTCACGCAATCGATCGCGGAGGCTCTCCGGCCCGTCCGCGCGCGGACCCGCGACGTACTCGAACACGAGGAAGAGCCCGACGGCGTCGTCCTCGCCCATGTCGTGCAGCGTGACGATGTTCGGATGGCTCACCGCCGCCGCGGCCTGCGCCTCGTGACGCATCCGCGTGATGAGCTCCTCGCGCACGCTCGGCGGCAGCGCGAGATCGTCGCGCAGCACCTTGATCGCGACGCGCCGCCCGAGCACCGTGTCGCGCGCCAGCCACACACGACCCATGCCGCCCTGTCCGAGCAAACGCTCGACCTCGTAGCGGCCGATCGTCTTCGGAGGAGCGTCGGATTTCGTGGGAGGCCGCTTCTCCATCGTCACTCGGTATGCGGATTCCAGCAGGCCACCTTGTGGCCCGTCCCCGGAGTGAGCTCGGCGAACGGGGGCATCTCCTTGTCGCACGTGCCCTTCAGCGCACGCGCGCACCGCGGATGGAACGGGCAGCCCGGCGGCGGATCGATCGCGGAAGGCGCATCGCCCGGCACGACGATGCGAAGACGCTTCTTCTCCGGATCGGGCGTCGGCACCGCGCCGAGCAGCGCGCGCGTGTACGGATGCAGCGGCGCCGCATAGAGCTGCTCGGTCGTGCCCTGCTCGACGAGCTTGCCGAGATACATGACCGCGACGCGCTGGCTGATGTGACGCACGACGCGCAGGTCGTGCGAGATGAAGAGGAACGCGACGCCGAGCTCGTCCTGCAAGTCCATCAGCAGGTTCACGATCTGCGCCTGGATCGAGACGTCGAGCGCGCTGATCGGCTCGTCGCACACGATGAACTCGGGCTGCACTGCGAGCGCGCGCGCGATGCCGATGCGCTGCCTCTGTCCGCCGGAGAACTCGTGCGGGTAGCGGCCCATCACGTCCGGACGGAGGCCGACCTTGCGGAGAAGGCTCGCGACCATCTCCTCTTCGTCGTTCTTCGTCTTCGCGAGCTTGTGGATCTGGATCGCCTCGCCGACGATGTCGCGCACCGTCATGCGCGGGTTCAGGCTCGAGTACGGATCCTGGAAGATGATCTGCATCTTCCGTCGCAGCGGACGGAGATCGGCGGCCGACAGCGGGACGATGTCCTTGCCGTCGTAGACCACGCGTCCGAACGTCGGCTCGACGAGACGCAAGATGAGACGACCGAGCGTGCTCTTCCCGCAGCCGCTCTCGCCGACGAGGCCGACGGTCTCGCCGCGTCGCACGCGGATCGACACGCCGTCGACGGCGCGAAGGAGCTTCTGGTTGCGCGAGAGGAAGCCGCCGCGCACCGGGAAGTACTTGCCGACACGCTCCGTGGCGACGAGCGTGCGCGGGCGTCCGGCGGCAGGAGCGTCCGAGCCCCCCACCTCGAGCAACGCGGAGCTCTTGCCGGCCTCCGCCTTGTCGCTTGCCGCGTCCGCCATCCTCTGCCCTTACGCGTAGCCGATTCGGGCGTACGCGTCACACCTCGTTTGCGCGAATACAGCGGGCGAGGTGAAGCGGATCGTCGGCTTCGGCCTCGATGGGGAGCAGCTCGGGCTCGGCTTCGAGGCATGCAGGAATCACCATGGGGCAGCGATCGGCGAACCTGCAGCCCGGAGGCAGCGCGAGGAGGTCGGGAACGAGGCCCTCGATGACGGGAAGCCGCGCCCGCCGGGGTTTCTGATCCGGCTCGAGCTCCGCGGCGCGAGCCTCGCCGGCGAGCAGCGTATCTCTCTCGGGCGTCGCCGGCACGGCGAGCGCCGCCTTGTCGAACGTCGGCAAGCTGCGCAGGAGGCCGCGCGTGTAGGGATGACGAGGATGCGCGAAGAGTCGGTCGACCTTCGCGCTCTCGACGATGCGGCCCGCGTACATGACGACGACGTCCGTGCAGACCTCCGCGACGACGCCGAGATCGTGCGTGATGAGCACGACGCCCATCCCGAGCTGGCTCTTGAGCGTCGCGAGCAGCTCGAGGATCTGCGCCTGGATGGTGACGTCGAGCGCCGTCGTGGGCTCGTCGGCGATCAGCAGGCTCGGCTCGCAGGCGAGCGCCATCGCGATCATCACGCGCTGCCGCATGCCGCCCGACAGCTGGTGCGGGTACGCGTCGATGTTCGTCTCCGGCGCCGGAATGCCGACGAGCCGCAGCATCTCGAGCGCGCGCTCTCGCGCTTGGCTGCGCGACTTCTTCTGATGGAGACGTATGGCCTCGATGATCTGCGTCCCCACCGAGTAAACGGGGTTCAGGCTCGTCATGGGCTCCTGGAAGATCATCGAGATGTCGTTCCCGCGCACGTCCTGCATCTCGCGCTCGGACAGCGCGAGGAGGTCCTTGCCGCGAAACTCGATCTTGCCTTCGGCGATCACACCCTGCGGAAACGGGATGAGGCGCAGGATGCTCAGCGCGGTCACGCTCTTGCCGCACCCGCTCTCTCCGACGATGCCGAGCGTCGCGCCCTCCGCGACGTCGAACGACACTTCGTCGACCGCGCGCAGCACACCCTGATCGGTGCGGAACGTCGTGACGACGTCCTTCACGCGGAGCAGGGGACGAGACGGAGTGGCCGACATGCGCGCATGCTAAGCTGCGCCGCGTGAGCTCGTCGAGCACGACTGTCGCGATCGCCGCGCTTGGCCTGGCCACGATCGGATGCGCGCCTCGACCTCGCATGTGCACGGCGTCGAGCGATTGCACGACGCAATCGGCATGCGTCGCGGGTCGGTGTCAGCCCGAGCGACAGAACGTGAAGCCCGCGATCGACGCCGCGCGACGGCTCGTCGTGCGGCCCGTCGATCTCGCGTACCTGCGTCGCGGTGACGGAGAGAGCGGCGGAGCTCTTCCTCCTCTCTTCGCGCTCGGGCGCGACTCGGCCGTCCTCATGATGCGCTTCTCGGTCGCGCTTCCCGTCTCCGCAAACGTCGTGGAGGCCTACGTCGTCCTCCGCCGAACGGACGCGGTCGACGACGATCCTGCACCGATTTCCTTACATGCCACCCGGATCGTCGAGGCGTGGGAAGGGCGATCCATTTCCTGGGCGCGTCAGCCTCGATTCGTCGAATCGCGGACCCCGGCGACGCTCGTGGAGCCGGGCGGGCCGTCGCTCGTACGCTTGGATGTACGCGATCTCGTTCGACAATGGCCGAAGCACGACGCGCGGGATCAGGGCATCGCCGTCGTGGCCGAGAACGAGACCCGGACCGGAACGACGTTTGCGTTTCGTTCCGTTGTGGTCGGATCGTCGGAGTCGAAGTCGAGCTCTGCCGTGGATGTCGAGCCGTACCTCGAGCTGTACGTACGCTGAAGAAAACGTGTTCCGGGGTTTGAACATCGAGTGAAGGGCTTCGTCGAACGAAGGACAGTCTTCACCGAGACGCGGCCTAGCTTTCAAACCCCCTTGACCCTCCCGTGCCGGGAGGGGGACCCTATCGAAACGAAAGCCGGCCCCCGCCGGAAGAAGGAGAGTGGATGATGCGAGTGTCGAAGGCTCTGGGCTCTGGTCTCGTGAAGTGCGTTGCGATGGCTGCTGCGCTCGTCGCTCTCTCGACCGCGACCGATGCACGCGCCGATGCCGAATTCACCGCGACCGGTGGCAAGGGCTCCATCGAGGTCAAGGGCAACGGTCACTGGCACATCAACAAGGAAGCCCCGTGGAAGGCGACGGTCGGCACCACGACGCTCGCCAAGGACAAGTGGGCGCTCAGCGACGGCTCGGCGAAGGTCACCGGCGTTCCCGCGGGCGACGCGAAGGTCAAGGTCTACGTCTGCAACGGCGATCAGTGCAAGAACGCCGAAGTCACCGTCAAGGTTCAGTAGCGGCGCGGCCGTGAGCCGCTAGCGAGCGACTGCGGCAGCAGTACGAGGTAGGGCGATCACGCTCTGCCTCGTTTGCTTTTTGTCCTACCCTTTCTCCATGGCAGAGAGGCCGAGCGTCGGGGAGAGCACGATCTCGCAGATCAGCGCGGTCGCCGAGAGCGTCGAGAAGCGATTCCTCAAGGGCCGTCGCGTCCTCGCGTTCTCCGAGTACCTCGACCTGTTCGCGAGCGATCCGGTGCGCTTCGCGCGCGACGCGAGCCGCTACGTGCGCGACGCGTTCGATCACTACGGGACGAAGACCGTCGAGCAGCCGTGGGGCAAGTTCACGCGCTGGAACCTCTTCGACCTCCCGTGGGATCCGCTGCAGGCGCCTCACGCGCTCATCGGCCAGGAGCAGGTGCAGGAGGAGATCTACCGCTCCGTCTCGAACTTCGTCCGCGAAGGCCGCCCGAACCGCCTGATGCTCCTCCACGGTCCGAACGGCTCGGCGAAGAGCACCATCGTCGCGTGCATCATGCGGGCACTCGAGCACTACTCGACGCTCGACGAAGGCGCGCTCTATCGCTTCAACTGGGTCTTCCCGTCGACGAAGACGATCCGCGGCAGCCTCGGCTTCGGCCAGAAGGATCAGACGTCGCAGGTCGCAACGTACGCGCACCTCGCCGACGATCAGATCGACGCGA
>JAQBQJ010000290.1 GCA_028287065.1 Labilithrix sp. | reverse complement strand
AAGACGCTCCTCGCCGAGTCGATCGCCGAGGCGCTCGAGACGGAGCTCATTCACTGGCCCGTGAAGTCGACGACCCGCGCGCAGGACGGGCTCTACGTCTACGACACCGTGCAGCGCCTCTACGATTCGCGCTTCGGCGACGGCAACGTGAAGGACATCCGCCACTACATCAAGCTGGGTCCGCTCGGCCGCGCGTTCTCGGCGAACAAGCGCATCGTTCTCCTCATCGACGAGGTCGACAAGGCGGACCTCGAGTTCCCGAACGATCTGCTCCACGAGCTCGATCGCATGCGCTTCGTCATCGGCGAGACCGGCGACGAGGTCGTCGCCGGCGAGCGCCCGGTCGTCGTCATCACCTCGAACAACGAGAAGGAGCTGCCGGACGCATTCCTGCGCCGGTGCGTGTTCCACTTCATCGACTTCCCCGACCCCGAGCTGATGAAGCGCATCGTGAAGGTCCATCATCCGGACATCGATCGCGCGCTCGTCGATCAGGCGGTCGTGACTTTTTATCAGCTCCGCGACCTGCCGCGCCTCCGCAAGCGCCCATCGACGAGCGAGCTCATCGACTGGATCTCCGTCCTGAAGCGCGCAGGCGTCGGCAGCGAACGCTTCATCAAGGAGCTCCCCTTCCTGGGCGTGCTCCTGAAGAAGGAACAAGACGTCGAAACGCTCGCAGCCGCGCAGAAGAGCGGGAGCTGGCGTAACTAGATTCTCGCTCCCCTCTCCCGCTTCGGGAGAGGGGCCGGGGGTGAGGCGGCGTAACTGAGTCAGGGGACGTGGATCTTCGCGACCGTCCCGCCGGTCGCGTGACAGCCGTTGCATCCGCCGTTGGCCGCGGTCGTCAGCGCCGTGACCATCACGACCTTGTTCGCCGCGGTGCGCGCGCCGACCTTGGCGGGCGCCTTCCACGATGCAGAGCTGTAGAAGTTCCCGTTGTTGCCCGAGTGAACGAGGATCGCCTTGCCGTTCGCGTCGACGAGGCGGACCTCGGCGTTCGGGACCGCGTTGCCGGCTGCGTCGTAGAGGGTGCCGGCGAACGTGAAGCCGTGGTTGTGGCAGCCGTTCATGCAGTCCTTGCCTGCATTGTGTTTTCCGCTTCCGCCGCTCTGCGAGACGAACGCGGCCGCGCCGGCGAACGGGTCGTTCGCGGGCGGGGACGCGCCGCTGTCGGAGGCGGCGGCATCGGCGGGCGCGGTGCCGCCATCGCTGGCCGTGCCGCTCGTACCTCCGCTCGTCGTGCTGGGCGTCGTGTCGTTGCCGCCGCTCGGCGTAGCGCCGCTCGTGCCGTCGCTCGTCGTGCCCGGATCATCCGCCGCCGGGTTGCCGTGCGCGGCCGGGCTCGTGCCGTCGTCGAGGAGGCTCTCGCGTCCGCCATCTCCACACGCCGCGACCACTCCGGCCGAGAGCATCGTGACGAGGAGCGTCCATCGGAGCATCGTGTTGCGCATCGCCGCGGACATGAGCACGAGCCGCGCCAGGCTCGAATCCCGCGCGCAACGCTGCGCGTGCGGGTTACGGTGCGCAATCTTCGTTCATCGATGCAGCCCGGCGGCGGCACCGCTGCGCCTTTCAGCCCTCACCTGGTGCGCGAGCAGCTCAGCCGATCGAGGTCACTTGAACTCGCCGCTGCCGCCCTGCTGGCAGTTCGCGCACTCCGGCAGACCCGCGTTCGCCACGTCGCGGCACTTCGACGGGCAGTACTTCACGCGGTTGAACACGAACGCGTTGCCCTTGCCGTCGTCGACCTTGTCGCAGAGCACCGACTCGCCGACGACGGTCATCTCGCCGTAGCCGCCGGTCTTGTTCCACTTGTCCGCGCAGGCCTGATCCGCGCTCGTCCACGCAGGCAGCGGCGGGAACGCCTGCTCGACGTTCTCCTTCAGGTAGTCGGCGGTGACGCACTGCTTCGTGAGCGAGCAGTCGGCCGCCTGCGGATTCGCGAAGTCGCCGGCCTTGAGCTCGTAGCAGAGCGTGAAGCGACCGGCGCAGTCGGTGGTGAGCGTGTCGGTCGTCCACGGTCCCGGCGGAACCGGTCCGGGCGGCGAGCTTCCTTGATCCGTGCACTTCGCCGGATTGGGGCCGTCGCCGTCGTCGTCGAACGTCGACACGGCGTAGAAGCCGACACGGACGGCGCACGTGCCGTCCGGATTGAGATCGGGGCTGCCGCAGTACTCACGGAAGCACGGCGACAGGTTCTTCAGCTTCCACTGGCCGATCGAGAAGCACTTGCACGCGTCCTTGCCGCGATCGACGCCCGCCTTCGGCAGGACCTGACCTTCGCACGGTCCCCACGCCTTCGCGTTCTCGTTGATCTGCTTGCACGTCGTCATGCCGTCTTTGCAGATGCCGTTGTGACGGTTCGCGCGAAGACCCGTCCAGCATGCGGCGGTCTGATCGACGACGTCGCAGCCGCAGCCCGGCTTGTTCTTGTCGGACGGACAGTCGGCGGTGCCGGTGACGAGCGGAGGCGCTTGCCCGCCGTCGAGCACGCAGTACTGCGGAGGCGGATCGTTCGCGAACGGGTCGCCGCCGTCGGGCTTCGTGTCGTTGTTGAACGAGCCGTCCTCGAGCCCCGCCTCGGCGGCGTTCGGGTCACCGAACTCGCTTCCTTCGGTACCGCACGCCGGCGTTCCGATGACGACGACGGCGACGGACGCCAGCGCGCCCAGGCCAGCCCAGACGAGCGAGACACTACGCGTATAGGGAAGCATGCTCCGGATCAGTAAAGCACATGCTTTCCATCGCGTCAGATGGGGTCGTTTCGATCCACGGCGCCGTGCGCCATTGCCCGAATATTACTTCGTTACTGGCAATCGGCGCTTGCCGCCGGGCCCGCCGCTTCGATCGATCACGGGCGCTCCACCGTCGTCGCCCATCTCGTCCGAACGAGCCGCGACGACCTCGACGACCTTGTCTGCGAGGTCGAGAAACGCCTTCGCGATCGGGCTGTCGGGCGCGGCCTGCACGACGGGCGTGCCCTTGTCGCCCCACTCGCGCACGGTCTGATCGATCGGGATCTGACCGAGCAGCGGTGCCTTCGCGAAGTCGGCGACGGCCTGGCCTCCGCCCTTTCCGAACAGCTCGTGCTTGATGCCCGCAGGATCGATGAACCAGCTCATGTTCTCGATGACGCCGAGCACGGGGATGTCGACCTTCACGCACATCGAGACGGACTTGAAGACGTCGTCCGTCGCGACGTTCTGCGGAGTCGTGACGATGACGGCGCCGGTCACGCTCGTGCGCTGCGCGAGCGAGAGCGCGACGTCGCCGGTGCCGGGCGGGAGATCGAGGACGAGGTAGTCGAGCTCGCCCCACGCGACGTCCTTCAAGAACTGCTGGAGCGCGCCGTGGAGCATGGGTCCACGCCAGATGACCGCGCTCTTCGGATCGTCGAGCAAGAAGCCGATCGACATCAGCTTGATGCCGAAGCGCTCGAGCGGATCGATCGTCTTGCCGTCGCTCGAGACCGGACGGCCGGTGACGCCGAGCATGGTCGGTATCGACGGACCGTAGATGTCGGCGTCGAGCAGGCCCGTGCGGTAGCCGCGCTTCGAGAGCGCCATCGCGAGGTTGGTCGCGGTCGTGCTCTTGCCGACGCCGCCTTTGCCGCTCATCACGAGGATGACGTGCTTCACGCCCGTGAGCGGATCGTCGGCGCTCGCGGGTCGGCTCTTTCCAGTGGCGGGGACGGGCTCGGACATGGGGCTCGAAGTAGGCCCGGTGGCGCGAGCCGTCAACTCGACGTTCGGAGCGACGGTTCAGCGCTGCAGCGTGAAGGGCTGCTCGCGCTGCGCGGCGGTCGCCACGACGTACACGGTCCAGCCGCCCCGCGCGAAGATGGTGAGCTGGCGATGGGTCGCGATGTGGAGCTTGCCCTTGACGGCGGTGCCGGGCGTCGCGCCGAGGAGCGTCGCGAAGCGATCGGTCAGGTTCTTCGGGAACGAGCCCTTGCCGGCCGTGCGATCGAAGAAGCAGCGGAGCTCGACGCCGCGAGCTTCGGCCTCGCCCGCCGGCACCGCCGTGAGCGACGCGACGACGTTCTCGCGCGGCGCCGACTTGTCGCTCGCAGTCCAGTCGACCTCGAGCTCCTGACCGGCGGGGATCGCGACGTCTGCGGAGGCTTCGGCCGGAGAGACGATCGCGAGGTCGAGCGACGGAACGACGAGCGGCGACGGCGCGATGTCGGGCATCGCGAACCCGTGCGCCTCGAACGTGAGCGACTCGCCGGCGTTGGTCCATGCGGGACCGGGGAGCGTGAGATCGTCGGCGCGATTCGCGACGACCGCGACGCCTTCCGGCGGAAGCAGTCCGCCCTGGAACTTCGCGAAGCCTCCTTCGACGTGCGGCTGTCCGAGGCGATCGTCGAGGCGCTCTGCCCAGCAGCTCCGATCGGCGGTGACGAAGCCGCGCGCGCTCCAGCCCTTGCTGCGGACGTCGAGCATCTCGTAGCCGACGGACGTCGTGACCTTTCCGTCGGCGCCCTTCGTCTGATCGATGCCGAAGACGATCGAGCTGTCGTCGTAACGACCATAGCCGTCGTAGCTGTCTTCGAAGCATCCGACGAGGCTCGCGGCGGCGAGCACGACACCGGACATGACCAAGTGAGCAGCCCCGAGATCGTCGAGCCGGCGGTACGTCATCGCCGGAAGTCGTACCAAACAGAGCAGAACGCGCAAGCGACAGCCGCGCTCTCTTTCGCGTGCGCGCGTGCGCGTGTGCGACGGCTGAGTCAGATCGGCGCGGCGACGCGGCGTTACGACGTGACCTGCGCGAAGATCGCCATCACCTCTTCGCGCGAGAGCTTCGCGGCGCCCTGAGCGAGGCGATCGAGCGTCGCGTCCGCGAGGCGCACCGGCAGCTCGCAGAACATGCGGACGTGCGACGACGCGCCGGCGAGCTTCAGGACGTTGACGTAATCGTTGGCGCGCGCGAGGTCGGTGCGCGCGAGCTTCACGACCTCGTCGCGCGAGGCGCCGGGCGGGAGGTACATGCGTCCTTCACGCGCGTCGCCCTCGGCGTCCTTCAGGATGTTCACGAGCTGCAGCCCTTCGCCGAACGCGGGCGCGAGGTCCATGAGCGCATCGCGCTCCGGCTCGAGGGACGGATCCCGCAACAGGAACATCTCCGTGAGGAGCTCGCCGACGATCCCGGCGACGGCGTAGCAGTACTCGCGGAGGTCCTCGAGATCGCGGAGGACGAGACCGCCCGCGTCGGTCTGCCGCGCGACGAACTCCGCCATCTTCGAGCTCGTACGAACGACGTCCATGGTCATCGCCATCGCGAGGTCCTCGCCGCGCTGCGCGACGGACGTGCGTACGCCCTCGGCGCGCGCGAGCAGTGCGAGGCAGCCCGCGTCGTCGGTCGGGCGCGCGGCGGCGACGGCGTTCAGCCACCCGCGCTCGGCGTTCTCGCCGACGAGCCACTCGCCGAACGAGTCGAGCGCGCTCATGCGGGCGTCGCGACCCCAGAGCGGCGCGTCCTCGAGCGTGTCCGCGATGCGGAACAGGAGATACGCGAGGCCCACGTCCGTCGCGAGCGGCTCGTCGAGCAAGGGGATCGTGAGCGCAAACGTGCGGCTCGTGCGCTCGAGCAGCGTCGAGAGCTCGCTCGCCGAGAGCGGCGCAGCCGCGTCGGGTCCAGCCCCCGGCGGGGGCACGCTGCGCAGGTGCCGCATGGGTCCTTCGTAGTCATGAGGCGACGACGCGACAAGCGGTATGCTCCGCGATATGGGGGACACCGACAGCGACCCGACGATGCACGAGGCGCAGGCGCCGAAGATGACGATGATGCCGGCCGACGTGGCGGCGGAGTCGATGCGGCTGCCCGACGGCGCGCTCCATGTCGCAGGCCGGCGCCACGAGGACGGCAACGAGGCCTGGGTCGTCGATCCGTGGACCAACGAGCGCGTGGTTCCCGTGATCCTCGCCGATGCAGCGCGCGCCGAAGAGGCCGCGCGCGCGGCGACCGTCGCGTTCGAGACGACGAAGCGGATGCCGAGCTACCAGCGCCGGCGCCTGCTGAAGGAGATCACGCGCCGCCTCGTCGCCTCACGCGAGGAGCTGGCGTCGCTCATCACGCGCGAGTCCGGCAAGCCGAAGACGCTCGCGCGCTTCGAGGTCGATCGCGCCATCGTGACGTTCGGGCTCGGCGCGGAGGAGGCCGTTCGCATCGGCGGCGAGGTCGTTCCCCTCGACGTGACCGAGCAGACTGCCTCGTACCGCGGACAGTGGCAGCGCGTGCCGCGCGGACCGGTGCTCGCGATCACGCCGTTCAACTTCCCGCTCAACTTGGTGGCGCACAAGGTCGCGCCGGCGTTCGCATGTGGTGCGCCCGTCGTGCTCAAGCCCGCGCCGCAGACGCCGCTCACCGCGCTTCGCCTCGCCGAGATCGTGCGCGAGGCCGGCGCCCCCGACGACATGCTCCAGGTCGTTCCGTGCACGAACGAGGTCGCGGAGCTCCTCGTGCGGAGCGACGCATTCGCGGTGCTGTCGTTCACCGGAAGCGATCAGGTCGGGTGGCACCTGAAGGCGATCGCCGGCAAGAAGCACGTCATGCTCGAGCTGGGCGGCAACGCTGCATGTATAGTACACGAAGATGCGACGAGCATCCCTGGCGCCCAGCCCTCGCGCAGCCTCGCGCAGATCGCCGCCGTCTCGTGTGCGAGCGCGTTCAACTACGCCGGTCAGGTCTGCATCAAGACGCAGCGGCTGTACGTGCACTGGCCGATCCTCGACCGCTTCCTCGCGGAGCTCGTCCCGCGCGCTTGCTCGTACACGCCGCAGGATCCGCGCAGCGGGGCGGCCGCGATCGGTCCGATGATCGACGAGCGCTCGGCGGCACGCGTCGAGTCGTGGGTCGACGAGGCGCGCGCCGCCGGCGCGACGCCGCTCGCGTATGGAAAGCGCGAAGGCAATCGTCTGTCCGCCGTCGTTCTCCGGATCGAGGGTGACGGGCGCGGCCTGAAGGTCGTCGAGGAGGAGGCGTTCGGGCCGGTGCTCACCGTGCACGTGTACGACACGTTCCCCGATGCGCTGCGGATGGTGAGCGCGACACGGTACGGCCTGCAGGCGGGCATCTTCACCGACTCGCTCACGCGCGTGCGCGAGGCCTACGACGCGCTCGATGTGGGCGCGCTCGTCGTGAACGACGTCCCGAGCGTCCGCGTCGACTCGATGCCGTACGGCGGGCGTCGCGACTCCGGGATCGGCCGCGAGGGCGTGCGCTACGCGATCGAAGAGATGACCGACCGCAAGATGCTGATCACGAGGGCGTGAGCACGACGATTGCCTCGCCACCGGGCGCCACCGGCAAGTGCTCCTCGTTCGGCGAGACGGGCATCCCGCAGGGCGAAGATGGCGGGCCGCTGCACGACGGCAGCAGCGACGCCGCGGCCTCGACGCTCACGCACGGCCAGCTCGCGAGGTGGCGCTTCGACGAGATGAGCGGCACGACCGTGAAGAACGACGTCAGCACCGCCAGCCCCGGCATGATGACGAATGCGACGTTCGTGACCGGCAAGATCGGCGCGACCGCGCTGGCGTTCGACGGCACGTCGTCACGCGTGCGCGTCGTTTCGAGCGAGACGCTCGACGTGACGACGGCGTTCACGCTGTCGGTCTGGATGAACGTCGGGCCGAAGAAGACGTCCGCCGCGGAAGATCAGCGCTTCGTCGCCCGCACCCCGATCGACTTCAAGCTGAACGACCGAAACCCGCAGATCCAGGTCGGGGCGGGGTACGCGATCGCCTCCGCCGCGATCCCCGAGGGCGAGTGGCACCACGTGACCGCCACGTACGACAACGGAACGCCCAACATCTACGTCGACGGAACCCCTTCCGCGCTCTCCCCCAACTCGATCGCCGTGGGCCCGGTGCCGATGCAGAGTGGCCCGCTCTACATCGGCTCGAACAGCACCACCGACGGCTTCGCGCACGGCATGCTCGACGACGTTCGCACGTGGAACCGGGCGCTGACGCCGGCCGAGGTGGCGGAGCTCGTGAAGGAGCGCTGACGAACGAGAAGAGGCGGCGCACCCGAAGGTGGCCGCCTCTCTCGAGACCGCTGCTTACGACGTCAGTTCAGGCCGATCTGGCCGGTGACGCTTCCGCCGGCTTCGATCGAAGCCTTCGCGTTCTCTGCGCCGGTCACGAGCGCGCCGACGATGCCGAGCGCGCACGCCGTGCCCTTGAGGCCGAGCTTGCCCGGGTCGGCGACGACCGAGGCCGTGCCC
>JAQBQJ010000283.1 GCA_028287065.1 Labilithrix sp. | reverse complement strand
CTCCTTTTCGTTGTTGCTGGTGATGACGACCACGGGCCGCTCGGCGGCCACGATCTCGTCGCCGGTCTCGACCACGCGGAAGCGCATCCGGTCGAGCTCGTGCAGCAGGTCGTTCGGGAACTCGAGGTCTGCCTTGTCGACCTCGTCGATGAGCAGCACGACGCGCTTCTTCGCGGCGAACGCGCGGCCGAGCGGTCCGAGCTTGATGTAGTGGCGGATGTCCTTCACGTCGCCCTCGCCGAAGCGCGAGTCGTACAGGCGCTGGACCGTGTCGTAGACGTACAGACCGTCCTGCGCGCGCGTCGTCGATTTCACCGGCCAGTGGATGATCTCGGTCTCGAGCGACTCGGTGATCGCCTCGGCGAGCAGCGTCTTCCCGGTGCCCGGCTCCCCGCGCACGAGCAGCGGGCGCTCCAGCGCGAGGGCTGCGTTGACCGCCGCCTCGATCGCGTCGTTGGTGAGATAGGTCGCCGTGCCTTTGAAGCGGATGAACTCGGTCACCCTCGTTCGATAGAAGAGGAGCGGCGCTTCTTCAAGGCCCGTGTCGCGAGCAGCCAAGCTTTCCTCGCGGCGCCGCGCTCGCCGAGGAAGCGCAGCTTGCCGGCGGCGTCGCGCAGGGCTGCGGCGCGATCGCGCGGCAAACGCTTCACCGCACGGACGAACATCGACGCGGAGAGATCGTCCAGGAGGTCCTCGTAGAGCGCGACCGCACGGATTGGCGCGGCCTTCGTGACCGCTTCACGGATCACCACGCGGAGCTGATCCACGTTCTCGGTCTCGGCGGCGGTGGACGATGCGCTGTGCTCGACGATCGCCAGCGCGCACGCCTCGAAGAGACCGCCGGCGTCGAGCCCGTCCCGCTGCGCTGCGCGCTCGCATGCGGTCACGCGTGCGGACCAGTCGTCGCCGGCCACGCGAGCGAGCGCGCTCGTGAGCGCGGCTCGCGCGCCTTCGACCTGCCACACCGCGACGACGGTCTCGGGCTCGAGGATCCCGAACCTCGTGACGTTGTCGTCGAGGATGCGCCGGAGGCCGGCGTCGTCGCGCTGCGCGGCGAGCTCGCGAAGGAGAGCCGCCCAATGGCGCCCCGGCGTCTGGACCGTCCACGCGGCGAGCACGTCGACGGCGATGTCGCGCTCGGGCGTCGGCGTGTTCGGGGCCTCGAGCTTCGCCATCGCGAGGGCAACCAAGCTGCGATCGACCACGTCGCGCCGCCCTACGCCACCGGGCGGCATGACGCCTTCGCGCGTAGCTGCAATCTGCACGGATGCAGCCTGGGCCGCAGCCTGGCAGTCGATCGTCGTCTTCCAGGCGTTCGGCGCGGTAGCCTCTGCCTCGTTCCGCTGCCTGGTGCCCAGGTCCATCGCGAGCTGGCGGAGCCTCTCGATGCGAGCGAGGTCACCGAGGTTCGCGAGGAGCTCCATCGCACGCGTCGCCACACCGGGCGTGCGCGCCGCGATCGCGAAGAGCTCGTCGTGGATGCGCGAGTCCGGATGCCGCCGGAAATACGCGAGCTCCCATGGGCCGGGGCTCCATGCGTCGGCCGGCTTGCCAAAGGGCGCGGGCCACGCGTCGAGCACGCGCTCGATGCCCTCGCACGTGAAGAGCAGCTCGCCGAGCGCCTCGAACGGCGCGCTCTTCGGACGCGGGAGCTTCTTCGCGACGGCGTCGGTGATCGACGTGATCGACTGCTGGCGAAGATACGCGGCGAGCATCATCGGCGAGCGGCCGACGTTCGGTCGCAGAGCGGCGAGGCGTCCGAGCGCGCGTGTCCCGCCCGGGAGCACGTGGCGTGCAGCGACGGCGAGGGCGGCACGCTGCGCGAGCTCGCCGCGATGACGGCTCATCAAGCAGCCGAGCACCGCGTCCGGATCGGGCGAGCGTTCGTACGCGGCGACGACGGCACCGATGCAGCGGCTCCCCGCGTTGCGCCGGCACGCATCACACCCTGTCTCGCGCTCGGCGAAGGCACTCCATGCGGGCGCCACGCGATCGAGGGCGTCGAACGAGTCGGTCACCCCGTCGAGGAAGACGTCGAGCACGTCGATCGTGACGTGAACGAGGCCGTGGTCGTTCGAGCGCGGAAAGACGCGAAGCGCACGGACGGCCGTGTCGGCGAGCGCGGCCGCGATCTTCGTGGAGCGAGGAAACGCCGCAAGCAGAGCCGGAACAGCGTGCGCCGAAGAGCGCTCGTCGAGCCGCGTCGACGTGGCGAGCGCGCGCACCATGCCGTCCTCGCCGGAGCTGGCGATCGACCGCAAGATCGCGGGCGAAAGCGCGTGCACGTCGCGCGCGCGTCGCACGGCCTCGCGCTCGCCGAGCCGATCGACGAGCCAGCGACCGAGGCCGATGTTCGCCGGTCCGCCGTCCCACCGCGTGAGGACGGCGAGCGCGGAGTCGACGTCGTCTTCATCGCGCGCGAGCTTGCCGCGTGCTTCGGTGGCGATCGCGTCGAACCACTTCGGCGGCATCGCGAGATCGAGCGATCGGCAGTACGACGCGACGTCGACGTCCTCGCCCCACGGCGTCGTGCCGTCGTCGTACCAGAAGCCCTCGTGGATCTTCTCCGGTTCGCCCGTCCCGGCGAGCGGCGCGCCGACGTCGGTCGCGATCGCGCTGCACATCGCATCCACGGCGGCGCGGATGGTGCGCTCGCCCGGGCCTCGCATCGAGACATAGAGATTGTAGCCGACGATCTTCGACTCCTTCGTGATCGCGATGAGCTTCCGGGCGACCACCTTGCCGCTCGCCCCACGCACGTAGAGCACGCGCTTGTTCGCGTCGATCGCGTTCAGCACGGTCGATGCCGCATTGCAGCCGGTGTCGAGCGCGAGGCACGTCCCGAACGGAATGCCCATGCGCAGCACCTCGAGCGGGTCTTCCTCGAGCGCGACGACGTATGTCGCGCCTTCGACGACGAGCTCTTCGCGTCGCGGTGCGAGCCACGCCGCGAGACGGAGCTGCGCCTGGTGCTTCGCGATCCACGTGCGGTTCTTCGCGAAGGCGAGCTTCACGTCTCGGCCGGGAGCCGCCGCCGCTTCTCGGAGGAGCCGCCCCAGGAGCTCGCGATTTTCGTCGACGACGAGCCAGAAGCGCACGGCATCGCGCCACGCCGGCGTCAGCGACGGGACGGAGATCCCCCACGCGTCGCGGATGATGTCGCGGAAGGCGACGTCGAGCTCGCGGCGGTACGCGATCGGGAGGAGCTCGTCGATGCGCTCTGCGAGCCGCCGCTTCGTGCGTCCGCGGGGCGCCGCGGCCAGCGTGCGATCGCCGGCCGACAGCGTCTCGAGCCGCGCCTGCTGGCGCGGAGAGCGCGTGGTCATCGCCGTGAGATGGGCGATCTCGCGCGCGGCCTTCGCGGCGTGGTCGAAGTCTTCGCGCAGCTGTTTTCCCAGGCTCAGGGGCACATTGGCGATATGTGTAAGATGCACGAACCTGTCGAGCAGGACGTCGTCGTCGAGCCACGTCGCGAGCTCCGGAAACGCGCGCCGTCCCGCGCCGGGCGTCGTTCCCTTCAGCCGGTCGAGGATCGCCGTCGCCTTCACCGGCAGCTTGCTGAACATTCCGAGCGTCGAGTCGAGGACGGCGATCGGATCGACGGGCGTCTTCGTTCCTGCGCGCACGTGCTCCATGAGGCACACGGCGAGCACCGCGACGTCCTCGTTGCGCGGCAGCTGGGTGAACAGCTCCGGCGCGAGCTCGAACGTGATGCCGAGCGCGCGGTAGTGAGGGACGAGCCGCGTGGCCCACGTCGCGAATGCACGGGCCGCGCGCAATCCGGGCGCACGTGCGAGCGCCTCGGCATGGCCTTCCTTGCAGGCGCGCACGACGAGCTCGAGCTCGAGGCCCTCGGCGATCCATTCGGCGACGTTGCGCCGCGCGTACCTCTTGAACGGAAGCTCCACGAGCGCGAGCGCCTGCGCGAGCGTGATCTGCGCGCTGACGTCGGAGCACTCGGCCTTCTTCACGGTCGCTCGCTCGATGTCCTCCGGTGACAGGAGCGGCACGCCGTCGTCGCCGATCCGGAACGTGAGCCCGTAGAACGCGAGCATCTCGAGCGTCTTGTCGCGGAGCGCCGGATCGCGCGCGGCCGGTAGCGCGCGGACCATCGCGCGTCCGGCTTCGCGCACCGCGCCGGCGAAGCTCTTGTCGCGGAGCGGAGCCGCGAGATGGTGGACGGCCTCGGCAGGTGCGGCCGGCCACGCGAGCGCCTTGCGGAGGACGTCGAGGACGCGCGTGCGACGTGCGCGGCCCGGGAGCTCGCGTGCGCGATCGAGCCGCTCTACCAGCGGAACGAGATCGGCATCGGCGGGGAGCGCACCGCTCTCGATCGCCGTCACGAGCGCATCGATGCGCTCCTGCGCCTGGCGACGTCGCTCGGCACCGAGCGACGTCAGGCGAACGGCCGCCTCGTGCAGGCGCGTCGCGGACGAGGCGCCGTGGACGAGCCGCACGATGTCGACGACGGCTTCGAACCATTCGTCGGGCTCGCGCGGCACCGAGCACGCGAGGGCACCGGCGAGCTGATCGAGGCGCTCGCGCTTCGCCTTCAGCCACGCCTCGTCGATCTCGCCGAACCGCGCGAGCGCGCGCCGTCGATCGCGCGCCATCGACAGCGCCGGTGTCGTGCCGAGCGCGCGCACGTCGCGCTGCGCCGTCGCCAGCACCTCGCGCGTCACGCGCAGGAGCGGTCGTTCGCTGGTGATGGCTTGCTCGAACGTCGTGCGATCGAGGACGCCCTTCGAGCGCAGCGCCGAGACGATGGCTTCGGGATCGAGGACGCGCTCCGGCGTCGCGACGTAGACGCCGTCGTCGAGCAAGAGCGCGTGACCGTCGAGCCGGCTGAGCAGCTGGACGCGGCGCTTCAGCGTCTCCCAGCGATCGTCGCGGCGCTTGCGGACGCCGCGGACGTCTTCTGCGGCGCCATGACGAAACATCGGTCTGCGGCCTATCGTAGAGGGGAAGTGCTATGAAACAAGGGTGCTCGTCGCGCCGCCCGAGGTCCGTCTGCCCGCCCGAGACGCGGTCGATCGCGCGCTCGTCGAGCTCGAACAGAGGCTCGGGCCGTCGAAGGTGGACACGAGCGAGGCCGGACGCAACACCCATGCGGTCGACGACAGCGAGGCCATCGGGCGCATGCCGGACGCGGTCGTGCTCGCCGAGACGACCGCGGACGTGGCGGCGACGCTCGCGATCGCCGAGAAGCACGGCGTTCCCGTCACGCCGAGGGCGGGCGGAACCGGCCGAACCGGGGGCGCGGTGCCGGTCGCGGGCGGCATCGTCCTCGCGACCCACACGATGGGGCGCATCCTCGACATCGATCGCGAGGACCTGCTCGCGGTCGTGCAACCCGGGCTCGTCACGGCCGATCTGCATGCCGCGGTCGAGGCCGAGGGCCTCTTCTATCCGCCCGATCCCAACTCGCTGAAGACCTGCATGATCGGCGGGAACGTCGCGGAGAACGCCGGCGGCCCTCGCGCGTTCAAGTACGGCGTCACGCGTGAATACGTGCTCGGCCTGGAGGCGTGCCTCATGGGCGGCCGCGTCGTGCGCACGGGCAAGCGTACGATCAAGGGGGTGACCGGGTACGACGTCACGGCGCTGCTCGTCGGAAGCGAGGGCACGCTCGGCGTGTTCACCGAGGTGACGCTGAAGCTCGTTCCGAAGCCGACCGAGGTGGCGACGGTGCTCGCGCTCTTCGACGACGTGCGAGCTGCGGCGGACGCCGTTCGGCGCGTCGTGGCGGCAGGGCTCGTTCCGCGTTGCCTCGAGCTGATGGACGGACCCACGCTCGAGGCCATCCGCGCGCAGGGCGTAGCGGTCGATCCGCGCGCGCAGGCGATGCTCCTCGTCGAGGTCGACGGCCATGCCGGGACGCTGCTCGACGACGCGCTCGAGCGGCTCGGCAACGCGCTCACCGAGGGTGGGAAGACGATCGACGTCGTCGCCGCGCAGGATGCCTCGCAGCGCGCGCGCCTCTGGGAGGCTCGCCGGCAGCTCTCTCCTGCCACGCGGAAGCTTGCAAAGTACAAGCTCTCGGAGGACATCGTGGTGCCGCGCTCGCGGCTCGTGGATCTGCTCGTCGAGGTCGATCGCATCGGCGACGAGACCGGCGTGCGCCACCTCACGTACGGGCACGCGGGGGACGGGAACCTCCACGTGAACTTCCTCTGGAACGATCACGCGGAGCGGCCGGCGGTGGATCGTGCGATCGACGGGCTGATGCGGGCGACCATCCGCCTCGGTGGAACGCTCTCGGGCGAGCACGGCATCGGGGTCTTGAAAGCGGCGTACCTCCCGCTCGAGCAGTCGGCGGACCTGATCGCGCTGCAGCAGGACCTGAAGCGCGTCTTCGACCCGAGCGGCCTGATGAACCCGGGCAAGATCTTCCCGACGGGCCATGGGGCCTGCTGACCCCATTCGAGCCGCCTCCGGAACTAAGGACGGGCGCCGGAACTAAGGACGGGCGTTTCGAGGATTCTGCACGCGCAGAACGGATGCCGGAAAGAAGCTGAAGCTTGCGGCCGGGGCGCGGTTTGGCCAATCCATCGGCGTGCAGACCGGAGCCGCCGCCGTGATGTCCGAACCGAAAGAGCCCACGCGCCTCCGCAGCATCGACGACGTCGTGACACGCGACCTCCTCGACTTCGGCGACGACTCGCTCACGCCCGTCGAGCGCTGGCAGATCGGCTTCGTGCGGCGCACCTTCGCGTCGAAGGGCTTCGACCGCGCGATCCGTTTCCTGCAGCGTCACGTCGGTGCGAACTGGATCGAGCAGTCGATCAAGAACCTCCGCCACGTCCACGGGCTCGAGCGCCTCCCCCGCTTCGATCGCGACGCGAGCACGATCCTCGTCTCGAACCACCGCAGCTTCTTCGATCTCTACGTCGTCACCGCGTATCTCGTGAAGCGCGGCATGCCGCAGCGCCTCGTGTTCCCGGTCCGCTCGCAGTTCTTCTACGACAAGCCGCTCGGGCTCGCCGTGAACGGGCTCATGAGCTTCTTCGCGATGTACCCGCCAGTCTTCCGCGAGCGGAAGCGCGCAGCGCTCAACCTCGCGAGCCTCGACGAGGTCGTGCGCCTCATCAAGGCCGGCGGCGCGTTCGTCGGTCTGCATCCCGAGGGCACGCGCAACAAGACCGACGATCCGTACGCGCTCCTCCCGGCGCAGGGCGGCGTAGGCCGCATCATCCAGGCCTCGCGCGGCAAGGCGACCGTCGTCCCCGTCTTCGTCAACGGCCTCGGCAACGACATCGTCCGCCAGGTCGGCTCGAACTACATGAAGAAGAAGGGCGCGCCGGTCACGGTCGTGTTCGGCAAGCCCATCGACTTCGGCACGATGCTCGACGGCGCACCGAGTCCGCGGCTCCACCGCAACATCTCCGAGCACGCGCTCGAAGCCATCCGCGCGCTCGGCGAGGAAGACCGGGCGATTCGCGCAGGTATGCGCTAGCCATTAGGGCATGCGTACCGCCTCCGTTCTCCTCGTCGCCGCCGCCGCGCTCGTCGCCTGCAATCCGTCGAAGCCGCCGAGCACGAACGAGCCGACCACGTCGGGCGCGACGACGCCGAGCACGCCGAGCACGGCCTCCGCGAACGCCGCCGAGCACGCCGAGGTCGGCAAGCCCGCGCCCGACTTTGCGCTGAAGGACCTCGACGGCAAGGAGGTCCGCCTCTCGTCGTTCAAGGGCAAGACCGTCGTCGTCGAGTGGTTCAACCCGGGCTGTCCCTTCGTGAAGGCCTCGCACACGAAGGGCTCCCTGAAGGACGCCGCGCGCCGTCACACGAAGGAGGGCGTGGTGTGGATCGCCGTGAACTCCGGGGCTGCGGGCAAGCAGGGCGCCGGCGCCGAAGCGAACCGCGAGGGCGCGAAGGGCTTCGGCATGGACTACCCGATCCTCCTCGACGAATCCGGCACCGTCGGCAAGACCTACGGCGCGACGAACACCCCGCACATGATGGTCATCGACCCGAAGGGCACGCTCGTCTATCGCGGCGCGATCGACAACTCTCCGGACGGAGAAGGCGAGAGCCCCACCGGCGGAAAGCTCGTGAGCTACGTCGACGCCGCGCTGGCCGACGTCGCCGCGGGCAGACCGGTCGCGACGCCCGAGACGAAGGCGTACGGCTGCGGCGTCAAATACGGCCACTGAGTCGTCAGTAGTCGATGACCACGTCGTCGAAGCGCGCCTCGAACTGATCGGCGGGACCGTCGACGATCGCGCCGAGGCGCACCGTCGCCTCGCTCCCCGCGAACGTGGTGATCGGCTCGGCGTCGAGCGCCTTCTGTGCGTCGAACGAGACGTTCGCCTTGCCGTTCGTGAGATCGAGGTCGACGCTCACGCGCGTCCACACGCCCACCGGCGGCAGCTTCGTGAGCATGTGCCGCGTGACGTTGCCGGACACGACCTCCTCGAGCATCGGAATGTTCGCCGCGTCGTCCGGCCCGCGGAGGTACAGCGTGTACACGTCGTTGAGCGTCACGTAGAACTGCGCGATCGCGATGGTGCCCTTCGTGAACGTCACGCTCGGCACGAACAGAGAGAACGCGAGCTTCGCGTGCGTCACCGCGCCGAACATCGTCGAGCGCAGCAGCACGTTGTTCGACGTCGCCGCGGCGATCGGCTTCGCGACGACGTGGAACGACGCCGGTGCGCTCGTGGAAGATGAATCGTCGAGCTCGAACACCGCGCCGGGAGCAGCCGCCGACTGCGTCCAGTCGTTCGTGAGATCCCCGTCGTCGAAGTCGTCGCAGAACTTCGGCGCCGGCACGAGCTTCGTGCAGTAGCGCCCGCCGAGCACGGGGCTGTCGGGCTTGGCATCGGCGACGGCCCCATCCGGGCCGCCGTCGAGCTCTGGAGCAGGGCCGTCGGCGGCCCGAGCGTCCGCCTCGGCATCGGCCGTGGGCTCCGGATCGCCCGTGCTTTCCGTCGATCCGCATCCGGATCCGGCGGCACCCCAGGCGAGCGACGCGACGACGCACATCACGCCGGCCCCGGCACGCATCGAAGGAGGATAGCAGCCACTCGCAGTCGCGCCCCGGGCAAAGTATCCTCCCGGGTCATGAGCAAGGAAGCCTTGGTCGGCGCCGTCAAAGAGATCGTCACCCTCGCGCGCAGCGGCGACGCGGAGGCCTCGTTCGACGGCTACAAAGCGCTCTTCGAGCGTCCTGACTTCACCGACAACCGCCCCGAGGACATGCGGCAGGCCCTCAAGCTCCTGATCCTCGCGAAGCGCACCGGCCCGAAGAGCGACAAGCTCGTCGCGGCTCATCGCGCGGCCATCGCGCCGCTCACCGACATGGTGTCGAAGCACAACGAGCCCGAGGACTACGAGATGCTCGGCTTGTGTCACCTCACCATCGGCAACGAGGCGGCCGCCGCGAACATGTTCCGCGAGGGCCTCACGCTCGAGCGCGCGAAGAACGCCGGCTCGGACCTGTGCGGTCGGTTGATGACGCGCGTCTCCTCGCTCTGATGACGCGACGTTCGTGGCTCGCCGCGCGGGGCGTCGCGCTGCTCTCGATCGGCATCATGCTGCTCGGCTGCGAGCCTTCGGAGCGCGTGCCTGCGCGCGGCCCGAAGCCTCCGCCGTGCCCGCCTCCTCCAGAGCCTGCGTACCAAGGGGCGGTCGTCGGCACGATCGGCAAGATGCACATGATCGAGAGCCGGTACCCGCTCTCGAAGCTCGGTGACGTGCTCGCGTCGTTCAAGCCGGATCTCGTCCTCGTCGCCGTGCGCGTCGATCCGTTCCGCGAAGGTCACCTCGAGGACGCATCGTTCGAGATGACGTACGTGGCGAACCTCGCGAAGCAGCACGGCGTGGCCGTGGAGCCGATCGACTGGTTCCGAGAGCAGGACCTCGGAGCGCCCGAGACCGCCGCGGAGCCGTGGGACGAGGCGAGCATCGCGAAGAGGGAGGCCGAGGTCCTCGTCCAGCCGCGTCTCTACAACTTCGAGCAGGCGAACGGCGCCGAGCTCGAGGAGAAGGTATTGCTCGCGACCGACGCCGAAGCCAGACATCGCACCGGCAATCCGCTCGTCACCCGACGTCACGCATGGATGCAGCATCTGTCGGCGAGCGCCGTCTCGCGGCACGGTCGTCCGAAGCGCGTGCTCGCCTACGTCGACGTGCTCGATCGTCCCGCGATCGATCTCCTTCTCCACGGCGTCGGATACACGATGAAGGAGCCCGTCGCGCTCGTCTCGAAATCGAAGGACGAGATGATCTCGGACATCCCGCTCGACGTGATGAACGAGTGGAAGGCGCAGCTCGAACGGGCGCGTGCGCACGTCGACACGGCGAAGACCGCGCCCGAGAAGGCCTTCTGGACGGATCGGCAGCGCACGCTGCAGGTCGTCATCGACAAGCGCGCGGCCTGCTGCGTGCCGCAGGCGGCGCTCGCCACGGAGCGATGAGCCGCGTCGCGGAGGTCACGTCCGCACGCGCGGGACCGCTGCTCGCGCTGCTCGGAGGAGACGCGCTCGCGGTTCACATGCGCGGAGCGATCGGCCCCGAACGGGCGGAAAAATGGGCCTCTGGTGTGCTCGACGCGCGGTCGTCGTGGGTCACGGACTTCGAGGGCGCGCAGTTCAGCCTCGGTCGTGCATGGTACACGCATCTCGAACAGGACCGCACGGGCGAGTACTTCGCCGGCGTCGCCGCTTCGGACGCGACC
>JAQBQJ010000274.1 GCA_028287065.1 Labilithrix sp. | reverse complement strand
CCCCGAGGCGTGTCCTGCAGACTGCTCACCGCTCGCTCGGCGTCCTCGACCTCGCCCACGATGCGGGCGCAGTAGTCGTAGTAAGTCCGGCCGACGTCCGTGAGGCTCAACTTGCGGGTCGTCCGCTGCAGAAGGCGCGCGTTCAACCGTTCCTCCAGGTCGGACACCTTTCGACTGACGGTCGACTTCGGTATCCCGAGCTGGGCAGCCGCCGTCGTGAAGCTCCCGCTCTGCACGACGCGAGCGAAGACGACGATCTCGTTGAGGTCCATGGCCGACTATCCCACTGGTGGAACAGTAATTCCAGATCGACGCCTCTACTGCATCCCGAGGAACGACCTAATTCTTACCCCAGTCCCGTAGGAGGAATCGCAGTCATGCTCGCACGTCAGATTCAAGAGCCCGTTCGTGAAGTCGTCCACCGGACGCGCGGTGACACGCGCGGGCCGATCACGCGCCTCGTAAGCCCCTCGGATCTCGCGGAGCTCATCAAGCCCTTCGTATTCCTCGACCTCGCGGTCTTCGAGGGAGGACCGAGGACGCCGATGGATCTCCTCTGGCATCCACACTCGGGCATCGCCACCGTGACCGTGATCCTCGAGGGAGCCGTGCGTTTTGCCGAGACGACCGGCAAGCGCGGCGTTCTGCCCGAAGGGAGCGTCGAGTGGATGCGCGCGGGAAAGGGCGTCTGGCACACCGGAGAAGCCGAGCCCGGAAACATGAAGGCGTTCCAGCTCTGGGTCGCGCTGCCGCCGGAGCTCGAGAATGGCCCGTTCGCGAGTCAGTATGTGATGCCCGAGGAAGTACCCACGGCCGGCCCCGTGCGTGTGATCCTCGGCGCATACCTCGACATGAAGAGCCCGATCGCGGCACCGCCCATGACCTACCTGCTGGTGAGCCTGAGGGACGGCGAACGCTGGACCTATCAACCACCCAACGGGCACACCGTGGCTTGGGCCGCCGTGAGCGATGGGCGGCTACGTGCTTCGGCGCCGATCTCCAGCGGAGAGATCGCCATCTTCTCCGAGGGCCCTTCGCCGATCGACTTCGTCGCCGAAGGAGCGACCCGCTTCGCCATCGGCTCGGCGCCGAAGCATCCGTATGACCTCGTCCTCGGCAACTACTCGGTGCACACCAGCATCGACGCGCTCGCGGAGGGAGAGGCGGAGATCCTTCGTATCGGCCAGGTCCTCCGCACCGATGGAACGCTGACCCGACCCTCGCCGACGCCATCTGCGACCGGCTCCTGAACAGGGGTACGCGACGTCGACGTCGTCGATCCAACCGTCGATCGGGCTTCTGCGACGCACAAGCGCAACGACGGGTACTGGCCCATCTGCGGGGCGAAACATCCCGACGCCATGGGGCAAGACTTTCGCGAATGCTGGGCATCCGCGTTCGAGGTCCTCGACGAGGCGTACGAGAGCGCGTGGTCGGGCAAGAGCGCATACCTCGAGAAGGTGCGGATGTTCCTCGACCGCTACGGCTTTCTCGAAGAGACGTGGTTCACGTTCTCGTTCAGTCCGATCACCGACGAATCCGGCGATGTCGGCGGCGTGTTCCATCCCGTCACCGAGCTGACGAGCCAGATGTTGTCGGAGCGGCGCACGGGCCTCGAGGTCCTGCGCAGACTGCGCGCAGAGGAACGCACGCGAAGACTCCCGGTCGTCATTCTCACGTCCAGCAGCGAGGAACGCGACATCGTCTCGAGCTACGACCTCGGTGCCAACAGCTTCGTCCAGAAGCCCGTCGAGTTCGCGCAGTTTGCCGATGCCGCCCATCAGCTTGGTCTCTACCGGCTAGTTCTCAACCGCAACGCGCCCGCGTAGACGGGTGCGGGGGCTCCCCGAAGATAGGCGGCGTCGGCTGCGGAGATCCGCTCGAAGCCCGTCGATGACGCCAAGGCAGTCGCCGATCTGATCGGCGTATGAGTGCGCCTCACGAGCTCTCGGCACCGTTTCCACGCCGGTTACCACGCTTCCTCCCACGCACGTCGCCGATGCTGTCGTTCGGCGCTTCGAGGTCAGGAAGCCGATCTCGCGCGTTCACCAGCGCCTCTGCCTTCGTAGGAGACCACCATGTCCACGTCCATCGTTCGCGCTCTCTGTCTCACCCTTGCGCTGTCGCTCGGTGCATGCGCCACGGAGCTCGATGAGTCGACACCTTCCGCGCCCTGCGACGTCAATCCGGAGCTCGGGGCCACGCCGCGCGCGCTCGTTCGCAATGGCATCCAGACCAATGGCATCCACATCAATCGCCTCGCGGCCAACGGCGTGCAGACCAATGGCATCCAGGTCAATGGCCTCGGGCTGAACGGCATCCAGACCAACCGCCTCGCGGCCAACGGCGTCGAGAACGACAGCCTTGGGGGCCAGGGGATCGAGCTCAGCGGCTTCGCGCTCGACGGCTTCGTCTTGAACGGCCACGCGCTCGACGGCCTTGCGCTGAACGGCCAGTCTCCGAAGGGGATCGGTCTGGACGCGAACCGAGCGATGAACGAGCTCGTCGCCATCGGGCACGACGGCCAGGTCGTCGCGGGTGAGGGCTTCGTCGGCGCGGCAATCGGTGCCGTGCTCTCGGACGGCAAGACGATCGACGTCGCGATCACCGCGTTCGCGCGGAGCTCCACCGAGCCGGACATCGCGCTCTACGAGCTCGCGTACGGGGGGCAGAGCCTCTGCGCGGACGGCCAGAAGGGCATGTTCCTGCCGGGCGTCTGGGACGAGCGCGGGGCACACCACGACTCGCTCACGACGGGCGAGCACACGGCGAGCCTGACCTACTCGTGCCTCGGCGGCGTCATCGCGAAATGCGCGCGCTGGGGATACGGCCCCTGGCGTGTAGGAGCCGCGCTCCATCAGACGTGCACGCGCATGGCGCGCGCCGACTATTGCGGAACGGGCGTCTCGTTCACGCGCGATGGCACCCCGATCGACATGTTCGACGTGCAGGGCGTCCAGCAGCCGGCGGGTGACGCCGAGTTCCTCTTCGAAGCGGGATGGGGCGAGAACGGCGCGACGTGCGTGAACCGTCCTCGCTACGACGCACGCACCGCGAGCGGGGATGCCGTTCTCCCGTCCTGCTGGCGCGATCTTCCGGAGTGCTCGTCCTTCGAAGACGCAAAGCAGCGTGGCGCGACGATTGGCAACGCGTCGCGACCGCAATCGCGCCGAATCTGCGAGTGACCTCATACGACCTACCAACGAGGAAGACACATGGAAAGCAAATCCCTATTCGAACGGCTCGGATCCTCCCCCGGCATCGCGGCTCTGGTGGAGGACATCGTGACAGCGCACATGGAGAATCCGATCATCCGCGCGCGGTTTCGCCCCTTCCTCGAGACACCGGAGAAACTCACCGTCATCAAGAAACACCTCGCTGCATTTCTCGAGGAAGGCAGCGGTGGTTTGGCGAAGTACACCGGCCGATCCATGCGTGATTCCCACCGCGGAATGAACATCGCCGAGGCCGAGTACATGGCCGCCATCGACGACATCCTCGCCGTCCTCAAACAGCACCGTATCGACGAACAAACGCAAAAGGACGTGCTGGCCATCGCCTACTCGCTGAAGGGCGAGATCCTTCACCTCTGAGAGCGGTCGAAGGGGCGCGTGCGCATCGCCGGACGCCTCTATCGAGCCATCATCGAGCAATGTCGCCGAGCGGCAGCGCGAAGGCGAACGTCGCGCCTTCGTCCGGCGGACTCTCTACCCATACGCGACCGCCGTGCGCTGCAACGACGCCCTTCACGATTGCGAGCCCCAGCCCGAGCCCGCGTCTCGGGTCTTTCGCATCGAACTGCCAGTAACGATCGAACACATGGGGGATGTGGTCGGCTTGGATCCCGGGTCCCTCGTCGCGCACGAAGACGATCGCCTCGGTCGCGGTCGCGTCCCCACCGACCTCGATCCCACGTCCTCGCGGTACGAACTTGAGCGCGTTCCCCAACAGGTTGGAGAGCACTTGAAGGAGTCGCCGGCGATCGCAGCGTAGATGCACGCCAGCGAGCGCACCGAGGCTCGTGCGTATCTCGACGCCTCGCTGGGCAGCGAGCATGGCGAAGCCATCGACCGCATCACCGACGACGTCGGCTATGTTCTGATCGCTGGAATCGACGACGAGCCGCCCCATCTCGATCCGTGCGAAGTCGAGCAGGTCACCGATGATCTGCTCCATCCCGCTCGCCGCACGATGGATTCGACCAGCGAGCGAGCAAATCGTCGCCGCGTCCGCTCCGTCCGCGCGATGCTCGAGCTGCGATGAAGCGAGCGTGATGACTCCGAGCGGGTTTCGGAGGTCGTGCGAAACGATGGCGAGGATGTCGTCTCGGGCGCGCACGGCCCGGCGCGCTTCTTCGAGCAATCGCTCGCGTTCGCGCGTCATGGCCTTCTCCTCGGTGATGTCGGAGAGGGCCGCGACGCTGCCGATGATGTGTCCGTCGCGGTCGTAAATCGGCGCGGCGCCGTCGACCACCGTGGCCACGGTCCCGTCGGTCCGACGGTGAATCAGCTCCTGCCGTACGGTTTCGCCGCGCAGCGCGCGAGCTGCGCCGTAGTCCTCGTCTCGAAGTCGTCGGCCGTCGGGAAACCAGGAGGGATATTCGTCGGCGTGACCGGCCATGATGGTGCCGAGCTCGAAGGGCCGGTTCCATAGGGCCCGCATGTGTCGGTTCACGAGTTGAAAGCGCCCGTCGGGGTTGTTTATGACGACGATACCCAAGGGCATCTGCTCGATGACGGCCCGTAGGGTGTCGCGCTGTCGCTGGATCTCGGCAGTGAGCCGCGCCCGCTCTGCCTCGGCCTCGAACTGGGCCGTCACGTCGCGTACGCTCAGCGCGAATCCGCGAACCGTCTCCTCCCCCGCGTGCCGGAGCGCGAGCACGATGATGGACGCTCGAAAGCGCGACCCGTCACTTCGTAGGAGCCCGACCACGGCTTCCACTTGCCCTGCGGAAGCCGCGCTTTTCAGCAGCGCGTCGACCGATCCACGGAGCGCGTCCTCCTCCGCGCCGAGATCCGCGACGTTCTTTCCGACCACCGTCTCGCCACGCCAACCGAGCAGGCGTTCGGCCGGCGCATTCCAGCTGGCGATCGTGCCCTCCGGATCGAGCGCGAGGAGCGCAACGTCGTTGACGGCACGGGAGAGCAGCTCGAAGCGCTCCTGGCTCTCGCGGAGCTGCTCCTCTGCGCGCCGCCGGTACATGGCGGCGCCGAGGATGTCGGCAAGCGCTCCGAGGAAGTCGATCTCGCCGTGCTCGAACTCTCGACACGACCGCGTGCCGGCGAACAGGGTGCCGTAGGTCATTCCGCCCCCGTCGACGGGGACGTGGATGACGACGCAGACCGCGCTCACTACCCCTTCTTCGAGCAGGAGAGGCGCGTGGAAACGCGTGTCTTGCCCGAGGTCGTGCACGACGACGGGCTCCGTCGTTCCCATCGTGTAGTCGGCGAGGCAAACGAACGGCGCTCGAAAACGCGGATCCGGAGGCGAACGGAATCCCCACGACGCCCGTCGTTCGAAGCGATCGCCGCTCGCCGCGTCCTCGACCACCGAGCTCAGATCGACGTCCAGGACCCTGGCGACCAGGCGGGTCGCCTCGTCCATCACCGCTTGTAGGTCCCTCGTGGTCAGTGCGAACGTCGCAAGGCGCGCGATGGCGGTCTGCTCGCGACACTCGGTCGCCCGTCGGAGTTGTCCCGACCTCCTCGTGCGCGAGGAGTCCGAGCTCGCCTCCGGCATCTCCGTCGCTCGTCGTGCCAAGGGTCCTCCGGCGCCGCGCGCCGGCCGGCGCTCGCTCCCACGGGAGTCTCGTACTCGCTCGACATGAAATCCTGCAAGCGCGTCCGTGCAATCGCATCGGTCGTGCTCCGACGAGGCATCAAGCGCTGGGGAAGCCCATCGACCACGCCTCCTCCGCTACGCAGGACACGTGTGAGTAGTCGTCCTGACCAACGCCGCCTCAGAGATCCTCGCCGTAGACCATGACGAACAAGAGCACGAGCGACAAGCCGATGCCGGCGCCGACGTAATAGAGCGGCTCCGGGAACTTCATCTCCTCGCGACCAAACCAGGCGACCACCGGCCCCACCACCGAGGGCACGACGATGAAGAACCACTGAGAGAACGAGAAGTCTCGCGGGTGCTGCTTCGCCATCGGATCGGGTCAGCATACGCCGTCGTGGCTGCGACTCGCCCTGGTGGATGAAGCGGATGTCGTCGTGCCATCCGCGGCACAGCAGCCACGGCGCGCGGTGCTCTGAGATATGCTCCGCTGGCGCTCACCGACCTGCGAGGCGCTCTGACGCAATGTCGAACCTGGATTTTTCACGCCGCCTGCCGCTCGTGGTCCATCGAACGACCTTCGTCATGAAGGTGCGCCGGATCTTCGACAGCTATCCGCGGCCGATGCTCGGCCTGGTGGGAGTCTTGCTCTTCATCGGGCTGATGCGGACGGCCAAGCTGGTGGGCCTCCTCATGTTCCCGCTGTTCGCGCTCGCGAGAGCGGTCCATCGCCAGGAGAAGGCGGAGCGAGCCCTGGGCGTCGTGCCGGTCGTGGTGGACACGGCGAACGTTCCACCGATCGCGCTCGTCACCGCGGGCAAGGGCGGACTCTCGATTGAAGGCATGAAGATCACCCTCTCCCGCGCGAGCCTTCTTCCCGCGATCGTCGACGAGCAAGGAACGACCATCTTCGTGCGGACCAAGCGAGACCTGCCGAACTTCACCTTCACGTTCGATGACGCGTCCGACGGACGGGCGTTCCTCACGGCGCTCGGCCAGCTCGACGCTCCCACGCCGGCGAAGGCGTCCGCGCCCGCGCTGCTCGAACGTGGCGACCTGACCATCGCTGCGTGGGTCGAGAGACTTCGAGCCCAGGACCAGGTCGACTATCGATCGACCCGGGTGCTGCCCGACGACCTCTGGCGGGTCCTCGAGGACGGCGATGCAACGCTCTCCTCGCGCGCGGCCGCGGCGATCGCGCTCGCTCCTCTCCTCGACAAGGCGGCGCGCGAGCGCTGGCGCGCGATCAGAACTGATTCTCCTTACCGATTGCGTGTCGCGATGAAGGCCGCGCGCGGCGCCGAGCTGCCGGCGATCGCCAAGGCCCTCGAGGCGTGCCTCGACGATTAGTCGCGCGTGCCGGCGACGCCGATCGGCGTCGCGACGTAGGTCTTCGCGTCGTAGCCCATGCCCGTGAACGCGCCGGCGTGAGCGAGATCAGCGCGCGACGTTTGATCAACAGCCCGCGCCGCACTTGCCGGTCGAGCAGCACTTGTAGATCGTCGGGTTCCCGGCATAGCCGCAGCAGTCCGCGGACGTCTTGCACGCATTGCCCTGGTTGACGCAGCACTGGGAGTTGCCCTTGCCGTCGTTGTTGCCGTTGCACACGATGTCCGGCCGGTCGGAGACGGCGCAGCAGTTCGACGGGGCGTTGAGCGAGCTACAACCGCTCTTGCCGAGCGCGATGCACGCGGTCGTTCCGCTCGTGCCGCTCGTGCCGCTCGTGCCGCTCGTGCCGCTCGTTCCACTCGTGCCGCTCGTTCCTCCAGACTTGAGGCACGCGGCGGCCGCCGACTGGTCGCACCCCGCGCCCTGGATGCACGCGTACTGGTCTCCGGTCACCGCCGCGCAGAGCTGCGAGCACTGGGTCGCGCTCTGGCCGCACTGCGTCGCCTGCGCGCTGCACGTGTCGACGCAGTCCGACGGAACGGCGCCCGACGTGCCCGACGTGCCCGACGCGCCGGACGTGCCCGACGTGCCCGACGTGCCCGACGTGCCCGACGTGCCCGAGCTGCTTCCCGTCGTGGTGCTGGAGCACGCGATCACGACGAACAGCGATCCGGCACCGACGAGGAGACCAACCACACGCGACGAGAACATGGTGAACATGCCGGCGAGCGTAACCGATCACAACGGGAACGGCCGCGTGCAATTCGTGTCCGCGGCGCCGGCGCTGCTGATCCAGTCGCCGTCCACGCAGCGGTACCACTTCGAATCCCGAAGCGCCTCGGCGGTTCGAGTGCCAGTGCAATTCGTCATCCGTCCACTTCATCCGACGCGCTCGTCAGATCGCTCGCGAGGACGATCCATTGGGTCTTCTTGGTTTGATAGAACGTGTTGACGAGGCTCGAGCTTCCGTTGTCAGTCGCGGCTGCGAACGCTCCGAGGATCTCCGTCGTGGTCTGGACCACCGGCGCGTCGGTGCCGCTGTCGGTCGCCCCATCGGTCGCCCCATCGCTCGCGTCGATCGGATCCTGACTGCCGGTGTCCGGAACGTTTTGTGGTGGGGTCGGAGCTCCACTGTCCGGCGACGCCGGAAGCGAAGCGTCCCCGTCCTCCAAGACGGCCGCGTCGCCTGTACATCCCTCGACAGCAACGGAGGCGAGCCCGAAGGTAAGGCCAATGGCGGCCATGCAAGAGAGCCGTCGAACGTTGGTGCTCATCCTCACGAAGATACGAGCTGCGATGAGCGTCACCACCGCGATCCCACCCCCATGATCATGGGGGTGCCATGGTGCGAACAGGTAGTCGAGGCCGCGGGCGCGCCGCGTGATCGTTCTCGCAGCAGCCTCAGCTCCATCGGGCGCGCAACATTCCGGCGTTCGAACGCTCGACGCGCTCCAGACGTGCCGGGCTCGACGGAGGTATCAGCGAGGCCGCGCGCATCGTGCCCTTGAGAGCACCCCTGGGTTGTGGCCTGAGTAGGCCACACCGCGCCTCCAGTGACTCTAGAAGTCGAGCTTCAGGCGCTCGACGAGCTTCTTGGGATTCGGGTTGATCCGAAGCCGCGCGCTCGTCGCTCTCTGCCGTTCACGAGCTCGCCGAACGGGTTCGTCTTGCCCCACGCGGGCATCAGCTTCTTCGTATCGCCCTTCAAGAAGGTGCCGTAGCGGCCGACGGCGTAGCCGCGCTTCGGTGTCGCGAAATGGATCGACCGCGCAGCACCTCGACGATTTCGGGACGTCGCCGGTGAGGTTGAAGAACGCGGCGGCGGGCATACGTAAAGACAAGTCATCGTGATGCATCCACGCGACCGATGAGGAGACGCGGTCATGAGGCACCACCCTTTCCTCGAGGGCGGGTTCGCGCCGGTCAAGCAGGAGCACACGGTCACCGACCTGCGCGTGACCGGGACCATCCCCGCGCATCTCGACGGCAGGTACCTGCGCAACGGGCCGAACCCCGCGGCGGAGGTCGACCCCGAAACCTACAACTGGTTCACCGGCGATGGGATGGTGCACGGCGTGCGTCTCCGCGACGGGCGAGCCGAGTGGTATCGCAACCGGTGGGTCCGCACCCCTAGACTCGCCGCCGCGTTCGGCGAGCGGTTCCCCGCGACCAGGAGCAGCGCGCTCACCGGGCCGGGCGCCAACACCAACGTCATCGGTCATGCCGGGCGCACGCTCGCGCTGATCGAGGCGGGGTACGCCTGCGAGGAGCTCAGCGACGAGCTCGACACCGTCGGCTTCAGCGACTTCGACGGCACCTTGCCCCGTGGCTACACCGCTCACCCGAAGCGGGACCCCGAATCCAGAGAGCTGCACGCGGTGTCGTACTTCTTCGGCAAGGAGAACCAGGTGCAGTATTCGGTGATCGACCGTGCCGGGCACGCACGCCGCAGCGTCGACATCCGCGTCACCGGCAGCCCGATGATGCACGACTTTTCGCTGACCGAATCACATGTGGTGCTCTACGACCTGCCCGTGACGTTCGACGCGCGGGGCACCGCGGAGACCGCGAACGGTCAGCTGCCCTACCGCTGGAACCCGAGATACCCGGCACGGATCGGCGTCATGCCCCGCTCGGGCGGGGCCCGCGACGTCCGGTGGTTCGAGGTGGAGCCGTGCTACGTCTTCCATCCGATGAACGCGTACGACGACGGCAACACGATCGTGCTCGAGGTCGTCCGCCATCCGAAGGTCTTCGACCAGGAGCTGCACGGCCCCGATGAGGCCACGACCACCCTCGCCCGCTGGACCGTCGACCTCGACGCCCGAAAGGTCCGCGAGGAGCAGGTGAACGACCACGCGCAGGAGT
>JAQBQJ010000264.1 GCA_028287065.1 Labilithrix sp. | reverse complement strand
TTGGCGCTGCGTTCCGTGGTGCCCTCTTCCTCCTTCTCTTTCCTCGGTCTGGTCCTCGGTCTTGCCTGCATCTCCTGCGCTGCGGGCTGCGCCGCAGACGACGGCGGTGTGCAGAGCGAGCTCGTCTCCGCGCCCGACGCGAACCTCGCCATGGCGTTCGTTCGCGACGGCGACTCCCTCTACGTCGCGCGCGCCGCGGGTCTCGAGCGGATCGATGCCCAGAGCGGCGTGGTCTCCCAGGTCGCGGGCCCCGAGTGGGCGGAGTGCCCGCGGGATCCCCGGTTCAGGTGGCTCACCACCGAGCTCGACTACAGCTATCCGAATCTCGTCATCCGCGGCACGACCCTCTTTCTGCTCGCGGAGGAATGCGGTCTCTGGTCCCTCGACCTCGTGACGCGGGAGAGGCGCATGCTCGTCGACCCGAGCTTCGAGACGAGGGAGAAGCGCGCAAAGGCCGAAGGCGTCGTGCCCGACGGCGCCACCTGGAACGGCAAGACCGGTCCCGACTGGGCTTCGGCGTGGGGCATGGCGATCGCCGCGGACGGAGACGGTCTCCTCGGCTGCTTCCAGGCGAACGCGTACGAGCCCGATCCGACCCACCTCGGTGGTCGTCGCTTTCGCTCCCGACTGGAGCTCTGGTCGTTCTCCGTCGACGGGACACCGCGGGAGATGCTCACGAGCGTGAGCAGCGAGCGTGAGGCGACGGACGGAGAGAACTACTGCAAGCACGTCATCGCGGACGAGGCGTCGATCCTTCTCTCGACCGACCGCGCGATCCTGCGGCTGGACCGGAAGACGCGCGCGGTGACGACGCTGGTCTCTGGGCTTCGATACGGACTGGCAGGTCTCGCCCAGGACGCGAGCCGTATCTACTACATCGGCGAGGAGAACGACGTTCGTAGCATCCCGCGCGACGGCGGCATGCCGCTCGTCCTCCGTGCTTCGTCGCATGACGGAAGGGAGCCCGCCCGCACGATGCTTACGCTCGACGGCGACCACGTGTTCTTCCACGAGGGCTACTCGCTCCTGCGCGTACAGAAGGCCGGGAGCGACGTCGTCGTGCTCGCCGAGGGCAACCAGGCGGAGTGGGTTCTCCCGATGACGCTCGGCATCGCCGAGCATCACGTCTACTTCGAGCGCATCACGGAGACTCACAACGCGACGCGCAGCGACTCCGGTTCGGTCTCCGTCGAGAGGACGCGCCAGGGCGCGCTCTATCGCACGGCAAGGTAGAATCTTCATCATGGCGCGCCATGGCATCCTTGCCCCTGCTTTCGAGCGGTGGCGACGACGCGCTCCGCATCGCTTCGTAGGCTGACGGCGGAGCGAACGCCTCGGTCCAGAGGGGTGATCACGTCGATCGTGATCTGCGATCGGACAATCGTTGCATTGCGCGGTGTGCGAGCGTTGCTAGACACGCTCGCATGTCGACCCCCGCTCTCTTCGCCGTTGCCGTTGCGATCACGATGACCATTGGCTGTGCGAGCACGACGGAACAATCCGGCGGGGTCGATAGCACCGACTCCGATCTGACGGCGGCCGTCGTCTACGCGTGCGCGTCGACCACCACGCCGACCGACGGCTTCACGCTCACGGCGAAGGGCTACGCGATCGTGCTCGAGCACGTGCACGTGGGAACCGCGTCCGTGCGGTCGATCTACCCGCTGGACTACCCGGATGGCAGCTGGGTTCGGCCGGCGCGGATCGAGGGTTATGCGCCCTTCGAGATCATCGGCAAAAGTTTTCCGGGTACCAGCAGCGACACGTTCCACGTCGCACGCACGCTCACGGGAAGAAGGCCGCAGGGCGGAGACGTCCTCGTGGATCATGGCGCGACGCGCTACGCGTGCAAGGTCGCGCCGTAGCTGTCGCGGTGTTCACGAACAGGCGACGTCAGTTTCACGACGACGTTGTCGAACCCGAGCGCCCAGTCGACGTTTGCGTCCTTCGTGCGTTCGAGCCCTGCACGCTGTTCTTTGGGCACGTCCGCGATGGATCGCTCGATGATCTCACTGGCGAGATTCGCAATCACATCCGCGGCAACGCCGGCTTCGATGCTGACGTGAGAGTCGCGATGGCATTGACCACCTGGTTCGGACCGCCTGCGGGGCCGTAGACGCGCGCGTGCTAGGGTCCGCGCATGCGTCGTTCCCTCGTTCTCTTCGCGCTTCTGCCGCTCGCGCTCTCCTGTCGCTCGCCCCACGGCACGGACGCGGGGATCGCATCGCCTCCGTCGGCCTCGTCGGCGAGGGACGCTGCGCGCCCCGTCGATCGAGAGCTCGCGGACATGCCGCGCGACCGTCGCGAGGGTGTGCTCGCGAGCGCCGCAAGCGCGCTCCTCGGTCACGAGCACGTGCTTGCGAGATCCATCGACGACAGTGTCTCGAAGGAAGCGTTCCACAGCCTCGTCGACGAGCTCGACCTCGGAAAGCTCTTCCTGCTCGAAAGCGACGTGCAGAAGCTCGCGCGCTTCGAGACGGACATGGACGACGAGCTCCGCGCCGGCGATCTCGTTCTCGGACGCAAGGCCGCCACGCTCCTCGCAAGCCGGCGCCGCCTCGTCGCCGACGTCGTCGCCCGCATTCTCGCCACGCCGCTCGATTTCACGGCGAACGAGTCCATCGAGAGCGATCCGAAGAAGCGTGCATTCTGCAAGACCGAGGAGGAGCTGGCGACGCGATGGCGCGGTGTGCTCAAGCTGCAGGTCCTCGAACGGACGCAGGAGCTCGAGGACACTCTCGAGCGAAGGGCGCATCCGAAGCCGGACGCTCCCTCATCCAAGGCCGCCGACCCCGACGATGCCAAGCGCGACGCGGCCGCCGAGAAGGCGCTCGGTGAGATCCCCGCGACGTTCGAAGGGCGACGCGACAAGGTGCAGAAGGAGGTGGCCACGCGATACGCCACCCAGTTCACGCGGCTCGCCACCGTCGACAATCTCACGCCGGCGGAGACGTTCATCAACGCACTGAACGGCGCCTTCGATCCGCACACGACCTATCTGCCACCGGCGGAGGAAGCGGAGCTCGACATCGCGCTCACCGGGCGCCTCGAGGGCATTGGCGCCACGCTGCGCGAGCAGGAGCACTACATCCTCGTGAACGATCTCGTGCCCGGGGGCGCCGCTTGGCAGCAAGGAAAGCTCGAAGCCGGCGACCTCATCCTATCCGTTGCGCAGGAAGGCAAAGAACCCGTGGACGTGAGCGACATGCCCATCGGGAAGGTCGTGGGCATGATCCGCGGGCCGAAGGGCACGGTCGTCGTCCTCAAGGTGAAGAAGCCGGATGAGACCCTCGAGACGATCTCGATCACGCGCGACGTGGTCCGCATCGAGGCCTCGTACGCGCGCGGCGCAATCCTGAAGACGAGGGGGAGCGGCGAGGTCGGTTACGTGCATCTTCCAGGTTTTTACGGCGAGTCGAAGAAGCCTGGCGAGCGCAACGCCACCGACGACATGCGCACGATCCTGACGCAGCTCACGAAAAAAGGCGTGACGTCGCTGGTCTTCGATCTCCGCGGCAACGGCGGCGGGCTCCTCACGCATGCGCGCGACATCGCCGGGCTCTTCGTCAAAGAGGGCCCTGTCGTCCAGACGAAAGACGGCAAGGGGGAGGTGGAAGTGCTCCGT
>JAQBQJ010000385.1 GCA_028287065.1 Labilithrix sp. | reverse complement strand
GCGCCGCCGTCGAACGTGCGGGTCACGCAGCCGCCGGCAGCTTCGCTGCAGGAGTGCGTCGTCGAGACACCGAGACCGGAGAGCCAGGTGCCGATCTTGAATCGCGAGGCCGCGTCGACGCGCGTGTGGTGGATCGTCACCGGCTGCTTGCCGTCGGCGTAGGTCGTGTAGTTCGCCGTGATGCCGGCGACCGAAGCCGAGCCGGCGCGGAAGATCGGGGAGCCGACGTCGCCCTTGCAGAGGCGCGTGTCGCTGTCGCGCCAGCCTGCGCCGGCGGTGACGACGTACGACGAGGCGAGGCGCGACACGAGCTGCGGCGACTTCGCGTAAGCGCTTCCGGTGTGGTTCACGCTCTTCGCGGGAACGGCGATCGTCTTGACGGTCTTCGGTCCTTCCGACGCCTTGCCGTCGAGCGTGGTGCAGCCGCTGGTCACGACGAGCAGCGGATCGGCCTGGCCGACCGCGTCGAGATCGACGGGGATGCTCGGCACGGTGTCGAGATCGTTCTCGAGGATGATGACGGCGATGTCGGGCGCATCGCTCGCGATGAGCGTGTTCATCCCGCAGACGTCTTCCTTGCACTTCGACGCGTACGACGGATGGATCTTCACCTCGGCGATGGTCACGTCGCGCGACGACGTGGTGCTCGCACGACCGGCATCCTTCGCGCCTGCGTCCTTTGCCGGAGCGGCGTCGGACGCATCGGGCGCATCCGCGTTGTCTGCGTTGTCTGCGTTGTCGGCCTCGGGCGCGGGCGCGGCGACGATCGCCTTGCCGGTGGCGGCGCTCGTGAACTCGAGGACCTTACCGGCGGCGAAGGCATCCTTGCCGCTCACGCATCCAGCGGAGACGAGCAGGTGCTTCGGGCCGACCTTCGCGGCGGTGCATCCGCCCGCGAGGACGAGCGTGCTCTTGAGGAGCGCCGAGACATCGCCGTTCGCGACGATCTCGTCCGGCGAGGAGGAGGTCTCCTCTTCGTTCGCGATCGAGCATCCCGCGGCGCCGACGGCGGCGAGCAGGCCCGCGGCCAAAGAGATCCGGATAAGTGCCCTGGGCTGCATGCCCGATGTATGTGCAACCCTTACACCAACGGTCGAGGCACCTATTACGCCGTGATTTTGCGCAGTTGGCGCATACGTCGTGGATCGGCTTTACCCCACATGTGGGGTAAAGCGCGGTCTTCCAGCCCCGGCGGAATGACGACCACGGCTCGCGAGCGGACCGGTTCCGCTTGCAATACCTGGGGATTTTGGCATGTTGCGCGCCCCTATGTCGAACCGCGCGATCTGGAGCATGAGGAAGAGGCACGAATGGCTGGCGACGCCGCTGAAGAAGAAGCGCGTCAAGAAGGCGACGCGCCTTCGCTGCGGCCTTCAGGACGCGATGGACCGTAAGGGCACCGCGGAATCCTCGGCCAAGTAGGTCGTCAGCAGCCGGACGCTTGCTCGGCGTCCGTGCGTGCCGCCCAGGTCATCGTGCGCGTCGTGCGCGCCAGGCCCAGGGCTCCATCGGGCGCGACCACGATGAGTCCGCCCGTTTGTGCCGTACGACGGAGCATGAGCGCGATCGCGTCACGCGCGCTGGCCTCGGGCGTCGTGCGCATCCCGTCGACCGCGGTCTTCGCGAGGCAGACGCGGATCATCGCCTCGCCGTGTCCCGTCGTGGAGCATGCGCCGCCTTCGTCGTCGGCGTAGGTCCCTGCCCCGACGATCGGCGAGTCGCCCACGCGTCCGGCGAGCTTGTTCACCATGCCGCCGGTGCTCGTCGCGGCCGCGACGTGACCGCTCGCATCGCGTGCGACGGCGCCGACGGTGCCTCCGCTCGTCGATGCGCCGCCGGCCCAGCCCTCGATCGTGTTCTTCGCGCGTGCGGCTTCCCACTTCTTGCGCGCGAGCTCGGTGATCATCGTCGCCTCGTCGGCGGGCGTGAACCCCTGCGCGACGGCGAACCGCGATGCGCCTTCGGCCGCGAGGAGCACGTGCGGCGTCGCCTCCATCACGCGCCGAGCGATCGCGATCGGATGCTCGAACGCCGGCAGCGCGCACACTCCACCGGCGCGTAGGTCCTTACCGTCCATGATCGATGCGTCGAGCGCGATGTGACCGTCGGAGTCGAGACATGCGCCGGTGCCGGCGTTGAAGAGCGGATCGCTCTCGAGCACCTCGACCGCGCGCTGCACTGCATCGAGCGCGCTTCCGCCGGCCGCGAGCACCTTCGCGCCCTCGGAGGCGGCGCGCTCGCAGCCTTTCACATGCGCTCCCACCGAGTCGGCGCGCACGTCACCCGCGCCGCCGTGCACGAGGATCGACCAGCTCGAGGCGCCCGTTCCCCAGCTCGCGACGTCAGCCTGCGTGACCATGACGCGCACGATAACCGAGAACCGCGATGCCGAGCAGCGCTGCGGGCGGAAGCATCGCGAGCGAAGCGGGCGCGACGCGCGCAGCCGCGGCCTGGAACGCGACCAGCGTGAGGAGCGCGCACGCGAAGACCTGGACCGCAGCGAGGATGCGACGGCGGCGCCTTCCGCGTCGGTGCAGCAAGCTCACGCGCAAGATCGCGCGCGCGGCGACGAGCGAGAGCGCAACCCCCGCCATCGCGGTCGCGACCGACGCTGCAGCTCGAGCATGACGAGGCAGGCCGTCGTCGGGTGTGAGGCCGTGTCCTTCGATGGTGCGAGGCTCGCCGTCGTCGGCCACGCGAACGCCGAGCGTGGCGCTCGTGAAGGCGCCGTCCTCGTAGACGAACGTGTCGCCGCGCGGAGCACGCGGGTAGAACCCCGAGACGTCGATCACCGAGCTCGTCCCGATCGCGAGCCCGATCAGGATCGACGGAAGCGCGGCCCCGAGCGCGGCCGCGCGAGCGGTCTGGCCGGGCGAGCGGCCGAGCGCCTCGAGCGCGCGCGTCTCGTCGCGAACGCGCGCGGTACCGAGCGCGAGCGCAGCGCCGATCGCGCTGCAGAGCGGAGCGAGCGGGAGCGTTCGTCCAGCGCGCACGCCGACGGTGAGCTGCCCTTCGTCGCTCGCGGCGGTCACGAGCCACACGACCACGATCCCGATGAGCGTCGCGACCAGCGCGCGCGTGAAGGTGCGGAAGTCCCAGGCGGTCATGCGTTCGTCGATCGGCTCGTCGCGGCGAACTTGGCCCGCGCGCGACTGATTGGATACCAAAGCCTTGCGCCCATGGCTCGCCCGAACCTCGGTCTTCGTACGCGTACGCGTCGTACGGTCGTGATCCTGCTCGCGCTCGCCGCGACGGCCGCCGCGGGCTGTTCGGGCCACGATCCGTACCGTCCCGGCGAATCGATCGGCGTGTTCCACGTCGCAGGGCGGCTGGTGTCGACGACGTGCGGAACGACGCCCGATCCGTGGGAGTTCGACGTGCGGCTGCGGCACGACTCGACGACGCTGTTCTGGGTGCAGGGCGACGCGCCGATCGCAGGCCAGGTCGACGGCACCGCACGTGCGATCTTGAAGTCCAGCAACACGCAGACGATGCGTCCCGCCGACGAGAAGACGAAGACGGCGGCGTGCACGATGGCGCGGAGCGACGTCCTCGATCTCGTTCTCGCGCCGATGACGGCGCCCGTGAAGGACGTCGGTGCGGCGACGAGCTTCAAGGGAACGCTGACGTATCGCTTCACGGCGACGGAGGGCTCATCGTGCGACGACCAGCTCCTCGACTCGGGCGGCGACTTCGCAACGCTGCCGTGCGACGTGCAGTACGACCTCGCGGGCACGCGCACAGGCGATGCCAAGTAAGTAGCGCGCGCCTACGGCCGAGCTCGATCGTGGCATGCGATCGCGAAGTGCTCGCCCTCCCCTGACATCTCGGATCCGCGTGTTAGAATCCGTACACCACGCTGCGTCGGGACATACTCCCGGGCTTATCCGGCGGAGGCTCACCTCCGCAGGCGCCGCACTGACCCAGGGTCGATCCCTCACGAAAGACCCCCAAGGAAACATCCGCGCGAGGCGGTGGCTTGCCACTGGGCCCGCGGGTGCCGGTACGCCGGAGGAGGAAACAGCAAATGCATAAACGTAATGGCTCTCATCCGGAGCAGACGTCGTAACCGAGTGTGAGCGTCAGGCGCGAGCACGTGCCCACCAGCGGCGCGTCGATCGGGAAACCGAGCTCGCGTGTTTTGATGCGCCGGTTACATGCCCCCGGTAGTGAGGGCCGACGCCACGGAAGCAAAAAGCAGCTCCCGACGGCGCCGAAACCGGACGGCCCAGGTCGCGTGACCTGGGCCGTTTCTTATTTGGGCGTCATTGACGCGAGCGTTGTCTGGCGTTACGACCGGCTCGCTCTGCGGGACTAACTCAGTTGGTAGAGTGCCAGCTTCCCAAGCTGGATGTCGCGGGTTCGAATCCCGTGTCCCGCTCTG
>JAQBQJ010000371.1 GCA_028287065.1 Labilithrix sp. | reverse complement strand
GACGGCGGAACGTCTCCGCGAGGGGCGCGATGAGGAGAGGCTTCGGCGTGAGCTTCACGAAGCCCGTCTCCGCCGTCGCGACCTCCATGAGCTTCGAGAGCATCGCCTCGATCTGGACCGCGGCGACTTCCATGTCGCGGAGCGCGTCGCCCTCTTCGCCGTCCTTCAGTCGCTCGCGGAGGAACTGCGTGTTGCCACGAACGACGAAGAGCGGATTCCGGAGGTCGTGCGAGAAGCCGCGGATCGTCGTGACGCGCGACTGTTGGAGACCGTCGAGACCCTCGACGATGCGCTCGAGCGTCGTCGTGCGCTCGGTGACCTGCTGCTCCATCAGGCGGATCCACTCGCGCTGACGTTGGTGCAACGCGACGATCTCGGAGCGCGCTTCGACCTCGTCCTGGCTCACGCTTCGGAGCACGTCGTTCAGCTCCTGCGCGAAGCGCAGGTTGCTCGCGCTCGTACGCCGGAGCTCCACGAGCAGAGCCAACCCGGCGCCGAACAGCGGAAGGATCCCCCACGCCACCCACGCAAGGTGCGTGGTCCCCAGCATGGCGGCTGCGGCGCCGCCGACCGCAAAGCCGAGGACGACGGGGAACAGGCGGCCGCGCTCGAACCACGTGAGGTGGTACTCGCAGCACGGGTCGCCCTTCGCGAGGCACGCGCGCTCCGTGAGCTGTGCGGCGGGCAGGCCCCACATCTTCGGTCCGTTGACCCAGCCGGCCTGGCGCGACAGACACAAGAGGCGCGACTCCGGCTTCTCGGACGTGTAGCGGATCGTGAAGGAGGACCGCTGAGACTCGAGCACCTCGAAGCGGCTGATGCGGAGCAGTTGTTTGGAAGCGTTCGCCGCCGCCTCGAAGAACTGCCGCACGGAGAGCGCGCGGACCATGTAGCGGATCGCGCCCATGCTCTCGAAGAACTGCTCGCCGCACGCATGCAGGAAGCCGTCGTCGTCCTCGACGAGCTCGCGCGCGAGCTCGTGGAAGCGCTCGCACTGCTCGACGCTGATCCACTGCGTCGTGCCGTCGATGGTCGCAGGATCGACGCCCGAGGCGTGCGCGATCTCTTTGAGCTTCGTCTCGCCGTGGTGCTTCGAGACCCATCGGGCGAGCGCCGAGAGGATCTTGGCGTTCATCTCGGCCGATGCTGCGGGTTTGTCACTCATGCGTTGGTACGGCCGGACAACCCTGGAGGGGAGCCCTCAGTAAAGGCTTCGACTGCTTGCGGGTCAACCGAACGATGCGGTGGGGCGCCCTACGACCCGACGGACGTGACACGACCGACCGCTCGCACGGCCGCGCTCTTTCACATGTGCAACGAGTCGCATCCCGACCGAGTGTCCTCGAAGGGTCGGCCGGGCGGGGTCGCGCGCGACCGCCCGCCCCGGCGCGCCCTGTGCTACGTCAGGTCGCGGAACGATGGCGGCGCAACGCGACCACTACGAAATCCTTGGCGTATCGAAGGGCGCGAGCCCGGAAGAGATCAAAGCCGCCTTCCGCAAGCTCGCTTCGCTGCACCATCCCGATCGGAATCCCGACGATCCGAGGGCGGCGGTGCGCTTCAAGGAGCTCAACGCATCGTACCAGGTGCTGAGCGATCCCCAACGGCGTGCGATGTACGACCGGTTCGGCCACCGTGCCGAGGAGTCGGGATCGCCGTTCGCAAGCAGCGGTCCGTTCGCGGGCGGCGTCATCGACTTCAGCGACATCGCCGTCGACGGCATCCTCGGCGATCTGCTCGGCGTCTTCGGCGTCGGTCGCGGCGACAAGGGCGACCTCAAGCGAGAGCTCGAGATCACCTTCGAAGAAGCCGCGTTCGGCACCACGAAGACGATGCGGTACTCGCGCATCGTCTCGTGCGGAGACTGCCGCGGCTCCGGCTCCGCGCCCGGGTCGGCTCCGGACACGTGCAGCGCGTGCAACGGCCGCGGTCGGGTGCGGTTCCAGCAAGGCATCCTCCCGATCGCCGTCGAACGCGCATGCCAACGTTGCAAGGGTCGTGGCACCGTCGTCGTGCATCCTTGCAATACGTGCAAAGGCAGCGGGCTCGTCACGAACGAGAACGAGATCGAGGTCACGATCCCGCCCGGCGTCGAGCACGGCGCCACGCGCGTCGTCAGCGGCGCAGGCAATCGAGCGAAATCGGACAAGCCCGCAGGCGATCTCGAGCTCGAGATCCACGTCGCGGCGCATCCTTTCTTCCGTCGCACCGGCGACGACGTGATCTGCAGCGTGCCGCTCGCGTTCACGCAGGCGGCGCTCGGCTCCGAGGTCGAGGTCCCCACGCTCGACGGCAAGGGCAAGCTCCGCGTTCCCGCGGGGACGCAGTCCGGCACCACGCTCCGGATCAAGGGCAAGGGCATGCCCAAGCGCACCGGCATCGGTCGTGGCGATCAGCGCGTCGAGGTCACGGTCGAGGTCCCGACGTCGCTCACCGCACGACAGAAGGAGCTCCTCGAGGAGCTCGCGAAGGAGCTCGGCGACGAGGTCCAGCCCCAGCGGAAGGGCTTCATGGACAAGCTCCGCGAATTGTTCGACTAGCCCCGCGAACGGCGGTGCGCAGGCGAGCCGCGCACTTTCGCAGCTGGTTGAGTGGTTGAACCAGTCGCTCACCAAACAATTCGGGGATTTGTCACCCGGCTGTCGGCGGTCCGTCGTTTGCTCGAGAGACGCTCGGCAGGCGAGGAGGGAGCGTCGATGAGCACGGATCTGGTCGTCGTCTACAGCCCGGTCGGCGGTGGTCACAAGTCGGCGGCCCTCGCGACCGCGGAGGCCGCGCGTGCGCGCGGGCTGCGCGTCGAGGTCGTGAGCGCGTTCGACCATGCACCCCGCTGGGCGGGCGACGCCTACGTCCGCGCGCACCTCACCGGGCAGAGCGCGGCGCCTGAGCTCTACGGTCAGATGTACTTTGCAGCCAATCGCCGCGGCGATGCGCTCGAGCCGCTGCGCCTCGGCCTCGACAACCTCGTGTTCGGCGGGCTCGCCGACCACGTGCGAGCGCTCGCGCCTCGCGCCGTCGTCGCCACGCATCACCTTCCGCTCGTCGTGCTTGGGCGATCGCGGCGGAAGGGCACCCTCGATGCCCCGCTGCTCGGCGTCGTGACGGACTACACGGCGCATGCGTGCTGGGCGGAGCGGGGCGTCGACGCATGGGCGGTGCCGTTCGGCGGCGCGCGCGCCGAGCTCGCAGGGCATGGCGCGCCGCTCGCGCGCATCGTCGAGACCGGCATTCCGGTGAGGGCCTCGTTTGCCCGGACGCCGTCGCTGCTCGCGGGCGCGCTACCGAGGGTGCTCCGCGTGCTCGTCACGAGCGGCGGTTTCGGGCACGGCCCGATGACGCGCATCGTGCGCTCGTTCGCGAGCGTGCCGAACGTCGAGCTCGTCGTCGTGTGCGGCGCGGCCGAAAAGCTCGCAGCCCGCGTCGCACGCGAGGCCGACGAAGCCGGCGTGCCTGCACGCGTCATCGGCTTCGAGAAGGACATGGCGGCACGCATCGCCGAGGCCCACGTGGTCGTCGGCAAGGCCGGCGGGCTCACGGTCACCGAGACGCTCACCGCGGGCCGCCCGATGATCGTCGCGTCGGCGGTGCCGGGAAACGAGAAGCTCAACGAGGCATTCGTCGTGGACGGCGGCGCAGGGATCGCCGCCGATGCCGACGACGTCGGCGCGGCCGTCGAACGTCTTCGCGACGGAACCGGAGCGAGCCTCGTCGCGATGGGCGAGCGAGCGCGACAGCTCGTGCCCCGTCACGCCGCGGACGCGGTCGTCGATGCCGCCCTCGGGCTCGTGCGTCGATCGCGGCTCGCCGCGGCGTGAGTCAGCGACGGCGTTCGCCGGACAGCGGCACGGCATGCGCGAGCTGCGTGCCGTCCATCTCGACGAGCCCGCGCGCAGACAGATCGAGGATGCCGCCGAGCACCTCCTCGACCGGGAGCGCAACCAGCTCCGCGATGTCGCGGACCGACGAGCGGCCGTCGACGTGGAGGAGGAGGAAGCACGCGCGGAGATCGAGGCCGGCGGGCGGCCTCACGTGCGTGCGCGTCGGGACCGCGACGTCGAGGGGCAGCGACGGCAGCGCCGGATGGCGCAGCGACGTCTCGAAGGCAACCGCGGCGACGTCGTAGTCCGGCACCGACGTCGGGCGCGCCGACGGCAAGCTCGCCCACTCGTCGCTCGCGGCGGACGCGGGCGCCGGCGTGGTCTCGCGCTCGACGCGCACGCCGGAGGACGCGACACCGCTCACGCGCTCGCGCTGCGCGTCTTCGACGTCGTGCTCGTACGGATTGGGCTTCTCGGCGGGCGCCATCGAACGGGGCGACGGGTGCCACGGGCGGCCCGCCGCGTCCACGGCCCCGGGCCGAAGGTCTCGCGTTGTAAGGCGGTGTTTGTCAGTCGCAGTCGGTCTTGCCGTCGCGGAAGTGCGCCAGCATCCCCGCGAAGCGGCCGTGCCAGTACGACCACCGGTGCTGCGCTCCGGGCTCCTTGATACGCACGTAATCATAGGCCTTGTCGGCCATCGCGCCGGCCATGAGGTCGACGTACTCGGCGTTGTCCTCGCCTGAATCGAGATAGAACCGAGCCGGCACCTTCGGCGAGCTCTGGACGCGTCCGATGAGCTCGTTGTCCTTCCAGAAGAACGACGCGCTCTGTGCGCCCACCCAGCCCCAGTCGTTCGGCCGCTCGAACGCCGCGAACGTGGCAACGAGACCGCCGAGCGACGCGCCGGAGATGCCGCGCGAGCTCGGCTTCGTGCACATGCGATAGCCGGCGCTGATCTTCGGCCAGAGGTCCGTCGCGACGAAGTCGACGTACTCGCTCGCCTTCGAGCCGCCGTAGCCGAACGAGTATTCGTCGTTCCGCAGCTCGAGGGTGCCGGCATTCGCAGCGAACACGAGGATCGCCGCGAGCTCGGGTCGTGCGGCGTAGAGGAGGTCCGCCGCGTGCGCGAAGTCGCCGTTCGTCAGCGCTTCGCGGCCGTCCTGGAAGACGACGGACGGGAGCTTCGTCGCGCAGGTCCCGTCGTCGTAGCGCGCGGGCAGGTACACGAAGACGTCGCGGTCGCTTCCGAGCTTGGTCGCATGCACCCTGCCGTGGCGGACGACGCGACCGCGATCCTTCGGCCAGTCCATCGCGTGCCCGACGGCGTTCATCGATCCGCGCTTGAATTCGTCCTCCGCCTGGATGACCGGGACGCCGTCCCACACGAGCGATCGTGCGTTCGCGTCCTCGACGACCATAGCGCCGGAGAGCAGGCGGTACTCGAAGCTCGCGCCGCGCGGGATGGTCGCCTCCGCGATCCACAGATCGGTGTCGGCGACCGCGAGGAGCGGCGTCGCCTTCGCGGCGTCGAACGCCACCAGCGACGTGGTGATTGCCCATGGGCCGGAAGGCGGAGCGCCGCGCGCGAGGAACACGACGCGGCCGGTGAGGCGATCTTCGAGCGGCGTCCCGCCCTGCGCGACGACGTCGGCGACGAGCTGGTCGACCCGCGCCGCGCGCGCCGCGCCGCCGGTGAGCGACTTCATCTCGGCGGTGAACGCGTCGAGCAGCGACGCGGGCGCGGGAAGCGCCTCGGCCTCGCGCGAGCATTTCACCAGAGGAGGCGCAGCGACCGCGCCGTCCGGCAGCGTGACCGCATCCCCGCCGTCGCTCGCGCCGCGCGGATCGGGTCCGCCGGGCTCGGCCCCTGCGGCGCCGGGCACTTCAGGCTGCGTCGCGGCGCCGCGGGATCCGCAGGCTGCGGCCAGCACGCCGGTCACGCAGAGCACAGCCGCCACGGTCCACGTACCCGTACTCATCGACCTGCCACCTCCGCGAAACCCGCTTTTCGACGAGAATTCGCTCGAACGTCACTCAAAAATGAGTTACGTGAAACGCCCCTGTTTCCATGGTGGCCGCGGGGCTCGCTCGTGAAAACCCCGGCGCGCTTCTGCGCCGCTAGAATCCCACGCGATGTCCGAGGCCACCCAAGAAGCACGAGGCACCGACTCGGGGTCCAGCAAGACTGCGGCCACGGAGACGCCGCTTCCTGCCGGGGTGCCGTCCGCCGCGCGCGCGCCGGTGCGGCTCCGCTGCGCGGCGCGCGGCGTGAAGAAAAGCTTCGGCGCGACGAGCATCCTGAAGGGCGTCGATCTCGAGATCCCGGAGGGCAGCTTCGCGGTCCTCGTCGGACCGAGCGGGTGTGGCAAGTCGACGTTGCTGCGCCTCGTCGCCGGTCTCGAAGAGGCCGACGAGGGGACGATCACGCTCGCCGATCGCGACGTCACGCGGCTGCCGCCCCGTGACCGCGACGTCGCGATGGTCTTCCAGAGCTACGCGCTCTACCCGCACCTCTCCGTCCGCGACAACCTCAAGTTCGGGCTCGAGCTGCGCGGCACACCGAAGTCGGAGATCGACAAGCGTCTCGACGAGGCGAGCGCGATGCTCGGCCTCGGACCGCTGCTCGAACGACTTCCGAAGCAGCTCTCGGGCGGGCAGCGCCAGCGCGTCGCGATGGGACGCGCCATCGTGCGGCGCCCGACGATCTTCCTCTTCGACGAGCCGCTCTCGAACCTCGACGCCGCGCTGCGCGCCGAGGTCCGCGTCGAGATCCGCCGGCTGCACGATCGGCTGAAGGCGACCACGCTCTACGTCACGCACGATCAGGTCGAGGCGATGACGCTCGCCGACACGCTGTGGGTCTTGAACGGCGGCCTCGTCGAGCAGAAGGGCGCGCCGCTCGAGGTCTACGAGCGCCCGCGCACCAAGTTCGTCGCGACGTTCCTCGGCTCGCCGAAGATGACGATGCTCGACGGCGTGATCATCCGTGAAAATGGGCAGTTCCTCGCCGAGGGCGGCGGCGTGCGAGCGGTCGTGGACGACGATCGCTTCGGCAGCGCGCTCGAAGAGGGACGCAGCGTGACGATCGGCATCCGCCCGCACGACCTCGGGCTCGCGAAGAACGGCGCGCCTTCGGTCGCCGAGCTCAAGGTGGAGCTCGTCGAGGCGCTCGGCTCCGAGGCCTTCGCCCACGGATGGCTGCGCGCCAGCGGACCGTCGGTCGTCGCGCGGCTCGATGCCGACGACGCCCGCTCCGTCCGCGCCGGCAGCGTGATCCACCTCGCAGTCGCGAAGAGCCGCGTGCACCTCTTCGATCCGAAGACCGGCGTAGCGCTCGGCCGCTGACTCGATCGATGCGCCGCGCCATCGTCCTCCTCGTCGCGCTCATCGCGGCGCTCGTTCTGCTCCCGGCATGCAGCGAGCCTCCGCGCGGCGTCGTCGTGTGGCATCCGTATCGCGGCGCCGAGCAGAAGGCGCTCGAGAAGGTCACTGCGCGCTTCGAGCAAGAGCACGACGTCAGGGTCACGCTCCTCGCGATCCCGTACGAGGCGTATCTCTCGAAGCTCGAGGCGGCGATCCCTCGCGGCAACGGGCCGGATCTCTTCCTCGGTCCGCACAACCGGCTCGGCGAGTACCTGCTGCACCTGCTCGTCGTGCCCGCAGGCGACGCGTTCCCCGACGAGGACGTCGCGACATACGAGGCACAGGCGGTCGCGGCGATCACGCACGACGGAAAGCGCTGGGCCGTTCCGCTCGCGAGCAAGTGCGTCGCGATGTACGTGAACAGCGAGCTCATGCCCGAGCCGCCGCGCTCGCTCGACGAGCTCGCGGCGAAGAAGTCGACGCTGCCGAAGGGCGTGTGGCCGCTCGTCTACGAGTCGCAGAGCGTCTACTACCATGCAGCGCTGCTCCACGCGTACGGCGGGAGCCTGTTCGAGAACGAGCGCTTCACGATGGTCGGCCCCGCCGCCGAGCGCTCGCTCGACGAGGCGCGCGAGCTCACCGTCGCCGGCGTGGTCCCGCAGGAGCCGAGCGGCGATCTCGTCAAGCAGCTCTTCGCGTCGGGCCGTGCGGCGACCGCGATGAGCGGCCCGTGGCTCGCGGGTGATCTCGACGACGCGGGCGCGAAGGTCCGTTACCGCGTGGTGCCGCTGCCGTCGATCGACGGCACGGCGCAGATGAAGCCGTATCTCACGGTCGAGGGCGCGTTCCTCACGGGTGACGGCGCACGCCGCGCGGAGGCTCGCGCGTTCGCACGGATGCTCGGAGGCGATGCGGCCGCGCGCGATCGCGCGCAGATCGGCAAGCAGGTGGTCGCGACGCGCTCGTTCTGGACGAGCCCCGCCGCTGCCGATCCGTCGATGACCGTGCTTCGCGCCTTCCAGGAGGCGAGCAAGGACGCAGTGCCGATGCCCGTGTCCGTCGCGATGAACCCCGCGTGGGATCCCGCGCTCCAGGCGCTTCGCAAGGTGATACGCGGCGAGGGCACGGCGAAGGCGGCGCTCGACGAGGCGAAGGCTCGCTACGACGACGTGATGCGGCCTCCGCCTCCGGCGCGCTCGCCGGCGCCGCTCGTGGTCGTGCTCGGCGCAGCGCTGCTCGCCCTCGCGTTCTTCGCGGTGAAGCGCTCGCGCCAGCCGGGCTTCGCGCGCGAGCTCCGCGCGTCGAAGCCGGCATACAAGTACATCGTCCATTCCGCGCTCACGATCCTGCTGCTCGTGGTCCTGCCGCTCGTCGCCGGCGCGGGCACGTCGTTCTTCGCGGGCACGCGCGACAACGCGCAGTTCGTCGGCTTCACGAACTACGTCGACATCCTCACGGTGCGCGGCAAGCCGTTCGGCGAGTGGCTCTCGCACGGCTCGTTCTATCTCACGCTCCTCGTCACGGTCCTCTGGACGGTCGTGAACGTGGTCGCGCACGTCGGCATCGGCCTCGTGCTCGGCTTGCTGCTGGCGCGGCCGTTCCTGCGGATGCGTGCAATCTACAGGGTCCTCTTGATCCTGCCGTGGGCGGTTCCGTCGTACGTCACCGCGCTCGCATGGAAAGGCATGTTCCATCGCCAGTTCGGCGCGGTGAACGCGATCCTGGTGTGGCTCGGCGCGGAGCCGGTGTCGTGGTTCGCCAAGTTCTCGACGGCGTTCACCGCGAACGTCGCCACCAACGTGTGGCTCGGCTTCCCGTTCATGATGGTCGTCGTGATGGGCGCGCTCACGTCGATCCCGAAGGACGTCCTCGAGGCCGCCGAGGTCGACGGCGCGACGCGCTGGCAGGCCTTCCGACTCGTGACGCTGCCGCTGCTCCGGCCGACGCTCCTCCCGGCCGTCGTGCTCGGCTCGGTGTGGACGTTCAACATGTTCAACGTCGTGTTCCTCGTGTCGGGCGGCGAGCCCGACGGCACGACCGACATCCTGGTCAGCGAGGCCTATCGCTGGGCGTTCGCGCGCAACGCGCAGTTCGGTTACGCGGCCGCCTATGCCGTCATCATCTTCGGGCTCCTCGCGCTGATGTCGCGCGTGCTCGGCAAGATCGGCAAAGACACGGAGGCCAAGGCGTGAGCGCCGACCTCGCGACCAACGACCGCGCGCCGGCGTTCGAGCGCATCGCGGTCAACGCGATCCTCGTGGTCGCGGTGATCTACGCGCTCTATCCCGTGCTGTGGGTGATCTCGCTCGCGTTCTCTTCCGGGAGCGAGCCCGAGCTGCGCGCCTTCCCGGTGCCGCACGACGTGTCGCTCGACAACTTCCGCGTCGTGACCGGATGGGGCGACAGCACGCGCAGCTGGCTGTTCGCGCGTCAGCTCCTGAACTCGCTCGTCGTGTCGCTCGCGACCGCAGGCATGGCCGTCGCGATCGCGACGCCGACCGCGTATGCGCTCGCGCGTCACGAGTTCGTCGGCAAGCGGACGGGGCTCCGCACACTGCTGCTCACGCAGATGTTCCCCGGCGTCGCGAGCGCGGTGCCCCTCTACTTGATCCTCGACGCGCTGCACCTGCTCGACACGCGCACCGGGCTCGTCCTCGTCTATGCCGCCACCGCCGTGCCCTTTGCGATCTTCCAGCTCCGTGGCGCATTCCTCGCGATCCCCGTCGACCTCGAAGAAGCGGCGATGGTCGACGGCGCCACGCGCACGCAGGCGTTCCTGAAGGTCGCGCTGCCGGCGGCTCGGCCGGCGATCGCCGTGACGGCGCTCTTCGCGTTCATGAGCGCGTGGAACGAGTTCATCCTGGCGGCGACGCTCATCGGACGCGAGAGCGCATTCACGCTGCCCGTCGTCCTCCAGAGCTACGTCGGCGAGTACAACACGTCGTGGGGCGCGTTCGCGGCGGGCGCGATCCTCGTGAGCGTGCCGGTCATGGCGCTCTTCTACGTCGCGCAGCGACAGCTCGTGAGCGGCCTCACGTCCGGCGGCGTGAAGGGCTGACGAGCGGCGCGATCACGCGCGCGCGCCGAGCACCTTGACGAGCAGCTCGGCACGCGACGAGACGCGTGCCGCACGCAGGATACGGCCGACGTGGAACTCGACGTTGCGCTCGGAGCAGCGCAGCGCCGCGGCGATGTCCTTGTTCGCGCGTCCTTCGACGAGCAGCGCGAACACGTCGCGCTGGCGTGGCGAAAGCGCGAGTCGGTCCGCCCACGCGCGCGTCTCGATCGGAGGACCCGGCGTGTGGAGCCCGTTGGACGACGTCGCGGCGCTCTCGGCCCCGGGACGCATCCGGAGCGTCTGCGCGATGTTCGCGAACGCCTCGTCGAGCTGCACGGCGAGCACCGACGCCGCCGATGAGACGGCACGCGTGCCGCGCGCCGCGAACGACCCGCCGGGCGGGAACTGCACGGTGAACTCGGCCCGGCGCGGGGTGATCGTGGCCTGCTCGACCCGTGCCTCCGGGAGGTCGAGATGGAGCGGAAACAGCTCGACGGTCGCCATGGTGCCTCGGTGGAAGGCCTCGCACGCGCGGTACGGCTCGGGGATGGTCTGGATCCAGTGGATCCGATCGTCCTCGAGATGGTCGATCGTCTCGATGCCGATGTGGCGATACATCGTCCACATGAGCCGGGTCATCACGAACGTGAAGAACGGGATCGGACGCACGAAGACCGCGGCGAACGCGCGAAATTCGGGATAGGCGGTCGGCAGTGCCTCGCGCATCGCGCGGCGGACGCCCTCGGCGCCTCCTCCCATCCGCTCGAGGCGCTCGATGATCGCGACCAGATCATCCCAGTCGAACCAGTCCGCCTGCTCTTCGCCGTCGGCCGCGACCGAGGGCAGCCCGGCGACGAGCGCTCGCTCGTCGACCCCGGCCACACGCGCGAGATCGAGCGTAAAATGCAGGATGCGCACTGAAACCTCGCGCATAGACAGGGGATCCTAAGCATCCGGAGTCGCCTTTGCGCGCGACATCGGACCTCATCCGCAGGGCTCCGAGTAGCCTGAGTTGCCTTAGACGAGGCTTAGGACGAGGCGCGCGGTGCTTGGGCGTTGCGGCACCGGGTCGTTATGATGCGCGACCTCCCGTGCGCCTGCCGTCGTTCCCCATCATCGCGCTCCTCCTGTTCGCCGGCGGCTGCTCGAGCAAGTCGGAGGCCGCGCCGAAGACGCGACCCGCGCCGCAGGTCGTGGTCACGAAGGTCGAAGCGCGCGACGTTCCGGTCGAAGTGCATGCGCCCGTCGAGCTGCGCCCGCTCGCGCAAGCGGAGGTCGGCTCCAAGACGCTCGGCGTGCTCGACGCGGTCCTCGTCGATCGCGGCGACCGCGTGAAGCGCGGGCAGCTCCTCGCGCTGGTGCGGCCGAGCGATCTTCCCGATCAGCTCGTCGCGGCACGAGGCACGCTCTCGCAGACGCAGGCGAGCGCGAGCCTCGCGCGCAAGAACTTCGAGCGCGCGAGCCAGCTCGCACCGAGCGGCGTCGTCTCGCAGCAGGAGCTCCAGCAGTCGCAAGCGGCGCTCGCCGCGGCCGACGCGCAGGAAGCCGCGGCGAAGGCGCAGGTCGGCGCGTTCGCCACGCGTCTCGGCGAGACGCGCCTCGAGTCGCCGCTCGACGGCGTCGTCACCGTTCGGCGTCTCGACCCCGGCGCGCTCGTGGGTCCGAATGCCGGCGGCACCATCATCACCGTCGCGCGCGTCGACGTGCTCCGCGTCTTCGTCACCGTCACCGAGCGCGAGGTGCACCTCGTGAAGGTAGGTCAGGAAGCGCACGTCGAGGTCGACGCGCTCGCGGGCAAGAGCATCAAGGGCAACGTCGTGCGGCTCGCTCCCACGCTCGATCCTGCGACCCGCACCCTCGATGCCGAGGTGCAGATCGACAACGCCGCCGGCGATCTCCGGCCCGGCATGTTCGGACGCGGCTCGATCGTCGTCGCGAATCACGCGAACGCTCCCGTGGTGCCTGCGAGCGCCGTGCAGGTCTCGTCCGGCAAGCGCTGGGGCTTCGTGCTGAAGGGCGACAAGGTCGAGCGTCGCGAGCTCACGATCGGCGTCGACGAGGGCGACTGGCTCGAGATCACGAAGGGCGTCGCCGCCGGCGAAGAGGTCGTCACGACGGGCATCGACACGGTGTCCGACGGCACGCAGGTCCGCGCCGTGCGCGGCGTCGATCCGTTCACGGGCAAGGGCCTCGGCAAGACGGCAGAAGGCCACTAGGTCGTATGCAACGCACACGACACAGCCTCCCGAAGGTCGGCTAGCCATGTGGCTCACCCGGCTCGCGCTGCGTAATCCCATCCTCATCTTGATGATGTCGCTGATGGTGCTCGCGCTCGGCGCGCTCTCCACCACGCGGCTCAGCGTCGATCTCTTCCCGAACATCGACATCCCGGTCATCCGCGTCGCGACCTTCTATGCAGGCGCCGGGCCCGAGGACATCGAGAAGAGCATCACGCAGCCGATCGAGCGCGCGGTCGCTTCGTCGCCGGGCGTCGATCGCGTCGAGAGCACTTCGAAGCAGGGCGCCTCGATCGTGAGCGTGTGGTTCAACTACGGAGTCAACCTCGACACGGCGCAGTTCGAGGTGCAGCAGCGCGTCTCGCAGATCCAGAGCACGCTGCCGCCCGGGATCCAGAACCCGTACATCCTCAAGTTCGACGTCACGAACATCCCGATCGTCCAGGTCGTGATCCGCGGCGAAGGCCTCGACGAAAAGCAGCTCTACGATCTCACGTACAACGTGATCCAGCCGCAGCTCGAGCGCTTGCCGGGCATGGCGAGCGCGTCGGTCAGCGGCGGCAAGCAGCGCGAGATCGAGGTGAAGGTCGATCGCGATCAGCTCCGCGCCCGCGGCCTCGGCATCCTCGACGTCGTCAATGCCGTGAAGAACGCGAACCTGCTCCTGCCCAGCGGAAACCTGCGCGCCGGCGATCAGGACTACAACGTCTTCACGAACACGCAGGTCGACACGGTGCGGCAGCTCGAGGGCGTCGTCGTGCGCCAGGGCACCATGACGACGGCCGGCACGATGGGCCAGAGCACCTCTTCGGTGCGCGTCGGCGATCTCGCGAGCGTGGTCGACGGCACGGCTGATCAGGCGAACGTGGTGCGCGTGAACGGCACGCGCGGCGTGTATCTGCGCGTATTCAAGCAGCCGGGCGCGAACACCATCGCCGCCGTCGACGCGGTGCGCGCCGCGATCCCGAACCTGCGCGGCGTCCCGCCGAACGTGAAGGTCGACATCTCGTTCGATCAGTCGACGTACATCCGCTCGGCCGTGAGCGCGCTCGAGCACGAGGCCGTGCAAGGCGGCCTCCTCGCGATCGCGGTCATCCTGGTCTTCCTCGTGAGCTTCCGCGCGACGGGGATCGTCGCCGTCGCGATCCCGATGTCGATCGTCGCGACGTTCATCCTCCTCTACTTCTTCGGGCAGACGCTCAACGTGTTCACGCTCGGCGGCCTCGCGCTCGGCGTGGGCCGCCTCGTCGACGACTCGATCGTCGAGCTCGAGAACATCCACCGGCACCTCCAGTTCACCGAGAACCGGCGCAAGGCCGTGCTCGATGCGGCCCAGGAGGTGGCGATGCCGATCCTCGTGAGCACCATCACGACGGTCATCGTGTTCTTCCCGGTGCTCTTCCTCGCCGGTGTCGCGAAGAACCTGTTCTTGCCGCTCGCGATGACGATCACGTTCGCGCTCGTCATGAGCTTCTTCGTCTCGCGCACCGTCACGCCGCTGCTCTGCCTCTCGTGGCTCCGCGGCGGTCACGGAAGCGAGCGCGGTCTCACGGCGCGCATCACCCGCGTCCTCGACTGGATCGATGCGAGCTACGCGAGCGCGCTCGGCGGCGTGCTCCGCCATCGCGGCATCGTCATCGGCGCGATCCTCGCCGTCTTCGTGGCGTCGCTCGGGCTCCTTCGCTTCATCGGCACCGAGTTCTTCCCCGACTCGGACGAGCGGCAGTTCAGCGTCATCTACAAGACGCCGATCGGCACGCGCGTCGAGCGGACCGAGCTGGTCGCGCAGCGCATCGAGGACATCACGAAGCGCGAGCTCACCGACGGCACGAACGTCCGCTTCACGACGATGCTGTCCGACAGCGGGCTGCCCGGCGGACGCACCGCGCTCTTCACGACGAACACCGGTCCGCACGCCGGCAACATGCAGGTGAACCTCGTCCCGAAGGACGAGCGCCCTTACTCCGATCTCCAGGCCACCGAGCGCATACGCAATGCGCTCAAGAACGAGCTGCCTGGCGTGAGCGTCTTCTACTTCACCGGCGGCATCGTGAAGCGCATCCTCAACTTCGGAGCGCCGGCGCCGATCGACGTCGAGATCCTCGGGTACGACCTCGATCAGGCCGCCGCCTACGCGAAGGCGGTCGCCGCCAAGCTGCGCGACGTACGCGACGCGAAGGGGCAAGCGCTCCTCACGGACGTCCAGATCTCGCGCGAGGAGAACTACCCCGAGCTCGACGTCGTCGTCGATCGCGAGAAGGCCGGCGTGCTCGGCGTGAGCGAGCAGCAGATCGCGCAGTCGGTACTGACGAGCCTGGTCGGCAACACGCAGTTCTCGCCCATCCCCTTCGCGGATCCTGCGACCGGCAACGCGTACTTCATCAACGTGAAGCTCGACGACGCGTTTCGCAGCAACGTGAGCGACCTCTCGAACATCTTCCTGAAGACGCCGGCGGGCCAGGCGATGCCGCTCGCGAACCTGGCGCATGTCGAGCGCAGCAGCGGTCCCGTGCAAATTACACGCAAGTATCTCCAGCGCATCATCGACGTCACGGCGAACGTGGCGCCGGGCAAGGACCTCGGGGCGGCGAGCGATGCTGCGCAGCAGGCGGTCGACAGCGTGACGGCGCCGGACGGCTTCACGGTCCAGCTCGGCGGCCAGACCATCGCGCAGAAACAGGCGTTTCAGGGCCTCGGCCTCGCCGTGCTGATGGCGCTCGCGCTCGTCTACATGGTGCTCGCGTCGCAGTTCAAGTCGCTGCTCGACCCGCTCGTCATCATGTTCAGCGTGCCGCTCGGCGTGAGCGGCGTGTTCGCGACGCTCGCGGCGACGAAGACGACGCTCAGCGTGAACAGTGCGATGGGCCTCATCATGATGGTCGGCATCGTCGTGTCGAACGGCGTTCTCCTCGTGGACTTCGCCAACGTCCTCCGGCGCCGCGGCATCCCGCTCGGCGAGGCCACGGTCCAGGCGGCGAAGACGCGCCTGCGTCCGATCCTGATGACCACGATCGCGACGGTCGCCGGGCTCATCCCGATGGCGCTCGGCATCGGCGAGGGCAGCGAGACGAACCTTCCGCTCGCGCGGTCGGTCATCGGCGGCCTGACCGTCTCGACGTTCTTTACGCTCTTCTTGATCCCGAGCCTGTACACGCTCGTCGACCGGTTCAAGAAGAAGAAGCCGGACGAGGAAGACGATGAGGAAGCGAGCGGCGGGGGGCCCACTCCAAGAACGACGGAGACAGCCCATGCGTAGCCAGCTGATCAAGGCCATCGAGGCGGTAGTCATCGCGACCGCGGCGCTCGGGACCACGTTCGTGACGAACGACGCGCACGCGCAGCAGGCGCCCGTGCCGCAGACGATTCCGCCGCCGAGCTCGAATCCAATGGCCACGCCCGCGCCCACGCTGGGGCGCGCGGCGCCGGTGCTGTCGTTCGACGAAGCCATCCATCGCGCGATGGATCGCAACCCCACGAGCGAGATCGCCGAGCAAGAGGTGAGGAGAGCGCAGGCGCTCGTTCAGCAAGCACGCTCCACGTGGCTGCCTACGCTCAGCGGGAACGCGACGTATACGCGCCTCGATGCCGATCGCGTGCTCGCCGATCGCGTGGTCACGAACGCGAATACGTTCAACGCGAACCTGCTCCTCACCGTACCGCTGATCGCTCCGCGTGCCTGGGTGGCGACGGCGCGCGCGAAGGACAACCGCGAGATCGCGAAGCTCTCGCTGGTGGACGCGCGGCGTATCGTGGCGCTGAACGCGGGCCGCTCGTACCTCACCGTCATCGCGCAGAAGCGCGTGCTCGAGACGGCGGTTCAGGCCCGCGACACGGCGCGTGCCCACGAAGAGTTCTCGAAGGCGCGCCTTGCCGGCGGCGTCGGCAACCGGCTCGATGCGGTGCGTGCCGCGCAGGAGCGCGCGAGCAGCGAGACCCGCGTGCAGAACCAGACGATCGCGCTGACGCGCGCCCAGGAGGCGCTCGGCGTCCTCCTCGGCGAGAACGGTCCAATCGACGCCGTCGAGGCGAGCTTCGGCGCGCCGCCCACGCTCTCCGCCGCGCTCGGCGAAGCGGAGCGCCGCAGCGACGTCGTCGCGTCGAAGGAACGCGCGGAGTCTGCACGCAAGTCGGTGCGTGACTCGTATGCCGAGTACCTCCCGCTGCTGACGGGCACGGCGTCGCCGTTCTACCAGAACCCCGCGTCGCTCACGGTGCCCACGACGGGCTGGCAGGCGCAGCTGCTCCTCACGATCCCGATCTTCGACGGCGGAAATCGCTACGGCCTGAAGCACGAGCGCGATGCCCTCTACGATCAGGCGAAGACGCGCATCGAGGCCGCGCTCCGCCAGGCACGCTCCGAGGTGCGGGTCGCGTTCGAGGCGGTACAGCGCGCGGACGACGCGCTCGCGCAGGCGCGCGATGCCGCGCGGCTCGCGCAAGAAGCACTCGAGCTCTCGCAGCTCGCGTACCGCGCGGGCGCGACGTCGAACATCGAGGTGATCGACGCCGAACGTCAGGCTCGCGACGCCGCCACCGAGGCGGCGATCGCCGAGGACACGGCACGGCAGGCTCGGCTCGATCTGCTCTCGGCCGCGGGCCGATTTCCCTGAGGATCTTTACACGGAAGCTCGGAGTCTCGGAAACTTGGCCCTTCGGCGCCGGTCGGGCGATGGAACTCCATGCGTTCGCGAAAGCCTGTACGTGCTCCCAGGACGCCCGCGCAGCCTTCACGGCCGGCGCGGCCCGAGGACCAGCGCGCCGGTGCCGACCGGCGTACGTCCGCGGATCGTCGTGAGATGCCGCCGCGTCCCGAAGGGCGACGACGTGACGGCGGGCGGCGGGCGACGGATCCAAAAGAGGCCTGAGCGCGGCCGGCGTGGACGCCCGCGCCGCGACGGGGCATGAGGTGCGCGCCGTGTCGTCGAGAGCTGTCGTTGCGTTTGCGATCAGCGCCGTCGCCGTCCTCGTGATGGCGGCGTGCGGGCGCAGTGAGACGGCCGCGAGCGCGGACGCGAGCCCGAGTCCGAGCGCGGATGCGAGCCCGAGCACGAGCACGAGCGCAGACGCCAGCACGAGCGCTGCGGTGATCGATGCGGGCGCGCCCGCGGCCGTCGCGGCTTCGGTCGATCCCTTCGGGCACGCGACGACCGTCCCGCGCACGCTCTGCAGCGGCGTCGCGGGAAAGCACGTCACCGATCGCGATCTGCGCACCTCGTTCGTGTCGGGCGACGACCTCCTCGCGATCGTCAACCGATCGCCGACCGGTCAGCTCGCGCCGGACTGGGCGCCGAGCGACCTCGTCGATCTGCGATCCGGTCAGAGCACACCCGCCGGTGAATGCGACAAGGTGCAGTGCCTCCGGAAGGAAGCGGCCGGCGCGCTCGCCGAGCTGCTCTCCGAGATGAAGAAGCGCGGCTTCGCCGGCAAGGTCGAGTCCGCGTTCCGCGGCTACGGCACGCAGTGCGGGACGTTCCTGCGCTGGGCGGGCAAGGGCGGATTCTGCGAGGCCACCGAGCAGTCCGCATTGCCCGGCCACAGCCAGCATCAGCTCGGCACGACCGTCGACATGTTCACCGAGGAGTGGGCGAAGGACGAGCGCGGCGTCTTCCGCGAGGGCTTCGGGTGCACGCCCGCCGGCAAGTTCCTCCAGGAGCACGCGACGGAGCTCGGCTTCGTGATGCCGTATCCGATCCATCCCGACGATCGCCATCCGAAGCAGAGCTGCGTCGTCCGCTGGGACATCCCGATCAACATCAACCCGAAGACCGGCTATCGGTTCGAGCACTGGCACATCCGTTACGTCGGAAAAGATGCGGCGGCGCGCTTCGCGAAGGCGCTCGCCGCGAGCGGGCCCGGCACGCCGAACGAGCTCACGGTCGAGCAGTGGCTGCGCAGCGAGAAAGGCGTCGCGACCGCTCCCGCTGGCGTCGTCGCACCGGATGCCGAGCTCCCGGTCTGCGACGGCTGCAACTGCGGAGCATGCAGCACGCTCGCTCCGCCTGGCGAGAATGCATGCGACAAGAAGGGCGGCGCGCTGCATCTCGACGAGCACGGTCGTCCCCTACCCGCAACGAACGCTCCGCAGATCCAGGTCGCGCAGCGCGCGAGCGCGAAGAAGTGGAAGGGCCACCTCGTCGAAGTGAAGCTCGCCGTGCCGGACGGCGTCGCCACGCAGCCGCCGATCGTCGGTCCCGACGGCGCCGGCTATGCGCAGGGCGCGACGTTCGAGAAGCTGTCGCCGTATCCCGAGACGCCGCCGCGCGCGTTCCCGCCGATCGCCGGCGCATGGGTCGTCGCCGTCGAGCCGGTGCCGAACGACACCGGCACCGCCTGGCCGTGGCGCGCCGGCATCAGCGCGAGCATCGTCGGCCAGACGTACGATCGCGCGAACGTGCTGCTCCCCGCGCATCCCGGGAGCACCACGCTGAAGATCCCCATCCCCGACGTGCCGTCGAAAGTGCGCGTCGTGCTCATGGAAGCCGGCGTCGCGAAGGGCGAGCCGATCACCGTCGAGCTGCGATGAGGCGACCGACTCCCGTAACGTGTCTCAGGCGCGGTGCGGGATCTCGGGCGCGAGCTTGAAGAACGCGTTGCGCTCCGGATCGTTGTAGCTCGCCCAGTCGGGCGCCCACGGCGTGACGTGGACGCCGCCGCTGCCGGTCCCGCCTTCGCCGGTGATCGTGAGGGCCATCGGCGTGACGTCGCGATACGTGCTCTCTGCAGGCAAATCGCCGTTGTCGCGGCCGCCGGCCGAGAACAGCGTGAAGAGGCGCGCGTGATCGTCGTCGTCGTACGACCGCGCGAAGCCGGGCAGCACCTTCTCGTGTCCGCGGACCATCGTGTGCGAGCCGACGCGCTGCATGAACGCGCGGAACTGCATGCGACCGAACGCGAACCGTGACGCCTGGTCCTGGAGATCCGCCGGGATCACGTCGGCGGTGCTCGGGTCGCTCCACATCATCTGGAAGCGGATGTCCGGATCGTTGAGCGACGAGAGGTCCTTCCAGCGCTCCTTCACGAGGCGGTCCTTCGGGATGCCGCCGTGCACGAAGAAGAAGCGATCGAAGAGTAGGCTGTTCGGCATCTCCTCGAACAGCGTCTTGTAGTGACGGAACACGTCGATCGGGAGGAGCGGCTTCAGCGTGTTGATCGCCTCGGCGGGCTTCACGCCGCCGTACATCGTGCCGTTCACCTCGACGTAGTACTCGTGGTTGCCGCGCAGCATGACGACGTGGTCGGGCGCGGTCACGAAGAGCTGCATCGCCGTGCGGAGGACGCCGTTGATGCTGAAGAGGCCGCGATCGATGTAGTCGCCGAGCAGGACGAGCAGCGGATACGGCTGCGTGGGGTCCTTGCGGTAGGCGTCGACCCGCTCGAAGAACTTCGACTGCAGGACGGTCGCCTTGAGGATGCTGTAGCAGCCGTGGAGATCGCCGAGCACGGTGAGCTCGTACTTCTCGCCGGGCTTCGGCATGCGCACGTAGGTATGACCGTCGAGGAACGGCTCGGTGCCGGCGAGCTCGGCGATGTTCTTCTTGCCGGTGAGCCGTCCGCTGCCGTGCTTGCGCTGCTCGGCAAGGACGGCGATCGCCCGGTCGATGAGCGCGCGATCGGCGCCGACCTGACGCGTGATCGTCTCGGGGTCGGCGGAGAAGTGGAACTCGAACGGCTTGAAAAAAGGATGATCGACCGTGCTCGGCGACGACGCGACGGGCTCGTCGACGACGACGGAACGTGCTGAGTCGCCGTCGTCCTCGATGATGTCGATGCCGAGGTCTTCTTCGAGGAGATGCGCGAGCTCGCCGCGGAACTGCACCTCGGCGGGGTGGGCGACGCCGTCGGCGAGGAGCAGATGATCGATCAGCGCCATGAGCTGCTCTTGCCCGGCGCGATCGAACATCTTGAAGATCTCGAAGCAGCGCACCTTCAGCTTGAGGTGCACGAACGCCTTCGGATCCTCCCCCTCGGAGACGCTCTCCGTGAAGAGGTCCTTCACGTTCTGGTCGATGCCTTCGAAGACCTCGTGGAAGTGGCGCGTGTACTTCGTGATGACGTCGTCGCGGACTTCCTTCGCCGCGTCGGGCATTGCCTCGGTGGCGCGGTGCTCGATGAGATGACGGATGATCTGTTTGACGAAGCCCTTCTCCTGAGCGTCGAAGTCACCGTCGATGTAGCCAAACGTCACGAGGTAGAAAATCACCGCGTGCATCTGGTGCTCGGCGCGCTGCGGGTCCGTGCTGAACGTGATCACGTCCAG
>JAQBQJ010000141.1 GCA_028287065.1 Labilithrix sp. | reverse complement strand
TAGGTAGTCTACCCGCGATGACGCCCTACCGCTTGCTCGCTCAGCGCTTCGATCGTCACTACCTCCTTCGCAGCTCCGCGGACGTCCTCGAATGGGACGCGCAGGCCATGATGCCGGACGGAGGCGGCGACCTCCGCGCGGCGCAGCTCGGGACGCTGCGCCTGCTCGCGCACGAGGCCATCGCGATGCCCGACATGGAGGAGCGCCTCGCGGCCGCCGACGCCTCTCCTCCCGACGACGTATGGGAGCGCGCCAATCTCGGGGCGATGCGGCGCGCCTGGGTGCATGCCGCGGCGGTCCCGTCCGATCTCGTCGAGGCGCACGCGCGTGCGGCATCGGCGTGCGAGCTCGCGTGGCGTGCGGCGCGGCGCGACGACGACTTCGCGAGCCTGCTTCCGCATCTCACGAAGGTCGTGGAGCTGACACGCCGGGTCGGTGAGGCCAAGGGCTCCGTGATGAAGCTCTCCGCGTGGGACGCTCTCGCGGACGAGCACGAGCCGGGCGCGCGCGAGGCGCTGCTCGTGCCGCTCTTCGCGCGTCTCGAGCGCGAGCTGCCTCCGCTCGTCGACGCGATCATCGCCGAGCAGGCGCGTGCACCGCGAGCGCCGGACCTCACGGGTCCCTTCCCTGTCGAGCGTCAAGCCGCGCTCGGACGTCGCCTCGCCGAGCGCATGGGCTTCGACTTCACGCGCGGTCGCCTCGACGTGAGCGCGCATCCGTTCTGCGGCGGAGCCGCCGAGGACGTGCGCATGACCACGCGCTACGACGAGCGGAATTTTTTGCCGAGCATCCTCGGTGTGATCCACGAGACGGGCCACGCGCTGTACGAGATGGGCCTGCCGCGCGCGTGGGTGCGCCAGCCGGTGGGGCGGGTGCCCGGCATGGGCCTGCACGAGAGCCAGTCGCTGCTCATGGAGATGCAGGCGGCGCGTTCGCCCGAATTCCTCGGATGGCTCGCGGGCGTCGCGGCGAAGGAGCTCGGCGTCGACGCGAGCGTGCTGTCGAAGGAAGCGCTGCTCCGTCACGCGCTCTCCGTCGAGCGAAGCTCGATCCGCGTCGATGCCGACGAGGCCACGTATCCGCTCCACGTCATCGTGCGATTCAATCTGGAGCGCGCGCTCCTGTCCGGCGATCTCCCCGTCGCGGATCTGCCGGGCGCGTTCCGCGACGCGATGGAGCGCGTGGTGGGCATCCGTCCGCCGAGCGATCGCGACGGATGCCTCCAGGACGTGCACTGGCCTTCGGGCGCGTTCGGATATTTTCCGAGCTACACCATCGGCGCGATCGCTGCGTCGCAGCTATTCGAGGCGGCGATGGCGAAGCATCCGGAGATCCCGTCCGAGCTCGCGCGCGGCGAGCTCGCGACGCTGCGCGCGTTCGCACGCGAGCACGTGCATCAATACGGCTCGCGCTTCGATACGAACGGGATCCTGGAGCGAGCGACCGGCCGCGGCCTCGACGTCGATGCGCTGCTGGCGCATCTGCGGCGGCGCTATCTCAGAGCTCCACGATCGGCTTGAAGCCGCCCCAGAACATGCGCTTGCCGTCGAACGGCATCTTCTTCGGGTCCATCTTCATGCGTGGATCGGACATGACCTTCTTCATGATGCGGTCGCGATCCGCGCGCGACTTGTAGGTCGCCCACGAGAGCACGACGACCTCGCCGGCCTTCAGCTTCACGCTCTGCGGGAACGACGTGACCTTGCCGGGCTTCACGTCGTCGGCCACCGTCTCGACGTACGAGAGCGCGCCGTGCTCGAGCCAGACCTTGCCGGCCATGCGCGCGAAGCGCCGGTACTCGGCGAGGTTCTTCTTCGGAAGGGGCAGCACGAAACCGTCGACGTAGCTCATGGGACGTTCCTCCTGGTTGGCGTCGTCATAACCGGATCGACGCGACCGAAACAAGAGAGGAATCGACTACACTGACCGGCGGTCACGAAGCATGACGACGATCGCGGACCGCTTCGAGATCGAGTCCGTCGCGGGGGATGAGGGTGGCAAGAGAGCTGGGCGTCGATCCTCGCAACGGTCCCCCTATGAGATGACGCGCACGTTCGTCGTCACCTCTTGCGCCGTCTTCGCCGGCGCAGCCTGCTTCCCACCCGCTCACGGCTCGAAGGGCCCGACGGGCGATCGCATCACCGTCGCTGACATCGCCGACGCAGCTCCGCCGGCTCCAGCTCCCCCGCCCTCATCCGACGAGAAGGCCGCGCCCTCGAAGACCCAGCCCCTCATCCGGCCAGTGACTTGGTTGTGCCACGACCAAGACTGCGAGGGCGCTCCGCGGTTTGCCTACGACTACCTGCCGGCAGTGAGCGCTGACGGCCACCACGTTGCCATCGTCGAGGAGCGCGACGGCTGGGCACACACGCGCATGCCAGGCGTCCGCGTCTCGAGCACCGACTCTGGCGCCTCGGAAGCGTTCTTCTCCGTCATCGTCCCCGGCGTAGACCTGACGCGCGATCTCCGTCGCAAGGCCGAATACGAATCCCTCGTCCGCACCGGAAATGAAGGGCTCGCCGCCTTCGACTTCCGGCCGCTGTTTCCTGCGACGGAGGAAACGAGCGAATCAGGAAGGACGATCCTTCGTGTCGCCGGCATTCAGATCGAAGTCTCGTCACCCGATCAACCACGGCCAGAGATCGTCATTCGCCACGGCACCGTCACGAAGCACGTGCCCACGCACGACTGGGATCCTGGAAGCGGCTGCAGCCTTCGCGCGTTTCGCTTCGCCGGCGCCCGGCCCGATGTGAGGGTCGCTGTGTTCGTCTCGGAGATCACGATGACAGGGCACAATTGCGACGGCGTCGCCGAGCGGCAGCCATGGGCTGTCCGCGCCGTTCGCTGGTGACGATCTAACCGCCATCTCCGCCCGCATCGCCCGCATCGCCGCCATCCGGCTTGCTCGTCGGGCTCGGCTTCGCCCCGAGGCAGTAGTCGATCCACTGCTCCAGCTCCGAGTCGTCACTCACGGTCGGAGCCGGGTTCGGTGGAAGCGGGGGCGCGACGACCGGAGGCATCTGGCCTTGCACGACACGCTGATAAAGACTCGACGCGCGGGCATTGCCCGGAATGACCAGTCGTTGCGGCTTCCCCGCTTCGTCGACATTGGTCGACGACACCGCATTTACGAGCCGACCGTCGTCGAGCACGAAATCGAAGCCGCCCATCTTCGCCGGCGGCGCGTGGCACGAGGCACAGTACGTCTGGAGGATCGCATGCGCGCGCTGCGCGGTCCGGACGCACGGATCCTTGGTCGTCTTGCCGTCGCCCTGATCGATCGGAGGCGTCACGAGGTCCACCGGCGGGCTCGTCAGGCCCGATTCGCCCGTCGGCTCGCTCGCCGATCCGCGCGCGGCTCCGCGATCGAGAGGCTGGATGCACGCCGCGAGCGCAGCCGCGCAGAGCAGCCCGAGCGCAACGCGGACACCTGTCGCGCGCGCGATCAGAACGACCCCGACAGCGTGGTGAACGCGCCATTGGGCGCCGGCTTCACGTCGACGACGTACGCCGCTCGCGCAGGCGGCTTCGCCTCACTCGATCGTGTCGCGAGCAGCACGGTCGCCAGCCCGAGCGCGACGACACCGACTCCCAGCGAGACGTCCGCCGCGATGTACATCGTCTGGATATGGTCGATGCTTCCCTGACTGCAGTTCGGTGAGCACTGCGCGAGCCGCCGGTTGTCGTCCCTGCCCCAGAGAGTCAGTAGCGCGCCCGCACCGAGCGCGACGATCCCCGCGCCGCCGAGCACGTAGGGGAACACCGACCGACCCTGCTTCGCCCCGTCGGCGGGCGGCGGCACATCGACGACTGCGGGCTTCTCGCCTATCTCTGTCGGGGTTGCGGCCTGCGCGGTCACGTTCTCCCTCGAGGTCGGAAGCGTGATCGCAATCTGCCGCCCGCGATCACGAGCATCGATGTTCACCTTCACCGTCGTCACCAGCGCGAACTTCTGGTCGTGACTCGACCCGCCGTTGGTCGTGAACGTGACGTCGTGTGCGCCGGGGTCGATCGCGAGCGGTCGACCTTCGAGCCGTGACGCCACGAGCTCTCCATCGACCCTGACCTCGACGTCCGCGCGCGGCGCACCCGCAGCGTCGGTCACGACCGGGAGGAACGAGGGAAGGTCCGACTCGATCTGGGCGTGCATCGCCGCGCACTGCTCCATGAGCGTCATGCCGCAGGACACCTTCGCGCACGACACCGCCAATGCTCTGGCCGCGAGGAGGCGGCCTGCCTCCTCGCGCTCTTGCGCGGTCTTGTACGCAGCCGCGCACTGGTTCGGAGGCTTCGGCGAGCTCGCCGTCTTCTGGCGCGGCGCCGCGCTCGCGTTCGAGGAGGCGATGAGCGCCGCAACTCCGCACATGATGCCGGTTCGCAACATGCTCATTGCGTCTCCTCGAGAACGAACTGCGAGAAGACGTGACTGATGTTGATCAGCTTCGGTGGAAGCAGCGTCGCGCTCGACGTGTCCTTGCCGGAAGGAATTCCACGAGCGGTGACCGCCTGGGTGTTGTGGCAGGCGAAACAATTCGGGAATGCCGCCGGCGATTGCGTGAACGACTCCATCGCCGTGCTCGACAGTCGGTCCTCGCCCGCGAGCAACGAGAACGGACTGTCGGACCCGTTCTCCAGGAGATCCTGGGTTGGGGAGATGCCCTTTGCGAGGAGCGCCTTGCGCTCGTCGTCCTGGCTGATCTCGGGCCGCTTCGTGTTCTGGAGGAGCGCGCTTCCCTGGTCGTTCTGGAACGAGCTGTCGATCTTGAAGAACGCCGGCTTGTCCATCCACGTAGCCCCGATGAGCTTGTATCTCCCGCGCTTGTCGTTTGGCGCCTTCTGGGCAAAGAGGGCCTTCATGTTGGTATTCAGCGACCCGATGGCTTCGTCGGCGTCGATGCCATTCGATTTGGAGCCCGGATACATCCGATAGATCGACGTCTGCTGCCCCGGAAACGACTGCGAGGCTTCGTCCAGATGCAGATCGGTTTCGCCGAGCGGCTGATTACCCTGATTGGTCTTCGTGCCGGCCTTGCAAAGTGGATATCCCGCCGGACAGGCCACGCCCGTGTCCTTCAGGTTGTACGGATCGTTCAGCGTGGGGTTCAGCGCCGAGGCCGGCGCGTTGTCGATGTCTCCCGCGCCGTTCACGTGCTCGAACGTCGCCCAGATGAACTCGGGATGTCCGGGCAGCGTGAACACGACGTGCAACGCGAGGAGCGCGACCTTGATCAGGCGCGGCTCGTTCTTGTCCTCGACGATGCGGTGCGTGGCCGGATCCTGAGTCAGGTGAGGGACCCACGCCGTCGTCGTGATGTAGCCCTCGTAGTCCGCGGCGGGCACGCCCTCGATGTCCTGCCATGCAGACTTGAATTCGACGACGCCGGCCGGAAAGAAGAGCGTTGGGCTCGCGTTCTTGATTCCCTCGACCGTCTTCAGGCCGCTTTCGTCGACGAAATCTGCAAAGGCCTGATTGGTGTGAATGCCGTAATAGATACTCCGCCCGCGCTGGTCGATCAGGATTTGCCGTCCGCCCGCTTGTTTGATGTCACCCAACCACGCTCGCTGCGCGGTGTTGCGAACCCCGTGTGGTTTGCTGCTGACGAAGAGGTCATCGATCGTCGGATACGACCTGAACGCCGGCTCGCCGTCGGCACCGGGCTGCGTCGCGACGAGAAAGGATTGCCAGGCGCCGCGGTAGAACGGGCACTCGGTCTCGGGGTGCGGCAGCGGCTCGAACTGGTCGAGCGCGGGCGTGCTCGGGAGCCATTCCGCGCTCGCCGGACAGTTCTCCGGTGTCTCGACGGTCTCCGTCGCCTTCGTCGGCGTCGTGTCGAAGCGCGTCGGATCCTTGCATGCCGTCACCACGCTGAACGCGAGGACGCACGCCAAGAGCAGAGATCGGAGCCCGCTTCGAACCATCGCGTCGGCGGGTCACAGAGCAACGATGGTGCCGCCGCAATCCACTCGAAATCCGAGTGCTATCGGGAGCAGGATCTCCCCGCTCCTGGATCGAGCGCTCAGTCGCTTGCGTGCAGGGAGGCTCGGTGCCGATGTGCGCAGCCCGCTACCCCATCTTCACGGGATCAGGCCGAAGAACTTCGCGATGTAGTACGGGCTGTAGACCTTCGTACTCATCGCATAGCTCCCCGTCTGCCCGCCCTCGTCGACGCCATTCCCGGGGTCGACCGGCGTCCCGTGCGCCATCCCGGTCACGGTCAAGCTCGCGACCATCGGCGTGCTGCCGTCCTTCGAGTAGACCGCATACGGATATCCTTTGATGTCCTGCGCGATACCCAGCTTGGCGTTCGCCGGTGCCGGGTCCGTCCCCGTCGCCGCCACCCACTGCTTGACCGTTTCGGCCAGGTTCGTCGGTGACACGATGTTGTCCTTGTCGCCCTGCACGACCAGGAGCCGCGGCTTCCGCGTCGACGCATCGTTCCACCACGTCGGGAACGCGGACTTCACCGTCGCCGCATCGCCCTTCCCTGCGCTCATGCACGCCGTCGTGCAGCCGTACGGGCCGCCCGCCACCGACGCGCCCGCCGCGAACACGTCCGGATAGTCCGCCAGCATCACCACGGTCTCGTAGCCGCCGGCCGAGAGCCCCGTGACGAACACCATGTCCGTGCGGATGTCGTGGTCCTTCTTCATCTGGTCGACCATCGCGACGATGCCGACCTCGTCGCCCTGGCCGCGCGCACGGTCGCCGCTGAACCACGTCCACGATCGCGCGCCCGGCGCGCCCGGATAGATCACGTAGAAGCCATACCGGCCCGCGAGCACGTCCCACTGCGTCGTGTCCTTGTACGCCTCCGCGGCCTGCGTGAAGCCATGCAGCGCGACGACCAGCGGCGCGGGCTTCCCCGACTTGCCCGCTCCGCCCGCAGGCACGCACGCCATCATCGACAGGCCGCCGAAGCTCCCGGTCACCGCCGCGCACGTCGCCGGCGGACCGTTCGTCGTCGGCGGAACCCACGGCTCGCCCGGCGCGCTCGGTGTTCCCGGCGCGGGCTCTCGTCCGCCTGGCGTCGCGGTGCCCGGCAACGACGATCCGCTCGGCGTGTCGTCAGGTCCGTTCGAGGCACCCGTCGCCTCATCCGAGCCGCACGCGACGAGACCAGCGAGGAGAAACGCGCCACAGCGAAGGGGAGACTTCACGCCCAGGAGCAAGAGCAGCCGCCGTGCCGGCGCGCACGCGACGAATTCGCGCCGAAACCTCGTATTTCGCGGTCAGCCGCGTCGCCCGCGGCGCACCGACCGCGCTCCCGCCGGCGTCACCCGCGACGCACACGAACGAACGCCCGCATTTCGCGGGCGCTCGTCCTTCATGTGGTGGTGGGCTGGGCGATCACTTGCCGAGCGTCTTGCACTGCTGCTCGCACGCCGTCTTCGGCGGGATGCACTTGCTGCCCGCCGGCGACTTCGCCTCGAGCTTCGAGCACTCCGCCATGCAGCCCTTCGCATCCTTCGCGGTGGGCTTCGGCGCGTCCTTGCACTTGCTGTCGGCGGCAGCGTCCGCCGGCTTCGCGTCGGTGGCCGCCGGCTTCGCGTCGGTCGCGGGCTTCACGTCGGCTGCGGCAGGCGCGGCGGGCGTGACGTCGGCCGGCTTGGCCGTCGCGTCGCCGGCCTTCGCGGTCGGGTCGGCTGCGTGGACGTCGGGCGCCGCCGTCGTGGACGCGGCGGACGGATCCTTCACGTCAGGCGTGTTGCCACACGCGGCGAGAAGGACTGCGGAGGCGAGGATCGTCGTGATGGTGAGGTTGGACATGGTCGCGTCGGATACCTCAACCACGCGAGGACGTCGAGCAGAACAGCGATCCGTCACGCCGGAGCGCGCGTCAGACGGACGGCCCCGACCGAGGTCATGAGGCCTGCGAGCATCATCAGCATCAGCGCCAGCCCGACATTGTGCAGCGACTCGCCGACGCCGATGGCGCCGATCAGGCTCACCCGTTCTGCCGGCAGCTCCGAGAGGTGCTGCGTCGTCACGATGACTCCGCTGACGAAGCCGAGCAGGCCGGTCGTGAACGTGAGCACCGCCAGCGCGATCTGCAGCGGGACCCAGCGAGCTTCGGGCTTCACCGCATAACGAACCGCCGCACCGAGCAGCAAGAGCCCGAAGACCAGCGTGGGAAACATGCCCCACCCACCGAGACGAAAACCATCGAGCATTGGATGACTCCTTCCGCGCCCCCCCGACCTGACAAGGCGCCTTCGCGGAAGTTCCCGTGGGGCTACTCCACGACCACGAGCACGACCCGCTCATTCGTGAGCCTCCGGTCAGCGCGAAAAGTTGCGAGCTTTGACCAGCCGAAAATAGCGGGCTGCGATGCCCGACGCGCGCGCCGCCTGCGTCACGCTCCCGCCATGTTTGGCGAGCAAGCGCTCGACGTACGCGCGCTCGAACCTCGCCTGCGCCCGCCGTCTCGCGACGGCGAACGGGAGATCGAAGTCCTCCTCGACGAGGACGCTCGGTCCGGCCGATCCCGCCGTCTCCCGGTCATCCGCCGGCGCGGCGGCGGCGCCGGGCTCGTCCTCGCCGAGCGCGACGAAGCGCGCCACGGCGTTGCGCAGCTCGCGCACGTTCCCGGGCCACGGAGACGCCTCGAACCGAGCGACGACGTGCGGCGGGATCGCATCCGCCGACCCGGTGAGATCGCGCGCGAAGTGGCGAACGAGCAGCGGCACGTCGCCCGAGCGTTCGCGGAGCGGCGGGAGCTCGAGCCGTGCAACGGCAAGACGATGGAACAGGTCGTCGCGGAATCGACCCTCCGAGACCGCCTTGTCGAGGTCGCGCCTCGTGGCCGAGAGGATCCGGACGTCGACCTTGATGACGCTCCTGCCGCCGACTCGACGAACCTCACCGCGATCCAAGACGCGGAGGAGCTTTGCCTGCAACGGGAGCTCGAGGTCACCGATCTCGTCGATGAGGAGCGTGCCGCCGTTTGCCTCCTCGAACACTCCTGGTCGCGTGGCGACCGCGCCGGTGAAAGCTCCGCGCTCGTGACCGAAGAGCTCGGACTCGACGAGCTGCGTCGATACCGTCGTACAATCGAAGACGACGAACGGACCGCGGCTGCCCCCGACCTCGTGCAGTGACTCTGCGAGGACCTCTTTCCCGGTGCCGGTCTCGCCCTCGATGATCACCGGCACTCGGGTGCGCGCGACCCGCTCCGCGAGCGGATACAGCCGGCGCATCGCATGGCTCGCTCCGATCACGAGACCGAAGCGCGCCGCATTCGACAGCGTGGATGCGAAGGTGGTGCGGTCGGCCTCGATGCGCAGGACGGTGCTTCCGCAGCGCAGGAACTGTCCTGGCTGCACCCAGGCCGTGCCCACGGACACCGAGTCCACCCAGGTTCCGTTCGTCGAGCCGAGATCGGAGACGCGCCATCGCGCACCATCCGACTGGAGCGCAGCATGACGGCGAGAGGCGGTGGGATCGACGAGACGAAGCTCGCAGACCGGGCTCGTCCCCACCAGCGCCGGCGAAGCATCCGGCTCGAGGACGAACGCCTTGCCCGTGTCAGGACCATCCACGACGACGACACGCAGCCCCTCGCGCGCGTGGACGAGCGGCATCGCCTGCGAGACCGTGGCGACATCCGCCGTCCCGTCGTCGTCGCCGAAGGTCGGCCGCTCGTTCGACATCGACGAGGAGCATACTCGCAAGTCGTCGAGCCTGAATCAGGGCAAGTGGATACGCGCCGTCGTCGTCCCGTCGTGGCACGAGTTGCAATCGCCCTTGGTGATTGCGCCGGACATCGCGTGGGCCGCGGCGCCGTTACGGACGCCGACCGTCGCGGTGCCGGCGAACGCCGAACCGGTCACGACGAAGTTACCCGTCGCGTTGGTGTTCGCAGTGAAGAACGTGGCGCCGACCTTGAGGACGACCTGCGCGTTGGCCGCGGGTGTCGTGCCGGCGGCATCCGCGTAGACCGTCCCGCCCATGACCATCGAGAAGACGTTCTTCCCGTGACACGAGAAGCAGGCGGCGCCGGCCGCGGTTCCTCCGTTGGGATGGTTGTCGTTCTGTGTCGCGCGCCCGGAAGTGTTCGCGTACGCGGGCGCGCCGTTGAAGAAGCTCGTCGCCGGCGGAGGCGCGGCGGCGCCGTCCGCGCCCGCGTCCGACCCGACCGTACCGGACGAGCCGCTCGATCCCGACGAGCCGCTCGACCCTGACGAGCCGGTCGACGGCGGCGTTCCCGTCGCGCCGGCGTCGCTTCCGTCCGCCGGTGGCGGCGGCTCGGTGGCGCTCGGCGCATCGGCCGACGGGCCCATCGCACCAGGGTGTCCTGTGCGCAGCGCGTCCGGATCCGACGCATCCCCGCACGCCACGGCGAGCGCGGCGAGCGCGACGAGGGCGACGGCGAGAGGCAGCCAGCGTGCGGAGGTGAGCGAGGGGATCATGAACCGTGACCTTTTCAGGTTCCGTGCCGTCCTGTCCTGTCCCCGGGTTGCCCGGAGTTTGCCGCAGAGCCTGAGCTCCGAGCGGCGGATCGATTCGATCAGCCGGATCCGGATCGGCATGCGACTCGGGCACGGAGAGCGCGAAGGCGGAACGATTCGATCCGCCCCGACCGGCCGACCGCGTGAAGACGGCCTGGCGCGGTCCGTGCTCGACGGGAGCCATGAACGACGACGAGCGGCCTGGTCTCGACTTCGGCGAAGACGATGCGCAGACGCGGTTGATGACGCGTCGCCTCGCGCGGTCCGACTCCTCTCCCGTGCTCGTGATTCCGATCACATCCTCGTACCGTCGCCCCATCGCTCCGGCGACCACGGCGCGCAGCACGGGAGAGGAGGCGCAGGAGATACGGGAGGTCGCAGAGACACAGACGCGGCAGACGACGACCGTGTCGCTCGGGACGCGCGCGATCGTCCTCATGCTCGTCGTCGCCATCGTCGCCTGCGGTGTCGGCGTGTGTGCAGGGTCCCGCTCACGATCGGGAACGCAGGCAAGCCCCGCGTCCGTCGCGGCCCCGGCGCGCACCTCGCTCGACGGCATCGAGCCGACCTCGATCGGCCTCTCGGCATTCAGTGCGCCGGCCGTGAGCGGCGAGCGAGCTCCCGCCGCGCCTCTCGCTTCTTCTCCGGCGCCTCCGACGACGGGCGTCGCCGACCAAGCGGCATCTCCGCCGGCGGGCATCCCAGCACGAGCCAAGGTCACGACCGCGGCAGCCCCCCGCCACGGCACGCCGCGCTCGACGGGCGCGAGGCCGCCTTCGCCCGAACAGCCGGCGCGGCAATCCGCGACGCCGGAGGCACCGGGGGACGACATCGCCGACGCGCTGAAGACCGCGCGCCTCGCGTCCGACGAGGTGGCAGCGTCGCTTCACTGATTCGACGCTCGATGTGGACGCCCGTCGCACGCTGCCCGTAGGATGTTCTCAACGGAATGTCGATCACGATGCGCGGCTTTTCGTCCGTTGCCGCGGGGTGCTTGCTCTGGTCGGTCACTGCCTCGGCTCAGCCCTCGGACCAGGAGGCCATCGCCGCGGCCCAGTTCGACCGCGGGCTCGCGGCGATGAACGAAGGAAACTACGACGTGGGATGTCCCGCGCTCACCGAGAGTGTCCGGCTCGACCCACGTGCCGGCGCCATCTTCACGCTCGCGGAGTGCGAGGCGCGCTGGGGTCACGTCGCTTCGGCGGACGCTCACTACGACGACTACCTCGCTCGTTTCGCGCGCATGACGACCGAGATGCAGAGGCAGCAGCGCGGGCGTGAACGAATCGCCGAACAGAAGCGCGCCGAGCTGCGAGCGCAGATCCCTCAACTGCAGATCCGAGTCGGCGGCGCGCCCTCCGGTGCCGTCGTGAAGCGCGACGGCATCGTCCTCGGGCTGCCCTCTCTCGGCGTGTCGCTGCCGGTCGATCCCGGCGTGCATGTGCTCGTCGTGGAGATGCCCGACGGCGGAAGGTCCGAACAGAGGGTGACGTTGGCGTTGGGGGCCCGTCGCGAGATCGTGCTCGACGTACCGGCGCCGCTCCCGCGCACCGCGTCCGCCGTCGCGGCCGAGAGAGCGGCCGAGCCCACGCCGCGACCTGGCACGCCGTGGCTCGCGTTCGGCGCGCTCGGGATCGGCGTCGTCGGTGTCGGCGTGGGTATTGTCGGTGGCGTCGCCGCCCTCTCGAGCAAGTCGACCCTGGATGAGCATTGCCAGGGCGCGATCTGCGATCACGACGGGAAGACAGCCGCCGACAGCGCGAAGTCCTCGGCGCTCGTCAGCACGATTGGCTTCGCGGTCGGCGCCGTCGGACTGGCGAGCGGCGTGCTTCTCCTGCTCACACGTCCGCGCGCTCGGAGCGCGGCGGCACTGGTCACGACGCCCCTCGTCGGCATCGACCCACATGGCGCGACGCTCGGCGCCAAGGGGGTATTTTGAGTCGACATCTCGCGCTGGCGTCGCTGGCGCTCACGTTGGCCGCATGCTCCACGCTGCTCGGCATCGATCACGACTACGTCGAAGGGGCGCCCGATGCGCCGGTCACCTCCGACGCCACGCCGCCCGACGACGCGACCGCGGAGCGCGTGGCCGATTCTCCGGAGAGCCCGGACGCCGGGGATGCGACGACCGCAGGAGATACGGGAGATACAGGCACCGATGCGGCGTGCGCGGGCCACGTATGTCAGGGGATCTGCCTGGCGGGTCCGTCGTGCGTGGGCTGCGCCGCCGGAAACCTCTTCTGCGCCGCGACTCGCGCGTGCGTGAGCAGCTGCACCGCGTGTCAGGCTCCGAGCACCGAGTGCTGGTCGTGCACCGGAGCCCAGCCCAGCGGCTCCTGCGAGTCGACCGCAACGGCGTACTGTCTTGGTGCCGGATATACCCATTGCACGTGCTCCGGAGATGCCGGCGTGGCGTCGTGCCCGGGCGCCTCGCAGACGTGCAAGGCCGGACAGTGCGCGTCGTGCGGAGAGCCGGGGACGGACGGCAGCAAGTGCAAGAGCACGCTCGATTGCGCGGCCACGAGCAAGATGTGTCACTGAGCGCGCTCGCTCAGTCGCGTGAGTAGATCGGCGCCTTCGTCCCGCTCGCAGCAGCGGCTCCGCTCGGGCGAGCGAGGGCCTTGCCCCTCGACACGGCACGATTCGCGCTGGGCGGAGGTGCGGACGGCGTCGTCGAGGAGGAGGAGGACGCGGCCGCGAACGTCACGGAGCTCGCGGGCGCCACCGACGGCGACGACGATCCGACTTCCTTGGGAGTCGGCGGCGGCTGAGCTTCCGCCACGACGGCACCGCTCTTCACGTCCGTGATGGCCGGTCCGCCCTCGGTCGCCATCGCTCGATTTTCGGGCGCTCGGCCCGCGATCCGCGATGCGCCCCAGCCGACACCGAACAGGGTGACACCGCCGAGAACGATCAGCGCCGCCGCGGTACGCGCGGTGGGACGCGGAGCCTTCACCGTCGCCGCGGGCTGAGGATTGGCGGCTCGCCGGGACGAAGCGCCGGCATCCGACTCGATCTCCGCGACCAGCGCGGCACGTGCCGCGAGCGACTCGCTCTCGAGCGCACGTACCCACTCGCTCACCTGCCGCGACGTCGCCGGAAGAATGGCGTCTTCGAGCGCCGCAGCCATCTCCGCCGCGGACGCGAAGCGGCGCGCCGGGTCGCGCTCGAGCGCGCGGAGCACGACGTCGTCGACGGCGGGCGTGAGCCCGGTGTTGATGGTGCACGGCGGAGGGATCGGGAGCTCGAGAAGCCTCCTCACGATCTCTCCGTCGTTGCTGCCGTAGAACAGGCGACGTCCCGTGAGGAGCTCCCAGAGGATGGTCCCCGCCGCGAACACGTCTGCCTGGCGTTCGATATGCGCGCCGAGGAGCTGCTCGGGCGCCATGTACGCGAGCTTGCCCTTCACTTCTCCTTCGCGCGTCACGTGCGCCTGACCGATCGCCTTCGCGACGCCGAAGTCGAGCACGCGCGCGACGCCGTCCGTACCGACGAGGACGTTCTGCGGAGACACGTCCCGGTGCACGATGCCGAGCGGCTGCCCCTGCTCGTCGACCGCTTCATGAGCGGCATGGAGGCCCTGGAGCAGACCGGACACGATCGCGCAGATGACGGCGAATGGGATCTGCTCGGAGCGGCGGCCCGCTCCGCGCATGAGCTGCGAGAGCGACGCGCCCTCCACGTACTCCATCACGATGAACATCTCGCCGTCGTGGAGCGCGACGTCGACCGCGTGGACGACGTTGGGGTGACGGATCCTCGCCGCGAGGCGCGCCTCGTCGAGGAACATCGTCGACAGGTTGTCGTCGGTGCGGAACTGAGCGTGCAAACGCTTGATCGCGACGACGCGCTTGAAGCCTCCGTCACCGTGGAGGCGCCCGACGTAGACCGTCGCCATGCCGCCGCGGGCGAGCTCCGCAGACAGCTCGTACCGGCCGACAACGAGAGGCTCGGTCGCGACGAGCCTACGCGAGCTCGGAGCCGGGTCGACGTTCGACATCCGCTCGAGAGTCTAGCAGAGGTGCTTCCCCCGCTGACGCACCACCGATGAAGCGGGAAGACCGAGAAGAAAATCCTTCGCGCTTGTCAGGTTCGCACGTCGCGGGTCGTACCCACCTCCGACGCCAGCGCCGCTGGCCGCTCGAGACCAACGGGGGCGAAGCGCCGCGCGCGTGACGCCACATCTCCATCCAGAGGAACGTCATGTCCATCAAGTCCCTTCGTTTCCCGCTCGTCACGACGTCGTTCGCGACGCTCGCATTGCTCGCCGCCGCCTGCGCCACCGAGGCGAGTGACACCCAAACGGGCGACGGTGACACCGCATCGACGACCGAGGCCCTCGGCAACACCGGCGCTCTCGGTGCCGTCGCCGACGATTCGTTCGCGCCGATCAAGCCCGCGCCCGTCGGTACGCTCACTCCGATCGATCCCATCGGCCCGATCGGCCCGTCGGTCCAGTATCCCCAGACGCCGCCGCGCGTGATGTCGCGCAGCGCCACCGGTTCGAGCATCGTCGTCAACTTCGATCGCGTCGTGACGCCCGTCGAGCTCCCGATCGCCGCGCTGCACGTCGACGTGCTCCGCCGCAACGGCACGACGTTCGACAAGCTGAACGTCCTCGCCAGCGCGAGCCTCGCGCCGAACGGACGCTCGCTCACGATGAACCTCACCGAGCCGCTGAAGAGCAGCACCGCGTATTACACGCGCGGAAACTGGAAGCGCTGCCGCACGATTCCGATCATCAATGCGACCACCTGCAAGACCTTCCGCGCCGAGTTCGGCGAAGTGATCGCCTCGCGCACGAGGCCCGCGATCGTGAACGGGATCTTCGCGACCGAGCTCACCGCCGCTACCGCCTCGCCGATCTTCTTCAAGGCAGCCAACGTCGGCGCGCCGCGCGTCGAGAAGGTCGCCGTCGACGAGCCCGTCGCGCTCGCAGCCCTCGCCCCGGCGGCGGGCCCAGGCACCTTCCGCGTGAAGTCGATGACGCCGATCGAATTCTCGCAGGAGAACACGCGTGACCTTCGCACCGTCATCGTCGAGTTCGAAGGCGGCACGCTCGATTGCGCCAACATGCCGCTCGCGCAGTCGACGTTCCAGCTCTACTCGCGCTCGCCCGACATCGCGACGCAGCAGCTCATGTTCCACGATCCTCAAGCGCAGGACCCGAGCAACAACTTCGCCTACCGCGGAAACCTCCGCTGCCAGGAGGCGGACAACCGCCTCGTGTTCACGACGCCCGGACGGCTCTTCGGCGACGTGCAGTACCTCGTCGAGGTCAACGCGAAGTCGAAGCAGGGCGACTCGATCCACGTCGAGAAGGACTTCTACACGGAGCGTCCTGGACTGCGCGTCTCGGCCACACGCGTCGAGAACGACTACGGCACGCACGACACGTGCGACAGCGACGGGTTCTTCGGCAGCGACAACTACTGCGATATCTACGTCACGAGCGCGATCGCAGGCGCGAACGATCCGCAGACGGGTCGCATCCCCGAGAGCGGCGACTTCGGCGGAATGCACTACTTCCCGACCGACCCGACCGGCGGCGTTCGTTACATGAACCCGTTCAAGGTGCTCTTCGTCTCCGACAAGCCGACGGGCGTGGCGCTCGACGCGAAGTTCCTGGCGTACGACGCCGACTCGACGACCGCGTGGAAGAAGGTCCTCGCGGTCGCCGGCACGATCGCCACGAGCGCGGGCGCCGCGATCGCGACGTTCGAGCCGCCCATCGGCGCGATCACGGCGGGCGTGGGCGCGGGCCTCACGACGATCAGCGAGGCGATCCCGACGAATGAGGACGACAAGCTCGGCGTCGGCGGCTTCCAGTTCACGCGTGAGGACAACCGCTGGGGCACGACGTACCCCGGCGAGATCGTGGTCCCGATCACGAACAACGCGCCGAACCGCGGACCGGTGAAGGTGTTCCTCCTCGTCGAGGAGTTCCCGCATCCGTGGCACCTGTCGGGTCCGATCCTGTGAGGAGAGGAGCCGCGCGATCCTTCGAGGATCGCGCGGCTTTTCGCTTTAAGTTGCGCGCCCCGAACACTGATCTTACGTTCAGTACCCCATGACCGCCATCCCTCCCCCCGTGCAGACCGTCCTCGACCTCTTCTCCGCCGATCTCGCCGACGTTCGCTTCGGCGATCTCGACGCGCCCGCGCTCGCTCGCACCGCCGCCGACGTGCAGAGCGCGTCCGATGTCGTCGTCGCCGCGCAGCTCGCGCTGGACGTCGCGCGCGCCGCGCTCCACGAACGACAAGAGACGCTCCTCCAGCAGGCCCAGCGCGCGCTCGCTTACGCGCGCGTCTACGCCGAAGCCGACCTCGCGCTGACCACACGCCTCGACGCGATCACGCTCCCGCGAGCATCACGTCGCCCGCGCTCCGAGACGAGCGGCGCCTCGAGCGAGTCGCTCGTCCTCACGTCCGAGGCCGAGCCGGCGCGCCGGCCGCGCGGCCGTCCGCGGAAGTCTTCGACCGGGAACCCGAACGCGCCGGCGCCCGAGCCCATGCTCGAAGGGCTCGCGCAGAGCGCCGAGTGACACGTCTACGTTTGCTGGCGAAAGTGAATTCCAGCCACGAGGAATGGGCCCTTCCTCGCGCGGGGAGGCCCTCCCGGAGCGCACTCCATGGGGTGTGCATGGGGTCCGGCCAACCCCGCGGAATCGAGCGTCTTTTTTTCTGCGAACCGCGACCCACCGATCGGCCCCGCAACGGGTCACCCTCGCGAGGGCTCGAATCCCGAAAAAAGCCCGAACGGGTCACGCGAGCGCCTTCGTCGCGCTAGCTCGCTTCGAGGATCGCCACCGCCATCCCATTGAGCGGCGTCGCGATGCCGTGTCGCGCGCCGAGGCGCACCACGATCCCGTTCCGCGCGTCGAGCTCCATCGGGCGGTTCGCGAGACGGTCCGCGAGCAGCGAGTTGACGGAATCGGGCGCCGACGCGAGATAGCGCGCGACCACCTCGTCGGGAAGGGTGTCCGGCAGCTTCGCGCCGACGGCATTCCCGACTTCGACCGTCTCCGCCGCGATCGCGCGCATCAACGCGGCGACCTTCTCGTTGCGCGCGATCCCCGCAGGCTTTCGAGTCAGCGCATTGACGACGCCCGCGCTGTTCAACGCGAGCTTTCGCCACGCCGCGCTCAGGAAATCGTCCGTCAGCGTCACGGCGAGCTGCGTGCCCTCGAAGAGCCGGGCGAACCGCGCGCCGAGGTCGCCGGCCGGCGCGATGACGTCGCCGTGGCGCCTCTGCTTGATTCGACCCGGTGCGCTTCGCTCCGCCGGGATGTCGACGATCACCGGCAACGTCCGCTCGCGAGGCACGAGGTCCGCGAAGCGATCCATGTGCTCGACCCCGTTCTGCACGACCGCGACCGAGGTCGTCGGTCCGAGCAGTCGCTCGATCCAGCGCGCTGCGCTTTGCGTGTCGTAGGTCTTCGTCACCGCAAGGACCCAGTCGACCGGCTTCGCCGCATCGGGATCGACGAGCACGCGCGGCGTCGCCTCGACGACGCTGCCGTCGGGCACCTCGACGACGAGCCGATCAATCGGGGTGCGGACGCACAGGGTCATCTCGTTGTCCGGCACCTGTGACAGCCAACCCGCGAGCGTGCCGCCAATCGCGCCAGGACCAATTACCGCGATCGAAGTCATGAGGGCCCCCGAGCGTAGCGCGCGGTTCCACGGCTCGACGAAAGGGAATTCCAGCGACGCGCATTGACACGCCCCATGCGGCCACCGACGATCGACGACGATGCGTCTGTCCTCCACAGCGGTTGCCTGTGCGCTCTTCGGGCTCCTCGGGCTCGTCGCGTGCTCGAGCGACGAGGCGTCGCCCGATCCGGCCCCATGCCAGGGTGAGGCATGCGCGCCGGCGCCGTGCGGGCCCGACGAACGCCTCGACGCCGAGACCGCTGGGTGCACGCCGCTCGGTTGGCGCGATTGTCCCGACGGCTTCGCGCTCGATGCCGCGGGGTTCGGCTGCACCGACGTCCTCCCCGCGGCGACGTGCGGCGCCCGCACCATGCCCGTCCTCGGAGCCACGACGTGCACGCCCGTTGCCGCGTCCGCATGCGCGGCGGGCTTCGAGCGCGACCCGAGCGGCTGGGGCTGCCGCGCGATCATGGCGAACAAGTGCACGGGCGCGACCATGGAAGCGCTCGGACAAACCGCATGCGTGCCCGTCGGCGACTGCAATGCCGCCTTCCCTCCCGCCGGCGCCACCTACTTCGTCGATGCCGCCTTCACGGCCGGCCAGATCGACGCGACGCACTTCAAGACCATCGGAGCCGCGCTCGCCGCGGCGCCGGCGGACGCGATCGTCGCCGTGCAAGCAGGGAGCTACACGGAGGCGCTCGAACCTCCGCGTTCGGTGCACATCGCAGGTCGCTGCCCGGCGATGGTCACCGTGAGCAGCCCCGCCGGCAACATCGAGGGCGTACGCGCGAAGGGCGCGTTCGACATCACGATCGAGGGCATCACGCTGAAGGGCCACCTCGCCGGCATCGTCGCGGGCGCGGGCGCGACGCTCACCGTGCGCAGCGTCGTCATCGACGCGAACACGGCCGGCGGCGTGCTCGCCTCCGGCTCCACGACGCACGCGAAGATCGAGCGATCCGTGGTGCGCGGCAGCGTCGCGAGCGCTCTCGCGAAGGGCTACGGCGTCGAGGCCAGCTCCGGTGCCGACGTCGTGATCGAGCAGAGCGCCGTCACCGACAACACGCAGATCGGCGTCCACGTCACCGGCAAGGGCACGCGCGGCCACATCGATCGGTCCGTCGTCGCACGAACGACGACGAACGCGTCGAAGGACTTCGGCAACGGCCTCATCGTACGCGACGCGGCGAGCGCCGACGTCGTCTCGAGCGCCTTCTCGCAGAACCGCGAGGACGGCGTCGTGAGCTACGGCCCCGGCACGACCCTCACGATGCGCGATTCGACGGTCGAAGACACGAAGAACAGCGGCGTCGGATACGGCCGCGGTGTGCTCGTCGACGGAGCGACGACCACCCTCGAGCGCGTCACCATCTCGGACAGCACCGAAGGCGGGATCGTCGCCGAGGCCAAGGGCACGGCGACGCTGACCGACTGCGTCGTGCAGCGCACCACGCCGAGCGTTCGCGGCGAGAACGGGATCGGCATCTCGATCATCGAAGCAAGCTCGGTGACGATGAAGGGCAGCGCGCTCGTCGCCAACACGTACGCCGGCGCGACTGCCGTCGGTGCCGGCGCGAAGCTCGTCATCGACGGAAGCCTCGTCGCCGACACGCTCTCCGATGCCGACAGCATCCACGGATACGGCGTGTCTCTCGAGACGGGCGCGACGGGCGAGGTCCGCGGCTCCGCGCTCACCGGCAACGGCACCGCCGGTGCCGCCGTGGTCGATCCCGGCTCGAAGCTCACGATCAGCGCGAGCGTGATCAAGGACACTCGCGGCGACGGCAGCAAGAAGGCCGGCCTCGGTATCTCCGTCGAGGCCGGCGGCACGGCCGCGATCACGGGCTCGGTGTTCGCCGCCAACCGCGACGTCGGGATCGCGGTGCGTGGTGCCGGCTCCTCGGCGACGATCGATCAGTCGATCGTCCGCAACACGCTCCCCGTCGAGGCGAACGGCGTCCACGGGCGCGGCATCGAGGTAGGAACCGGCGCGAAGGCCACGATCGCCCGCACCAGCATCCTCTCGACCCGGGGCAGCGCGGTCATCTCGATCTCCGAGGGCAGCACGGTCGACGTGAAGAATACATGGATCGCCGACACCACCGGCGAGCAGGGCGCTTCTCGTGCAGGCCGCGCCGCGACGGTGCAGAGCGGCGCGACCATGACGATGCTCGGCGTCGTCGCGCAGCGGAGCGAGCAGGCCGGGGTCGTCGTCATCGGCGACGGAGCCTCACTCGTCGCGAAGAGCTCGCGCATCGAGGACGTCCTGCCGAGCCTGGGCGACGACTTCGGTCACGGCATCGTGGGGCTCCTGGGCGGCACCGTCGTTCTCGACGACGTCACCGTCCGGCGCTGTTCCGCCGTGGCGCTCGTGTTCGACGGCGCCCGCGGCACGGTGCGCGCGTGCCGCGTGACCGACAATGCCGTCGGCATCTCCGTGCAGGGCGGCGCGAGGCTCGAGCAGGTCGCGATCGTGCCGGAGTCGCCCAGAGACGGTGTGGTCTCCGTGTCCGCCGACACCACGTTCACCGGCAACGCCACCCGCGTCGGCGCCGGCATGGTGCCCGTGCCGGCGCCGCTGTGAGCCAACGCGTCAGAATGCGTAGCCGATGTTCGCTCCGCCCCACGGGAGGAACTTGCTCGTGCGGACCAGCGGCGTGAACCCGATGCCGAACGACACGCCGCCGTCGCGCGGCATGAAGCGATATCCGACGATGCCCGAAGCCGCGAGCCCCGCGCCGGATCGCTCCGCGTCGAACGACGTCCCCTGCGAGTCGCTCGCAGCGCCCGTGTAGAGGATCGTCGCGCCGAGGCCCAGCTGCAGATGATGACTGCGCCACCCGACGTAATAGCTCGCGAGCAGCGGGAACGAGACGAGCGTGAGGTTGCCGCTGCGGCCGTAGCTCGACACGGCATACGTGAAGTAGCTCGCGCCGGCGCGCAGGCCGATGTGCAGCTTCTCGAACATGCGCTCGTAGTTCAGCGAATAGAGGAGGCCGCTGCCGAGCGCCTCGAAGAAGACGTTGTTCGGCGCGGTGCGCTCGCCGGCTTCCGGCGGAGCGACCACCGCGGCGGGCGGAGGGCTCGCAGGCGGGTCGTCGCTCTCGGGCGGCGTCGGCGGCGAGGACGGAGCCGACGTGACCGTCAAGAGGAGGGCCGAGAGCAACGCGACGGTCATGGTTTCGCGAGCTCCGCGCCCTCTTCGTACCGAGAAGGATCGGCACATGCCGACTCGACCTCGGCGACGCCGTGCAGCTGCGTGTCGAACGTCGGACCGCCGTCGGGTCCCGCATTCCGACCCGCGTCGGCGACTATTTCCGAGACGTCGTAGTACCAATCCCACGTGAGCGACTCGTCGTCGTTCTTCTTGTGCAGCTTGCATCCGGCGATGATGTGCTCGCGCGGACAGAGCCCGGTGCCCGGCGTGGCGAGATGCTTCGCGCGACAGTCGTCCGAGAACTCCGCGGCCGCGACGGTCGACACGACCTCCTGGCAGAACGCCGCAGCTTGACCGCCGTCGGTCACGAAGCGCCGATCGCAATGCGCGTCGGCCTTCGCGCCCGCGAAGTCGACGCCCTCGCTCGCGATCGAGCCGAGCGTGGAGCAGCCCGCCACGACGACGAGCGCAATGACGGTGAAGAGGCGCATGAACGAGGAGGTGTAGCGCGGCAGGGAGGATGCGCCAGCCCGCACTCTTCGAGATGCCGGACCATCCCGTCATCGCGGACTCGAACGCGATCCTGTTGCTCGCGCGTGAAGGAGTGGACGGCCCGTCGCTGAACGTGCGGCGCACGGTTCAGCCGTAACGGACTCGACCGGCGCTCACGACGCCCCGGCCCCCGCATTGCACGACATGCGGAGCGGAGGCTTCGTCATGGCCGATCGATCGAGCACGAGCGTCTCGCCCTTCTTCCCCGCCGAGCACATCGCCGACCGCGCGTCGGCGAAGCGCTCCGGTACGCACAAGCCATCGAACGTTGCCGAGGTCCTCGTCGAGCTGCTCCACGAAGCAGGCGTACGACGCATCTTCGGCGTCGCCGGTGATGCACTCAACGGTCTGACGGATGCGCTCCGCCGTGACGGACGCATCGCGTGGATCGGCTGCCGGCACGAGGAGAACGCGGCGTATGCCGCGTATGCCTCCGCCGAGCTCACGAATGGGCTCGGCGTGTGTGCCGGCACCGTCGGTCCTGGCGCATTGCATCTCATCAACGGCCTGTACAACGCGAAACGCGAAGGCGCGGGCGTTCTCGCGATCACCGGCCAGGTGCCCACGCACGAGCGCGGAACGGGCTATTTCCAGGAGGTGGATCTCGCGAAGATGTTCGACGACGTCTGCGCGTTCCAGGCTCTGCTCTCGTCGCCCAGCCAGATGCTGCGGGTCACCGAGATCGCCATCCAGCGAGCGCTGGTGGAGAAGATCGTCTCCCGGATCGAGATCCCGATCGATCTCATGACCTCGCCGGTGGAGAACCTCTACTTCCTGCATCCGCTCACGCGCGAGGAGCCGCACGTCGTTCCGCCGGCGAGCGACATCGACGCCGCAATAGAGATGATGGCCGCCGCGAAGAAGCCCGCGCTGCTCTGCGGGATCGGCTGCCGCGAGGCACGCGACGAGGTGCTCGCGCTCTCGGAGCGGCTCCAGGCGCCGATCGTCCACACGCTGCGGGCCAAGGACATCTTCGACGGACGCCACGAGAACGTCGTCGGGCTCACCGGGCTCATCGGGACGCCGCCCGGTTATCACGCCGTGCTCGGCTGCGATCTGCTGGTCATGCTCGGGACGAACTTCCCGTACGAAAACTTCCTCCCGACGGACGTGCCGATCATCCAGGTCGATACGAAGATCGAGAACATCGGACGGCGCGCGCCGGTGACGCTCGGTCTGGTCGGCGCGGTGAAGGAGACCGTGACCGCGGTCCTCTCGCGCCTCGAGCCCGCGCCTCGACCGCGCGCGTTCTTGCAGCACCTCGTCGCGATGAATGCAAAGAACGCCGCCCATCTCCTCGCGCAGGCGAGCCTCTCGCGCAGCAGCGAGCCGCTCCATCCCGCCTTGTTCGCGAAGGTGATCAGCGATCTCGCCGCCGAAGACGCCGTGTTCGCCGTCGACGTCGGCGAGAGCACGGTCTGGGCGGCGCGCTACGTCGAGATGCGGAACGAGCGCCGCATGCTCGGGTCGTTCAATCACGGCTCGATGGGATGCGCGCTCCCGATCGCGCTCGGCGCGTCGTCCGTCGATCCCGCGCGCCAGGTCTGGGCCGTGTGTGGAGACGGTGGGTTCCTCATGTCGATGCAGGATCTCGTGACGGCGTTCCGGTTCCGCTGGCCGATCAAGGTCATCGTGTTCGACAACGCCGAGCTCGGCTTCGTGAAGATGGAGAACGAAGTGTCTGGTTTTCCGCTCGATCCGGACGCGACCGGGCTCGTGAATCCAGACTTCGCCAAGCTGGCGAGCGCGTGCGGCGCGCTCGGGATCCGCATCGAGCATGCGGTCGACATCGAGCCCGGCATCCGTCGCGCGCTCCGCGAGCCGGGGCCGGTCCTCATCGATGCGATCGTCACGCCCGGCGAGCTCACGATGCCGCCGAGCATCGGGATCAAGCAAGCGTGGGGCTTCGGTCTCTCGAAGATCCGCGAAGGCCTGCTCGGCCTCGCCGGCGATCACGCGCAATGGGAGAACTGGAAGCGCGAGCTCGAAGCGAACCTGAAGTAGCGACGCGAGCTCAGGGAGCGACGATGACGCCGCAGCCCGAACGCGCGCCGGCTTCGCCGGCCGGCTGGGAGACGCCGTCGTCCATCTGCTCATGGAACACGAGCGCGTGTCCGACGACCGACTTGCTGCCGGGCGCCACGGTCCAGTCCTTCGACATGAGCGTGAGCTGGCCGCTGCCTGCGTCCGTGATCAGGATGTTGCCCATGTCGCCGGCGTGGTGGACGGCCGCTGTCGGATAACCGTGGCCGGCGTCCGTCGGGTTCCAGTGCGGGCCCGCCGCGCCGGCGCCGACGAGCGCGCCGTCCGCGCCGCCGTCGCTCGGATTGCAGCTTCCGTTCTCGTGGATGTGAATGCCGCGCAGGCCGGGGCCGCCCGGAGGAAACGCCTGTGCCAGGGAGACGACGACGATGACCCCGCCGCCGTTTGCCTCCGTGAACGTCGCCGTGCCGTTGAGGATGGACGCGTCGCCGACGGTGCCGGTGCTGGTGGGACGGATGTCGGCGTGCGCGGTCATCCACGTGGTCACGTCGAAGCCGGTCTCGAGCGCGACCTGCTGATCGGCGCGCGAGCTCCCCTTGCCGCCGCCCCCTGAGTCGTCGGTGCCCTTGGCTCCAGGTGCCGCCGCCTTGTCGTCGTTGGAGCAGCCGTAGAGCATCGCTGCGATGGCAGCCGTGACCCCGAACGTCGCCATCACGAAGCGTCGCGTCTTCATGTGAGTCCCCCTTCGACCGCGGGAACCTTAACACCGGAGTACCGCGAAACAAGCGAGCGGTTACGATGCACGCGCATGTCGCGCGAAGGCCGGAGAGCTCTCGTCGCCACGGTCGCACTGCTCGCGGCGGTGACGCTCGCGACAGCAGCGACGTTCGCGCTGCGTCGTCCCGGTCGCACGGCGGCGCCCGCGACGATCACCGCGAACGATCCGACA
>JAQBQJ010000130.1 GCA_028287065.1 Labilithrix sp. | reverse complement strand
GGCATCGTCCGTCCCTACTCGAAGGCCGACGTCGAGAAGCTGCGCGGCTCGTTCAAGATCGAGCACCCGGTCGCGACCCTCGGTGCGAAGCGCTTGTGGGAGATGCTCCATACGGAGGACTACGTGCACGCGCTCGGCGCGCTCACCGGCAACATGGCGGTGCAGCAGGTCCGCGCGGGCCTCAAGGCCGTGTACCTCTCGGGCTGGCAGGTCGCCGCGGACGCCAACACGTCCGGCCACATGTATCCGGACCAGAGCCTGTACCCGGCCGACAGCGTCCCGCACGTCGTGAAGCGCATCAACCAGGCGCTCATCCGCGCCGATCAGATCGAGCACGCCGAGGGCAAGCGTCAGCACTACTGGCTCGCGCCGATCATGGCGGATGCCGAGGCCGGCTTCGGCGGCCCGCTCAACGCCTACGAGCTGATGAAGGCGATGATCGAAGCCGGCGCGTCCGGCGTTCACTTCGAGGACCAGCTCGCGAGCGAGAAGAAGTGCGGCCACATGGGCGGCAAGGTCCTCGTTCCGACGAGCCAGTTCATCCGCACGCTCGTCGCCGCGCGCCTCGCGGCAGACGTGCTCGACGTGCCGACGATCCTCGTCGCGCGTACCGACGCCGACAGCGCGAAGCTCCTCACGAGCGACATCGACGAGCGCGATCGTCCCTTCATCGAGAAGGCCGATCGCACGCCCGAGGGCTTCTTCAAGATCAAGAGCGGGGTCGACACCGCCATCGCGCGCGGCCTCGCGTACGCGCCGTACGCGGACCTCGTGTGGTGCGAGACGTCGACGCCCGACCTCGCGCAGGCGAAGAAGTTCGCCGAGGGGATCCGCAAGGAGTTCCCGAACAAGATGCTCGCGTACAACTGCTCGCCGTCGTTCAACTGGAAGAAGAACCTCGACGACGTCACGATCGCCAAGTTCCAGAAGGAGCTCGGCGCGATGGGCTACAAGTTCCAGTTCGTCACCCTCGCGGGCTTCCACGCGCTGAACTACGGCATGTTCGATCTCGCACGTCGCTACCAGGCCGAGGGCATGAAGGCGTACTCGGAGTTCCAGCAGACGGAGTTCGCTGCGGAGAAGGACGGCTACACCGCGACGCGCCACCAGCGCGAAGTCGGGACCGGCTACTTCGACCAGGTCGCGGAGGTCATCTCGGGCGGCAAGTCGACGACGCTGGCGCTCGAGGACTCGACCGAGAATCACCAGTTCTGAGCGCGTTCACGGCACGCGCCGAGGTCACTTGCGGATGACGATCACGTCGTCGAACAGGATCTCGGCGTTGCCGTACGTCCCGTAGAACACCCCGATCCTCGCGTCCCAGCCGAACGAAGGCGTCACGGGAACGACGCCGGACTCGACCACGTCTCCGTCGACGGACGCGACTCGCGTGAACGTCGCTCCGCTCCGTTGGAGGCGCACCGTGACCGTGTGCCATTCGCCGGGCGCGGTGTTCTTTACCTTCGTGTCGGTGCGCGGCTCCGAGGCGTCGAGGAACGTGCCCTGGTTCCCGCTCGCAATGCCGTGCACCGCCGGCGCCGCGTCGGTCGAGAGCGTCCAGAGCGCCGCGACGATGCCGCCGTCGAACGCCTGGCTGACGATCGCGACGTCCGCGGTGAGCTCGAGCTCGGCGAAGCTCATGTCGGCGTCGACGCCGTTCGGACCGAAGCGGAGCCATCCGTTCGGCGAGCTCGCCGAGATCGTCGCATGATACGCCAGCACCATCCCACGACCGGCGACGGCGATGCGCTCCGCCGTGAACGCCCCGTCGCCGTACGAGTCCGTGAACCCGAGCTTCGGTTTGTCGCTCTCGAAGTCCTCGCAGAACAGCGTCCCGGGCGGCGGGCTCTTGCATCGGAGCGTGCTGGGCGGAGAGCCGTCGGGGCGCGCCGCATCGCCTCCGTCCGTCGCCGCCGAGGAGCCGTCGACCGAAGTCAGCCCCGCGTCGCCCGGACCGTCGACGACGCCGAACGGCGTGCACGCCGCCGTCGAGGCGACCAGAGCGACGAACGCAGGATTCCGCAGCACGTCATCACGATAGCTGTTCTTCGTCCCTTACGGCCTAAGGTGTCGTCCGATGCCGACCAGCGACGCGTACCGCCCCGACCCCCGCATCCGCGAGCTCGGCGACGCCTTCTACGACGAAGTGAAGCCGGCCGATTTCCCCGCGCGGATCCTGCGCTTTCGCAACGATCGCGCCGCCCGCGCGGTCGGCCTCGACACGCTGACCGCCGACGAGTGGGAGGCCCACTTCGCGCGGTTCGAGGCCCTGCCCGACAACCTCACCAAACCGCTCGCGCTCCGGTACCACGGGCACCAGTTCGGCGTTTACAACCCCGCGCTCGGCGACGGTCGCGGGTTCCTCTTCGCGCAGGCGCGCGACGAGACCGCGCGGCTGCTCGATCTGGGGACGAAAGGCAGCGGGACCACGCCATGGTCACGCGGAGGTGACGGGCGGCTCACGTTGAAGGGCGGCGTGCGCGAGATCCTCGCCACCGAGATGCTCGAGGCGCTCGGCGTGCAGACATCGCGCACGCTGAGCCTCTTCGAGACCGGCGAGAAGCTGCATCGCGGTGACGAGCCCTCGCCCACGCGATCGAGCGTCCTCGTCCGCCTCGGACACTCGCACGTCCGCTTCGGCACGTTCCAGCGCCTCGCGTTCGGCACGGGTCCGGACGGCAAGCGCGGCGACGTCGAGAACATGGAGAAGCTCGTCGATTATTCGGTGCGGACGTACTTCCCCGAGCTCGAGACGAAGACGGGCGAAGACCGCGTCGTCGCGTTCTTCGATCGCGTCGTCGCCGCGAGCGCGAAGCTCGCGGCCGAGTGGATGACCGCCGGCTTCTGCCACGGCGTGCTCAACACGGACAACATGACCATCACCGGCGACAGCTTCGACTACGGGCCATACCGGTTCGTGCCGACGTTCGATCCCGACTTCGTCGCGGCATACTTCGATCACACCGGGCTGTACGCCTTCGGCAAGCAGCCGTCGGTCGTCGCGTGGAACCTGAGCCGCCTCGCGGACGCGCTGCGCGTCCTCGTGCCCGCGGCGCCGCTCGGCTCGCCGATCGCTTCGTACGAGGATCGTTACGACGCCGCGCTCACGCAGCGAACGCTCGCGCGCCTCGGCGTCGCACCGCGTGATGCCGACACGGACCTTGCGCTCGCCACGGCGACGTGGAGCTTCCTCGAGTCGAGCGACGTCGGCTTCGAGCAGCTCTTCTTCGACCTCTACGGCGGCTCGGTGCGCGAAGGCCGCGCGCGTTCCGGCCCGGCGCGAGACGCCTACGAAGGAACGCGCTGGACGGAGCTCCACGACCTCCTCTCGCTGTACGAGCCGCGCTCACCGAAGAGCGTCGCGGACCCGTATTTCCAGTGTGATTCACCTTGCACGCTGCTCATCGACGAGATCGAGGCGATCTGGTCGGCGATCGCCGTCGCGAACGACTTCGGGCCGCTCGAGGCGAAGGTCGCGGACATCCGCGCGATGGGTCGAGCGCTGTCGCTCTCGGCGCGTCGCGACGCCTAGCCCGCGTCTCTACGTTCTCGCCCGTTCGCGCGGAGGCGTGGCAGTCTGCGACGCATGAAAAAGCTTCTGCTCGTCTCCCTCGCCCTCTGCGCCCTCCTCACCGTCGCATGCAAGAAGAAGGAGGAGGCCGCCGCGGGCGGCGCGATCGGCGTCGCCGAGTGCGACGACTACGTCACCAAGTACGCGGCGTGCATCGCCAAGATGCCCGCAGCGTCGCAAGCCACGGCGCAGCAGGGCTTCAAGGCGCAGCAGGACGCGTGGAAGGCGAGCGCGGCGACCCCTGCCGGCAAGGCCGCGCTGAAGGTGGGCTGCAAGGCGACGCTGGACTCGCTTGCGTCCAACCCGCTGTGCAAGTGACGCCCTCTCGCCCGTAAACGTGCCCGTGCCCGAGCCCGATCTCGGGGTATCTCGACCTAGTCCTTGCAGTCGAGCGCGGAGGCCGCCGCCCCGCTCGCGGCGCGGTAGATCACGCACGACGCGCGCTCGACCCACGGCGCTTGCTTGCCGTACCAGTCGCTGCCGCGTCGCGCGAGGATCGCGATCGCGTAGCGATGCCCCGCCGCGACCTCGACGATGCCGATCTCGTTGAGCGTGTTGTACGTCGCGTCGTCGCCGCAGCAGCCGGGCGGGAGCCAGCCACCCTTGTGCATCATCGTCGTGCGTACGCCGGCGGGCAGCAGCGTGCCGAGCCACCCGCCGAAGCCGGTGCGCGGCGACCACGTCATCCACGTCTCGAGCTGCGCCGTGTCCGCCGCATCGAGCAGCGTGCCCTTGTCGAGCCGTGAGAGGAACGTCACCGCGTCCTTCGCCGTGAAGTAGTTGTCGTCGCCCATCTTGCGCGGCGAGTTGGTCGCGACGCGGTTGCCGAACCACTGCGTGAGCCCGCTGTCGACCATGCCGGCCTTGCCGGAGTAGAAGACGTTCACCGCGTTCATGCCGCCGGCGAGGTCGATCGCAGAGCCCGCGGCGTTGTTGTCGGAGTCGCGGAAGATCGGCTGTGCGTAGGGCGTCATCGCGGCGATGCCGGCCTTGTCCAGCGCCGCGGCCACCCAGATCGCCTTCGGTGAGCTCGCCGACACATGACGCTCGAGATCCGACGCGCCCGCGTACTCGCCCGTCTTCAGATCGA
>JAQBQJ010000365.1 GCA_028287065.1 Labilithrix sp. | reverse complement strand
GGCGAGAGCGGCACCGGCAAGGAGCTCGTTGCCCGGGCTCTCCACAAGCGCAGCACGCGCGCCGACGGACCGTTCATCGCGATCAACTGTGCAGCGATGCCCGAGGCGCTCCTCGAGAGCGAGCTGTTCGGTCACGTGAAGGGCGCGTTCACGGATGCGCGCGCGACGAAGAAGGGACTCTTCCTCGAGGCGAGCGGCGGGACGCTCTTCCTCGACGAGATCGGCGAGATGCCGCCGGGCATGCAGTCGAAGCTCCTGCGCGCGCTCGAGGAGCGCATGGTGCGCCCCGTGGGCGGCACGAGCGAGATGCCGTTCGACGCACGCATCATCGCGGCGACGAACCGCGACGTCGAATCGCTCGTCGAGAGCGGCCGGTTCCGCGAGGACCTCTACTACCGGATCAACGTCGTTCACCTCGCGCTGCCGCCGCTCCGCGCGCGCGGCGGAGACGTGCTCGCCCTCGCGCAGCAGTTCATCACGCGGTACTCCGAGCCGATGGGCAAGAAGGTGCACGGCTTCTCGAGCGCCGTGGGCGAGCGCCTCCTCGCCTATGCGTGGCCCGGCAACGTGCGAGAGCTGCAGAACTGCATCGAGCGGGCGCTCGCTCTCGCGCGATTCGAGGAGCTCACGGTCGAGGATCTCCCGCCGAAGGTCCGCGACTTCAAGCCTTCGTTCGTCGTCGTCGCGACCGAGGATCCGACGGACCTCGTCACGATGGAAGAGGTCGAGCGGCGCTACATCCAGCGCGTCATGGAAGCGGTCGGCCAGAACAAGACGCAGGCCGCGAAGGTGCTCGGCTTCGATCGCACGACGCTCTATCGCAAGCTCGAGCGCTACAAGCTCGGCGGCGCCCCGCTTCCGGGCGCACGCGATTGACCTGATCCGTCGAACGGCGCGAATTCGAAGTTCGTAATCCTGATTTCAAATTAGCGACCACTCGCTCCCACCTCCGGCACGCTGCGCGTAGGCATCCAAGCGGGGGAGCAGGGTCGACCGCTACACGTGCGCGCATGCGCGCTGACCCGCGCCTAGCGGCCGCCGAGGTGGGCTTCCGTCGGATGTAGCGGTTTTGCCGCGCAATTTGCTACTGTCTCAGAAGCGTCCCTGTACTCCTGAGACGCGATTGCGACTCACACCGGTGGTGACAACACGCACGAGGGGCGCGCGTGGTGACGCGCACGACCGGCACTGCGGGCGCGTTACAAGCTGACACTCATTTTTAGTTTGAAATGCAATTAAGGTTATTGGGTTATCTGATCCGCGTAGAAAGGTTACGTGGCCCTGCTTCGCGTCTCTGATCGATTCCGGAACGGCACCCTTCGCGCGCTCGTTCGTACTTCCGTAGCCGCCACTGGCGCGGCCCTCGTTCTCGCTACGTTCGGCGCTCCGGACGCACATGCGTTCGTCGTGAAGAAGACGTCCAAGGGAGAGTTGGTCCACTGGGATCAGCGCACCGTCGACTACACCTTCGACCCGTCCGTCGACACCAACGTGCAAGACGCGGTCTCGGCGACGGCGCGCGCGATGGCGAGCTGGAGCGGCACGGTCGGCGCCCCCGAGCTGCAGGGTCACGCGGCGGCGACGGTCATCGACGCGCCGACGAAGCCGGGGTTCGACCAGAAGAACGGCGTGTTCTTCATGCCGGACGGCTATGCGCCGGCCGGACGCGCGCTCGCCATCACCGTGCTCACGTACGACAACGCGTCGGGCCGCATCCTCGACGCGGACATCATCGTCAACGGCTCGTACAAGTTCGCCGTCCTCCGCGAAGCGGCCGCGGTCGAGAACCAGGAACGCATCGGCAGCGGCTCGACCGCCCACCCGTCGAACACCGACGGCATCTCGCACCAGGACGAGGCGCAGTCGCTCGACACCGTCTACGACCTGCATCACGTCGTCGCTCACGAGCTCGGTCATTCGCTCGGCATGAACGACGAGATGGAGCGCAAGGACGCGCTCATGTACCGCTACTCCTCGCCGAACGACGCCACGCTCCGCGCGCCGGCGTCGGACGACATCGCGGGGCTCGCCGAGCTCTACTCGACGAAGCTCGAGGCCTCGGGCAACGGCTGCGGCAACGCCACCGTCGCGCCGAAGAAGCCGTCGCTCGCGGCGTCGCACTTCGCGATGGTCGCGACGCTCGGCTTCCTCTTCTTCCTGATCCTCCGCGGTCGCAGCGACCGTCGCGCGCGGTTCGCGTTCGTCGCGGCCGCGGCCGTCGCCACGTACGCGATGCTCCCGAGCATCTCGAAGGACGAGGGCAACGTGGCGCGCGCGAGCGAGCTTGGGCAGGGACATGCCCGCGCGAAGGTCCTGTCGACGACCACCTCGATGGAGGACGGCCTCTTCAAGACGACGTACAAGCTCGCGACCACGGCGTGCCGCGCGGCGACCTGCCCGAAGCTCGGCGACGGCATCGCGTGGGGCGGCGTGTCCGGCAACATCCGTCAGGAAGTCGGCGGTCAGTTCGCTCCGGCGGCGGGCGACGACGTCGACGTCTCGTTCGCGAAGCTCCCGAGCGCCCTCGCGCCGCTCTCGGCGCCCCTCGGCGCGCGCCAGTCGGACACGGAGACCGTCCGTGTGATCACGCCGGCGAACTAGTCGCGTAAACTGAGCCCATGGGCCGGGTGCACCGCGGGTTCGCAGCTCTCGTGGCCTTCGCGGTGCCGCTCGCGGCGTGCTCGCTGGTCGTCGACACGAATGGGCTGAGCGGCGTCGCTCTGGGCGACGGGTCTCTGGCGGACGCAGCATCGGACGGCGGCCCGAGCGGCGACTCCCCTTCCCTCCCGCCCGACGGCGCTCCAAACACGACCGAAGCTGGAGCGACGACGTGTCTCGAGAGCGCCGGCGAGTTCTGCGACGCCTTCGACGACTCCACCCCGGGCTCTCGCTGGAGCAACAAGGAGACCAAGCGCGGGACGATCGCGTTCAGCGCGGGCGGCCTGTCACCGCCGAACGCGTTCGTGGCGACCATCACCGCCGGCGCCGTTCCCGCCTACGCGAACCTCGTGAAGACGTTCCCGTCGCCGCGCACCTCGATGCGGTGCGACATCGATCTGAAGCTGACGGACGTGCCCACGGCGGGCGAGCTCGACGTCCTCGATCTCGTCGCCGTCGTCCCGGGCACGGACGACCACCACGTCTACTTCGCAGCATACGAAGGTATCTGGAAACTCGCGGAGTTCTACGGCGGCGGTGGAGGCGCTCCGTCGGTCGATCGGACGCAGAACCTGGGCACGCCGCTGCCGAAGGACACGTGGTTCCACGTCACGCTCGCGTTCGCAGGCGCCACCGCGACGCTGACCGCGAACGGCACCACTGTGACGCTTGCGTCGCTCACGACTCCGTCGAACGTCGTGGGTGCGTATATCAGCGTGGGGATCCCGTACGCGTCCGACAACATTGCCACGGCAACCGTCGTCGTCGACAACGTCGGGTGCGTCACGAAGCCGTGACTCAGTCGTCCGCGGCGGCGACCGGCAGCGCCGCCGAAGACGCGCGCCACGAGCCGCGCCCCGGCAGCACGCGCTTCAGCACCATCATCGTGTTCTGATCGAGCCGCACGCGCGCCCCGGCGTCGTGCTCGCCTTCGTGGAGCATCGACGGCAGACGCGTATCGATCCGCAGCGACCAGCGCTTTCCCCAATCGGAGCTCGGCAACACGAAATCGACCGCTGCGCGCGAGCCGTTGAGCAGCAGCAAGAACGAGTCGTCGATCACCGGCTCGCCCGCCTCGTCGCGCCAATCGAGCGCGTCGCCGGCGAGCAGGAGACCGATCGCGTTGTTCTCGGGCTTCTGCCAGTCGATGAGCGTCATCTCACGCCCGTCACGGTGGAACCAGGCGATGTCCTTCAGCTCGCTTCCACCGACACGCTGTCCTTTGAAGAAGCCGGGCCGACGGAAGACGGGGTGGCGCCGGCGGAACGCGAACACTTCGCGCGTGAACTCGAGCAGCGCATCGCGCTCGGCATCGAGATCCCAGTCGAGCCACGAGACCTCGTTGTCCTGCACGAACGCGTTGTTGTTCCCGTGCTGCGTCTTCCCCATCTCGTCGCCGCCGGTGAGCATCGGCACGCCTTGCGAGAGCGCGAGCGTGACGATGAAGTTCCGCTGCTGCCGCAGGCGCAGCGCGAGGATCGAGGAGTCCGTCGTCTCACCTTCGACGCCGCTGTTCCACGACGCATTGTGATCGTTGCCGTCGCGGCTCTCCTCGCCGTTGGCGTCGTTGCGCTTCTTCTCGTACGAGACGAGGTCACGGAGCGTGAAGCCGTCGTGCGCGGTGATGAAGTTGATGCTCGCGTGCGGGTGCCGCCCGTCGTCCTCGTAGAGATCGCTCGAGCCGGTGAGGCGATACCCGAGGTCGGCGATCGTCCATGTGGCGCCGGTCCAGAAGTAGCGGACGGTGTCGCGATAGCGGCCGTTCCATTCCGTCCAGAGGACCGGAAAGTTGCCGACCTGATACCCGCCGTCGCCG
>JAQBQJ010000056.1 GCA_028287065.1 Labilithrix sp. | reverse complement strand
CGGCGAGGGCGGCGAGGGCGGCGACGCCGCCGGCCCCGGCGTCGGCGCCGGCAGCGCGCCGTCGTCCCACGGATTGAACATGCCGGCGTGCACGTGCTCGGCCGGCGGCACCGAGGTCGTCGCGCTCGGCTCGGCGTCCGCGCCCGGCTCGTCGAGCTCGTTCACGCCCGGAGCCATCGGCGTCGGTCGTCGATCGGACGCGCTGTCCTCGTTCTCCGGTGGGAAGACCGGCTCGGCGGTCTGCATCGTCGGTGACGACGGCGCTCGGCTCAGCGGAGGCTGCGGTCGCGTCGGTACAGGCTGCGCGTATGTCGGTGCTTGCGGCGCGTACGTCGGCGCTTGCGGAACGTAGGTCGGCGCGTTGTTCGCGTTCGCGGTGCTGGGCAGCCGCGGGCGGTGATCGGGCTGTCGATCTTCGTCGCCGAACGGAACGAACGTCGACGCGTTGTGAGGATCGTAACCAGGCGGCGGACTATGCGTCGGTGACGGCGGCGGCCGCGTCGCGCCCGGCGGCTGCGTCGCCATCCAGTCGCTCAGCTCGGCGGCGGAACGCGCCAGCTCGAGGGCGCGATCGTCGTCGGCCGCATCTCCCGCCGCCTGCGCGGCGCGCCTAAGCCAGACGATCGCGTCGATGCGTTCGCCACGCTTCCACAAGGCCTCGGCGGTCTGGAGCCCCCAGGCCACGTCCTCGGCGTCCGTGTCCTTGGCGGGCGGAATCACAACCATTGCAAGCGCCGACGAGGATAGCTGTCCCGCGTCGTTCACGGCAAAAGCATCGTGATCGTCCCGTCTTCCGAAGGGACCACGAGGCTGCCGTCGGAGAGCATCGTCAGGGGCGCATCGACGTCCGCGCCGGTCTCGAAGCGCCACCGTACGGCGCCTTCCGCGTCGATTGCGTAGGCGGCGTCGTCCTGAGCCCCGAAATACAGCGTGCCGTCCGCATCCTCGAGCGGGCCTCCGTGGATGCCGAATTCGCGCGCGCCGGTGCCATTAATCGCAAAAGCGCCGCGGATCGTGCCGTCCGGGCTGACGCGGACGACCCGCGGAACGGGGCCGTAGGTGCCGGCGAGCACGTCGCCGTTCCTCGCCAGCGAGAGGACGCCGCGGACGTAACCGCCGACGCCGGCGCGCCACGCGACCTTGCCGTGAGCGTCGAGGCGGACGATCTCGCCCTTGTCCGTGCCGACGTAGATCGCGCCGTCGTCGCCAATCACGGCGGCTCCGTCGACGTCGGCGCCGAGGTCCGTGGACCACGCGAGCGCTCCACCCGCGGCGATCGCGTGGACGCGATCGTCCTGCGAGCCCACGACGACGAGCCCGTCGTCGGTCACAGCCGGCGCGGTGAAGACCTTCCCCTTCGCGGCGACGCGCCAGGCGACGTCGCCGCCGCGCCTGACCGAGTAGACGGACGCGCCGGCGCCGACGACGATCGTCCCGTCCTTGCCGAACACAGGGCCCGTGTCCGCTTCGCCGTCGAGCTCGAGGCGCCAGACGACCGCGCCCTCCGGTGACAGCGCGAAGAGCTTCTTCGCGTCGCTGCCGACGTAGAGCGTGCCGTCGTCGTGCACCAAAGGTGTACTATACACGCGACCGCCGAGCGACGTGGACCAGCGTTGCGTACCGTCGTCGCGAGAGAGCGCGACGACCGCGCCCTCGAGCGTGGCGACGTAGAGCGTGCGTTCGTCGGGAGACGTCGTGACCTGCGCCGCGACCGGGCCCGCCACCTTCACGCGCCATCCGATCTTCGTCGCGGTGCGGGGTCCGTGCGCCGCGGAGCGATGCAGATGCCGCGGACCGCCGTGGACCATGCGCGGTCCGGTCGCGGGCGCGACGATCACCGTCGCATCGGCGCCGTCGCTCGAGGGCGGCACGATGGGGGGAGCGCGAAGCGGCGCGCCGAGGCCCGAAGCGGGTCCCGCCGGCGCAGGCAACGACGACGTGACGGTCACCGTCGCATTCGGCGCGTCCGACAGCGGTGGCCTGCGCACGCGAACGAAGACCGCTGCGCCGACGACGGCGACGAGCACGGCGAGGGGCAGCGCCGCGGGCGTACGAAACAGCCGCGTGCCGAGCCTCGGCATGCGACCACCTCGCTCAGCGCGTCTTGCGCTGTGCGGCGCGGATCCGGCGCTCCGACTGGCGCGCTTCGGAGACGCCGATCGCGTGCGCAGACTCGCCGGGCATGCGGCGGGCGAGCCAACCGATCAGCGTGAGACCCGCGCAGCGCGTCGTCTCGGGCATGTGCGGCTCGCGGATCAAGCGCGTGATGTCGCTGATCATTCGCGCGCGCTCACCCTCGTCGGGCAGCTCGTCGTCGCCGCGCGTGCGCGCGACGCAGGCCGTGCCGTCGCCCGTGCGGGTGAGGCGTTCGTGATAAAGGGCCTCGATCGTAAGCTCGGAAGCTTTGCGCGAAGAAGACACGAGTGCCCGAGAGTCTACCGCTTTCGCAGGCGTCGTCGAGTTTGCAGTCGGCCTCAATGCGTCGTCCTCCTTCATCAGCCCGGTATGCCCCCGTCCGTTACGCTTCCGTGTCGCTCGCGCATTCGCACTCACGTGGTCACTTGAGCAGCGCAGCTTCCCCGTCGCGGGGTCGGCCCTCTGCGCTGCCTTCGACTCGGCAAAACCGCCTTCACGCAAGAACGCCCGGACATAGCGCACTCGTCCCCCCGCGCAAGGACGGATCGAGCGCGAGCGCAATCTCTTTGTCGCGGTCACATCGGCGCCCACGACGGACCGCACACTTTCGGCGCTGGTCCGATTCCTGCTTTGGACGCGCTTTTGGATGCGCTTCGACGCGCTTCAGAAGCGCGCCGTGATGCCGAGCGCGCCGCCGCCGGGAAGCGGCGCCGCAAACGGAACCGGCCGCACGCGCGCGTTCGTCGCCGGGTCGTTCGCACGCGCCACCGCTGGCGCCTCCGCCGTAGGCCGCGTGAGGAAGAGGTATACGGCCGCCGCGCCGGCCATGACACCTGCGCCGAGCGCGACGTCCGCGAGCGTGAAGCTCGTCGACATCGCGTCGATATCGCCGGCGGCGCAATGCGGTTTGCACTGATCGAGATCGCTCTTCTTGCCGAGACCGTCGATCGCGAACGCGGCCGACGTCGCCAGCGCGAGGACCGACGCGCCGCCGAAGATCCACACGCCGAGCGGGATCGGCCGGTCGGCGACCGGCTTCGCATCGCCGTTCTCGCCGCCGCGCGCAGGCGCGAGCGTCACGGTGACCTTCTTGTTCTTCTCGCCGTCGCGCACGACGATCGTGCGTTCGGTGGGCGCAGCGCCGTCGGCTTCGAAGACGAACGTGTGCGAGCCCGGCTCGAGGGACATCGCCTTGCCGTCGATCTTCTCGCCCAGCGCCGCGCCGTCGAGCTTCACGCGCACGTCGGTGCGGAGCGCGCCGGCGGGCGTGCGTGGATCGAGCACGACGGACGGGATCACGGCCTCGAGCTCCGCGAGCCACTTCGTGCAGTCCTTCGTGAGCAAAGCCGGACACGACTCGCGGGCGCAGATCGCCGCCTGCGCCTTCGCCGCGACGGGCTTGCCGTCCTTGCGAAGCGTCTGCGTCTGCTCGTACGCGCTGATGCACGTGGCATCGGCGGAGGCGGTGCCCGGCGCGAGCACGATCGCCATCGCGATCGTCGAGGCGGCGACCGTGGCAACGAAGGATGCGCGCACGTCCGTCACCTCGCGCATTCTACGTCTCCGTCAGTACGCGAGCGCCACGAAATCGGAGCGCGGTGACGGCAGCTTGGTGTTCGAATCGTCCCACGCACCGAGCTTGCCATCGGCGCCGATGCTCGCCGTGAAGACCTCGTCGCTGCGTGTCGTGGCACCCACGCCGCCGGCGACGTAGAGACGCCCCTTGAATCCGACGAGCGCGAAGTCGCGGAGCGCCTTCGGGAGGTTCGTGACGTTCGACCATGCGCCGAGCGTTCCGTCGGCGTTGATCTTCGCGGAGAGGACGACATCGGTGGGCGTGCCGCCAAAGTTCGTGCGACCACCGGCGACGAAGAGATAGCCCTCGGCCGCCGCGAGGCTCGGCAGATACACCTTGTGGTCTGCGCCGGCGTTCACGAGCGGCGGTTGCGCTGCGAATGCCTGGACGGTGCCGGCGCCGATGTCGAGCTTGGCCGTCTCGACGGACGCCGTGATCCCCGACGGCGCGCGACCTCCCACGACGTAGAGGTTCGTGCCCGCGACGAGCAGGCCGCACCGCGAGCGCGCGTCGACGAGCTGCTGGCCGGCTCCGCTCGAGACGCCGAGCTCGTTCTTCACGACGTCCACGTTCGCGACGTGCGCCTCCTTCGTGAAGAACGTCGTCGACGGTCCGCCGTCCGGATCGGCCACCGTGCGTGTGCCGCCGACGTAGAGGAGGTGGTTCCCGAAGAACACGCGCGCGAATTCGTCGAGCCCGCCGGGGGCGCCGTTCGCGCGTCCTGCTCGCCAGTCGCCGAGGATGCCGGGCGCCCAGCTCGTCGACTGGATCGCGGTGCCTCGCCCGCCGAAGATCCCAAAGCCCACGTTGATCATCACCCACGTGTTGCCGACGAGGCCGGCGGAGTCGAACGAGCCGATGATCGGCGCGCTCTTCTCGATCCGCCACGACGAGATGCGGCCGTCCGCGGCGATCGTGCCGGACCATGCGTCGGCGGACCATGCGGGATCGTCTTCGGGCGAGGAGGGCTGGCGCTCGCCGGCCATGAGCGCGAGCGTTCCGAGCGACGGAGGCACCACGTTCCCGTCCGGCAAAACGACGGCGCCGTCGGGCAGCGTCGTGTTGCCGTCGCGATCGGTCGACGACTCGGGCGAGCCGCCCTCGTTCTCGTCGGCGCCCGACGCGTAGTCGCCGGGAGCTCCGAGCAGACCGCATTGCACCGACGCGAACGCGAGCGCCACCGCGGCGGTCGGCAGGGCGAGGCGGGCGATGGTGCGGCGGCGCGAGCTCACGTCGCCATCCTAACCCAGAGCGACGTCAGTGTGCGTCGAGCGTCCCGCAGCTTCGCCCGATCTCGAGCTGCTTCATCCCGCGTGTGATGTGCACCTTCACCGTCGGCTCGCCCTTCTCGTCGAGCAACCACACGGTTTGTTTGCCATCCGAGTCACGCGGGCCGTCGATCGAGGAATTGGGGGCGATGGTGCGCTGACCGGCACCCTGCGCCTTCGGATCCTCGCCGAAGACGACGGTGACCACCCGGGTACACGAGCTGTGGATCGGGAACGGCTTGCGCTGGCGGTGGTGCTTCTCTTCGCCCCCGGCTTCGCCGGGATCGGCCGAGGCCGCAGGGAGCGCGCCCGACGAGCCCGTGCTCGCGGGATCCGCGGCATGCGCGGGATCGGAGAGCGACGGCGTCGCGGGCTCTGACTTGTTTCCACATGCGCCGAGCAGCGGAGAGACCAGCAGCGCGGAGGCGAGCGCGAAGGAGCGTCGGACCATGGCCCGGAGATTACACGACCCCGCGCTCACTTCGGGTACGCGTAGATCGCCCTGTCTGTGCCGCTCGAGACGTACCGGAGCGCCGCGGTTACTTCGTGACGAAGATGCGCGTCTGGCGAGCGGGGATCGTGACCTTCGGGCCGTTCGCGGTCGCTCCGGTCACGAGCTCGGTCAGTGCGCCCGAGGGGAGCGAGCCGACGTCCTTGTCGCCGTCGCTGCGGTTGACGGCGACGTACACCGTGTCGCCGTTCGTGATCCGGCTGTATGCCCAGACGTCGGTGTTCGACTCGAGGGTGGTGCGCGTTCCGCGGCGCAGCGCCGGGTGCTTGCTGCGGATGTCGCCGAGCTTCTTCAGGCGGTCCTTCAGGAACGTCTGGTTCGTGCTCAGGCCGCTCCACTGCATGAAGCGGCGGTTGTCGGGGTCGCCGGCGCCTGGCAGACCGATCTCGTCGCCGTAGTAGACGAGAGGCGCGCCGCGATTCGTGTAGAGTACACCGAACGCGTTGGCGACGCGCTCGTACGCCTCGAGCTCCGCGACGGGGCCGGGCTGGCCGTTCCACGCGAGGTTCTTGCCGTCGGAGCCCTGGTCGTCGCCCCAGAGCCGGTTGTTTGCGGCGAGGTGGATGATGCGCGGCAGGTCGTGGTTGCCGATGAACGTGCTCATCACGGCGCTCGCGCCGTAATAGTAGTCGTTCGAGTTCATGAACGACGCGAGATCGCTCATGCTCTCGGTGCGCATGATGACCGCGTTCACGACGTTGGCGCGCAGCGGGAAATCGAACTGGCCGTCGAGCTTCGTCGCGGGATCGACGTACTGCTTGAGGAGATCGCGGTTCCCGAAGTCGTACGTCTCGCCGACCATGTAGAACCGCTGCGGCGGGGTCTGCGTGGCGATGACCTCGGACTTGATCTTGGCGCGCAGCGTGGTGAGCCACGAGATGTCGACGTGCTTGATGGCGTCGGCGCGGAACCCGTCGACGCCGAAGCCGGAGGCGTCCTTCGTCTGCTTGATCCACTCCACGGCCTGCGTGACCGAGTAATCGCGCGCGGTCGCGTTCGTGTAGTTCCAGTGCGGCAGGTAGCTCGTGAACCAGCAGCGCTCCGGGTCCGTCTCCCACTTGCAGTAGGCGCCGCCGCAGATGCAGTCCGGTGAGCCGTTCTTGCTGTTCGGCCAGAACCAGTCGCTGTGCGCCGCGAACACCGCCGACGAGTCGTGCACGTGCACCATCGCGTAGTCGAAGAGGACCTTCAGGCCCTTCGCATGCGCGGTGGAGATGAGCGTCTTGAGGTCCGCGAAGGAGCCGAAGCACGACTCGGACTGGAGCTGCGTCGGGTCGCTGTTGTCGAGCTTCGGCCAGTAGCCGTGGTACCCGGAGTACTGGTGGTTGTCGCCGCCGACGCCCTGTCCGGCGACCTGCGGGTTGTCGAACGGCACGGTGATCCACAGCGTGTTGACGCCGAGGTCGGTGAAGTAGTTGTCGTTGATCTTCTGGGTGACGCCGGCCCAGTCGCCGCCCTGGTAGTTGGCGATCGACTTGTTGCCGCCGCTCACGCCCGCGATGTTGCAGTTGTTGGCCGGGTTGCCGTCGAAGAAGCGATCGACGAAGACGAAGTAGATCACCGAGTCGCGCCAGTCGAAGACGCCGGGCGGGAGGGCGCCCTCTTCCTCGCAGATCGCGGGCTCGCACGTCTTGCCGACGAACGTGTTGTTCGTGTTCGAGTTCGCGTCCGTCACCTTCGGCTGCGCGTCGTCGATCGTCCACGTCGTGCCGTCGACGAAGAATTTGTACATGACGGCCTTGCCGAACGGGACCGTGAGGTCGACCGTCCAGACGTTGCCCTTCTTCGTCATCGGCTTGCCGGTGACCCACGTGTCGGGGCCGCCGAAGTCGCCGCGCAGCTCGACGGACGTCTCGCCGTTGAACGGATACGTGATCGTGTGATTGCAGCGCTTCAGCGGGTCGGGACAGACGAACGGCTTCTCGGGGTCGCTGCCGTAGCCGTAGCCGTCGCCTCCGCCGAGGCCGGGGTTGAACGTCTGCGCGGGCGGCGGCTGGCCGAAGTCGCGGTTGTTCGTTTCATCGCTGCCGCAGCCGGCCGATGTCGATGCGGTGACGATCCCGGCGCAAGCAGCGAGAGCGCCGAGGAGGAGACTGCGGAAGGTCATGAAGCTCCGGAGACGAGACGGCAGGAAAGTCGCGGACTCAACCTGGCCCAGATTGGCTGACCGTCCAGGTTTGTCAACTCACGCCTGAGTCACGACGTCGTCTCCAGCCCATCGGCACCGGGTCAAGGGCTTTTCGTCGCCTTGACGGGACGCCCCAGGGTCCCGCAGGCTCACGGCGTGACGGAGGAAGGCAAAGGCGACGGCTCAGGCGGGCGGCTCCTCAAGATCCTCCGCTGGGTCGCCTTCGCGGCGTGCATCGCGCTCTTCGTCCATGCGCTCGCCAAGTCGGATCTGCCCGCCGCGTGGGAGCGCATCCGTGCGGTCGGGCCGCTCTGCGTGATCGTGGTCGTGCCGTTCCCGTTCGCGCTCGCGATGGATGCGTGGGCCTGGCAACGCCTGCTGGCCGCGCTCGATCGCAAGGTGTCGTGGTTCGCGCTCCTCAAGATCCGCATCGGCACCGAGGCCGTGACGAACAGCGCCCCTGCGGGAGCGGTCTGGGCCGACGCGATCTCGCCGGTGCTCGTGTCGCGGCGCACCGGCGTGCCGATCGCCGACGTGTTCGCGACATGCACGGCAAAGCGCTGGACGGTCGTGCGCATGCACGGCGCCTATGTCGCGCTCGCGACCGCCTTCGGCGCGACGTACGTCATGCACGCGTCGCGCAAGCTCCTCGGGAGCGACCTCCTCATCGTGATCACGCTCGGGGCTGCCACGTGCCTCGTGTTCCTCTCGATCGGCATCGAGGCGCTCGCCGCGCACGGCCGCATCGCCGGCCGCGTCTCCGGCACGCTCGGCCGCGCGCGCTTCAAATGGCTGAAGGTCTGGATCGAGGACCGGCGCCACCACTTCGCGCTCGCCGACATCCAGCTCCATCGGCTGTCGAAGGACAAGGTCGCCGGCGCCGTGGCGGCGTGGCGGATGCTCGGGTTGTGGCTCGTCGAAGGCCTCGAGAGCTACCTGATCCTGCGCTTGCTGGGCGCGCCGCTCGGCGTATCCGAAGTGCTGTCGTTCGACGCCGCGCTGTCGGTCGTGCGGTCGTCGGCGATGTTCGCCCCGGCCGGCATCGGCGTGCAGGACGTCGGCTACCTGACGATGCTCGATGCGTACGGCGTGCCCGACGCAGCGTCGCTCGGGCCCGCGTTCATCGTGCTCAAGCGCCTGAAAGAAGCCTTCTGGGTGCTCATCGGCTTCGTGATGCTCGCGCGCACCGGACCGCGCGCGGTGCTCTTGCATCCGGAGAAGGCCGTGGAGGCCGTGGAGGCCGCGACTCAGTCGGTGCCGCAGGATCCGCCGGCCGCGACGTAGACGTGCACGCCGAACGCGTCGGCGGAGAGCGGGAGGACGCCGCTCGATACGTCGAAGCGAGCGCCGGTCACGACGTCGACGAGCGCCGCGGGTGCGCCCGCCGGGAGCTTCACCTCGGCGGCTAGCGTGGGCCTTCGCGAGAGCGCGACGATGACGGCGCCTGCGACGTCGCCCTCGATCTCGCGCGCGAACACGAAGCGCTCGGCGTCGGCGACGATCGTGCGCAGCGCACCGCGACGCAGCGCCGGTGCGCACGCACGCGCGCGACCGACCTTGCGCACGACGTCGCGCGTCTCGCGCTGTGACGGCAGGAGGGTCGCCTCCGCCGGCATCACGCGGCGCGAGTCGGGATCGTTCTTTCCGGCGAGCCCGACCTCGTCGCCGTAATAGAGGACGGGCGCGCCGGGCAGCGTGAGCACGGTCGCGAGCGCGACGCGCTGCTTCGCGTACACCACGGGATCGAGCGGCTGCGGTGCGGGCGTCCACGCATCGCCCGCGGCGCTGCCGGCGCTGACCGACGCGAAGCGCGACACGTCGTGGTTGTCGATCATCATGCCCATGACCGCGCCGGCGCCGTCCCAGGCTCGTTCGCCGGCGCGGAAGCTCGAGTCGATGTCGCCCATCGGCGCGGTCTCGCTCGCGAGCGTCTCGCGGAGCGTCCACATGAGCGGGAAGTGGAAGCTGCCGTCGAGACCGAACGGGCCGAGGTCGTAGCGGAGGTTCTGGTAGCCGCCCGGGCCGGTGAAGTTCTCGCCGAGGATGTACGGGACGTTGCCGGGATGCTCGTAGCGTGTGCGGACGGCATGCGCGATGCGGCGCGTGGCGGCGCGCGGCATCATCGGTACGGCGTCGATGCGGAGGCCGTCGGCCCCCCAGCGATCGAACCACCACATCACCTCGGCGGTGGCGGCGCGCGCGGCGTCGATGTTCGTCCAGTCGAGATCCGGAAGGTACGGCGCGAACCAGCACGTCTTGATGTGCGTGGCCCAATCGCACGCGCCCTGCCCGCACGTGCAGTCCTTCTCGAACCAGTCTGGATGCTCGGTCACCCACGCGTGCTGCTCGTGCACGTGGTTCGGGACGACGTCGAACAGGACGCGGATGCCGCGCTCGTGCGCGACCTGCATGAAGCGGTCGAGGACGACCTGGTAGACGATCGCGTCGCGCGGATCCCATTTCGTAGGCTCGATCCACACCGTCGCGACGGCCTCGTCGCTCTCGGCGCCGCGGGTGTCACGCGCGCGGATCGAGCACGCGCGACGCGGTGGGCCAATAGCCGTGATAGCTCGTGTACGAGTGGCCGTCGGTGCCCGGGAACTCGCCTTCGGGGTTCTTGTAGAGAGGAGAGAGCCAGAGCGTGTTTG
>JAQBQJ010000018.1 GCA_028287065.1 Labilithrix sp. | reverse complement strand
CGCGTCGAGCGCTGCGCCGATGGCGTCCTTTGCGCCCTCCTGCCGGCCAACACGCACCGCGGCAGCGAGCAGCGACGTGAGATCCGAGACCGCCGGGAAGAACGCGCGCGCGATGAGCTCGGGACGCTGCTCGGCGAGACGCTTGCCGACGACGTAGATGAGCGACTCTGCGCGTGCCTCGACCGCGGGCGCGCTGACGTGGATCGCGCCGAACGGAGCGAGCGCAGGTGCGAACGGCACGAGCGAGCTCGGGTCGCCCAGCAAGAGCTCCGGCGGCGACATGTGCAGGATCTCGGCGGCGTTCGCGAACGTGATCCGGATGGCCTCGTAGAGACGCGAGTGCTGATTCGTGAACGGGCGCCCCGCGGCGTACACGAGCTGGTCGGGACGGAGCTGCGCATACCGCATGCGCGCGACGGCGGGCGTCATGCGCGAGAACAGCAGCGTGAGCGTGGGATCGAGATCGCGATGCAGCACGTGCGACTGCCATGCCTGCTCGACGATCTGGCCCGGGACCTCCGCGAGCGGCATCGGCGCGTAGTCTTCGTGGAAGCGCCGCTGCTCGGCATTCGGCTCGCGCATCTGCGCGAGCACGTTGACCGCGCACCATGCCTTGTCGAAGAAGTGCTGCCGCAAGAAGAGCTCGTAGAGCTCGGAGTACAGCTCGGCGTCGTGGGGATCGCGCTCGATGAGCTCGCGCGTGCGCGACACCGCGGCATCGAGGTTGTCTGTGACGACGAGCAGCTCGGTCACGATCCTGCGTACGTCCGCGTCGTCGGGGCGAATGCGTGCCGCCGCGTCGAGCGACTCGTACGCGTGCTCGGCGTCGTCGAGGCGGTCGCGATAGATGAGCCCGAGCTGGTGGAACAGCGCGAACTGGAGGTTCGCGTTGGGCTCGGGGTCGTCCTTGGTGCGCGCGATCATCTTGCGATACGAGCGCTCGAGGAATTCCCAGTCCTTCGCCTCGGTGAGCGCGCGAACGAGCTGCTCGAATGCGTCGAGACGCTTCTTGTCGATGTCGAGGACCTGGTCGAAGAGCTCGGCGGCGCGGATGGGATCACCGACCTTCTCGAGCACGACCTGCGCCATCGCGAAGAAGCTCTTGGCCTTCTTCTCGGGGCTCTCCTGGATCTGCGCGATGCTCTCGAGCACGTTCGACAGATCGTCCCAGCGATGCCGCTCGCCGTAGAGCCAGAGCAGCGTGTGCAGGAGCCAGTGATCGAGCGGCTTGATCAGGCGCGCCTCTTCGAACACGCTCGCCGCCTTGTCGAGCTCGTCGGCCTTGCGCGCCCAGATCTCTCCGGCGTCGCAGAGCAGCTGGAAGCGCGCGTCGGCGGTCATGGCGTTGCGCGCCATGTCGACCTTCAGCTTGCAGCAGCGCGGGTAGTCGCCCTGCGCGAGATAGACCTCGGCGAGCTCCTTCAGCACCTCGGGGCTGTCGGGCTCGAGGTCGAGCGCGCGCTCGAGCGTCCCGGCGGCGGCGTCGACCTCGCCGGCGTCGCGCTGGAGCTGCGCGAGCGAGACGAGAACGCCTGCGGGGAGCGCACCGGGGCCGCTTGCGATGTGCTGCAAGCGCTCCTTCGCGCGGGCGATGACGCGTGGCTGCTCGCGGCATTGGCTGCAGACTGCAACGAGATCGGCCTGCGCGCCTTGGTCCTCCGGCTCGAGATCGAGCGCCGCCAGCGACGACGTCATCGCGCGGTCCGGATCGCCGAGCGCGGCGCCGATCCGCGTCGCGAGCCGCAGCCGCGTGAAGAGCGCGCGCGGATCGTTGTCGCGCTTCGCCGCGTTCACGAGCAGCTCGCAGAGCGGCGCGGCCTCGGCCCACTTCTCCTCGCGCGTGTACGCGTCGAGCATCGGGACCGCCGCGGCCTCGTTCGTCGCGTCGGCCGCGATCGCCTCCTCGAACGCCTCGCGTGCGGCCCGGTCCGCGCCGTTGCTGGAGTGGAGCATCGCGAGCTCGACGAAGATCGCCGCGCGCTGGCGTGGCCCGTCGACGTTCCGCGCGCGCTGCTCGAGACACTCCGCGGCACGACGGTCGTCGCCGGCCGCGGCCGCGACGCGCTGCAGCGCCTCCCACGCGGCAGCGTTCGTCGCGTCGACGGTGACGGCGCGCTCGTACTGCAGGCGTGCTGCGATGGCATCGCGATCGGGCGCCGAAAGGAAATCGCCGAGCTGCACGAGGAGCTGCGACGCCTGGCGCTTCGTCGGCGCGAGCTCGGCGACGCGCGCCTTGTACGTCGACATGTTCCCCCAGTCGCCGAGCTTCTCGTACAGGCGAGCGAGGTCGGTGAGCGCACGACGATGCTTCGGATCGACGACGAGCAGATCGCGATGCACCTCGATGGCGGCGTTGGGATCGCCGAGCTTCGATTCGTAGACCTCGGCGGCGAGCTCGAGGAGATCGGTCTTCTGCTGCTTGTCGTAGGTGTTGTCGGCGCGGGCGCGGAGCACCTTCGCGAGCCGCGGCCAGTCGCGCAGCGCGTGGTAGCAGCGCTCGAGCGCCTTCAGCGCCTGCGGATGCGACGGCTCCGCAAGGACGATGCGCTCCAGGATCTCCGCGGCGCGCTCGCGTTTCAGGTACTTCGTCTCGTGCAGCTCGGCGAGCTTGAGGAGCGCATCGACGCGCTCGGCGGACGTCTGCGCGACCTCGACCTGGCGCTCGAGGCACCATTCGACCTGGGCGTGCTTGCCTTGGTCGCGGCCGATGCGCTCGAGGCCCTGGAGCGCGACGATCGAGCTCGCGTCGTTCGCGACGGCCGCTTCGTAGTGCTTCACGGCCTCGGGCGTCCCCGCATGCGCGCTCGCGAGCGCGATGTGCAGGTGCACCTTCTCCTCGCGGCGCGAGGTCCGATCGAGGGCGCGCAACAGGAGCTCGCGCTGGCTCTTCAGGTCGCCGTTCGCGGCGGCCATCTGGGCCTGACGCCGGAGCGCGATGGGATGCGTCTTGTCGAGGCGTTCGAGCTCGGAGACGAACGGCGACATCTCCTGGCTGCGACCGAGGACGCGCTCGTACCAGTAGACGAGGTGCCCGAGGAGGATCGTCTTCAGCTCGAGGTCGGCGGTGTGGAGGTTCTTGCGCGCGCGGTCGGCGAGCTCGCCGACGCGGCCTTCGGCCTTCGCGACGCGGTCGAGCGAAGCGACGATGTCGTCGTCGCCGGGGCGCAGATCGAAGGCCTCGACGAGCGCGGCGAACGCCTGTTCGGGCTCCGCGAGCCGGAGCTCGTGGACGCTCGCGATCTTGTGGAGCAGGTTCGCCTTCGCCGTCGGTGTGTCGGCGTCGGCGAGGCGCAAGCGATAGAGATCCAGGAGCGCGTGGAACGAGTCTTCGCGCTGGAGCTGATCTTCGTCCTCGTCGGTGTCGATCTCGTAGGCGGGACCGAGCGCACGACCGACCGGCGCGGGCGGTTGATACGCCGGCTGCGCGCCGCCCGCGGGCGGAACGGCGGTCGGTCGCTTCGGAGGCGGTGAGCTCTTCGCCGGCGCGGGTGCCGGAGTCAGTGCCGGCGCGGCGTCCCGGCGTCCGAAGAGGGTCGCGACGCCTTCGTCGTCGTACGAGATCTCGTCGGCATCGGGCTCGATCTCGTCGTCGGAGATCTCCTCGTGCTCGCCGTCGTCGTCGGAGATCTCCTGCGCGTAATCGCCGGCGCCGTTGGCGCTTTCAGCCTGTCCCGACTCGACGTTCACGTCGGGCTCGTCCGCGCTGAGCACGATGTCGGGATCGCTCGTGCGCAGCGCGATGTCGTCCATCGACGCCATCGAGAAGCGCGGCAGTGCGCCGAGCTCCTCGGCGCGCGGCGCGGACGGGAACGCCCGCCGTGCTTCCGGCGGAAACGGCGCAACGCCGGAGTCGCCGAGGTCGTCGCTCGTGCTCGCGAGCTCGGCGACGTCGTGATCGCTCTCGAGCTCGGCCGAGTCGACCTCGTGGATGCCGGACGCGCTATCGGGCGCCTCGGGCGCGAGCTGCGGCTCGCGATCCGCTTCGGGATCGAGCGGAGGAACGTCGGACTGCTTCGGCGTGTAGACGATGGCCGTCGCTTCGCCGGCCTCGGCCGTCGCGAAGATGGCGCGCACCTCGGCCTGCTCGAGACGACCGATGCGCGTCTCGTCGGGATCGTCGGCCGGATGCGTTGCGTCAGCGTGCGTGGGCGGCGCGCTCGGCGCTCTGCGCAGACCCGACGACACGACCGCGCGGCCCGGCGATACGCTCGTGACCTCGACGTCCGACGACCAGCCGGCGGGGAAGGGAAGGCGCGTCGCGGTCGCGGGCTCGTCGGTCTCGCGTCCGCTCGATCGCGTGCTGTCCGCGCGCGTCTCGGTGCCCGGCCCGTGCGGGTCGTCGATATCGAACGACGGGAGCGCAAGCTCGGTCTCGACGGTCGGGACGCCGCCACCCATCCGTTCGGAGCGCGTGCCCATCACGGCGACGAGCGCTTCGACGAGCTCGTGCGCCGGGACGGTGCCGGGCAGCGAGTGCGCCATGTCGAAGTGCGCGGTCGACGGCGGCGAGACGATGGCTGCGGCTTCTTCTTCCGGAGGAGGTGCGGCGACCGCGACCTCGATCCGCGTCACCGATGATTCGGCATGGGCGGGCGCCGCGCCGCCGAACGGGTCGCCCGACTCGTAGGTCGCGATGGCGGTGTGCTCGTCCGTCGGCGCGCCCTCTTCGATCGCGGGCATGACGTCCGTGGGGTCGCGCTTTGGGCGCGCACCCCCCGCGCCCGCCGGCAGCGAGCTTCGCAGCGCCTCGATGTCGATCGGCTGCGTCGACTCGTCGTCGCTCGCCACGGCACAAGCATACCAGAGCGTTTCCGTACGCCTCCGGCGCTCGGATCCCGCATGGTCCCGCTTGCTTACCGTCAACACTGACGTTAACGTAAGAGTTGGGCTTGACCCCCGGCCCCTCCTCTTCTATCCACCCCCCACGCCTTTCGACTTCCAACCCTCACGTTCGCGTGAGAGTAGGAGTCGTCCGGAACACGGTTCGACGATGAGCAACGTTCGCCTCCCCCTCCTGAAAGACGTGTCGGAGCCCCGGCTGCCGGAAACGCAGCTGGCCGATGCGCTCATGCAGGTCGGCGATCTCGCTCGCGAGTCCGGCAAGACGGTCCGCGCCATCCACCTCTACGAGCAGCTCGATCTCCTGAAGCCGGTCGCGCGCTCGAAGGGGCGGTACCGGCTCTACGGTCCGGAGGCGCTCGTCCGGATCCGCTGGATCCAGAAGCTGCAGGACCTCGGCTTCAGCCTCACGGACATCAAGTCCATCGTGAAGGACGTCGAGCTCAACGGCTCTGCTTCCTCTGCGATGGGCGGCGTTCGCGAGGTCTACGCGAAGAAGCTCGAGGAGACCCGCTCCCAGATCGCGCGTCTCCAGGCGCTCGAGGGCGAGATGCTCGCGAGCCTCGAGTACCTCGAGGCGTGCAACTCGCTCTGCGAGCGCGACCGCCTCCTTCCCACATGCCAGTGCTGCGATCACCACCCCGCCGAGCAAGAGGTCCCCGATCTCGTCGCGGGTTTCCGAGCGTGAAATAGAGAGAACAAGACGATGGCCATCCAGCTCCCGATCTTCATGGACTACCACTCGACGACGCCGGTCGACCCGCGCGTGCTCGAGGAGATGATCCCGTACTTCACGCAGAAGTTCGGGAACGCTGCGAGCCGCAGCCACGCGTTCGGCTGGGCCGCCGAAGAGGCCGTCGACTATGCGCGCGAGCGGATCGGCAAGCTCGTGGGCGCGTCGAGCGAGAAGGAGATCGTCTTCACTTCCGGCGCGACCGAGTCGAACAACGTCGCGATCAAGGGCGTGGCCGAATTCTACAAGGACAAGGGCGATCACATCATCACCACCGTCATCGAGCACAAGGCCGTGCTCGACACGTGCAAGCGCCTCGAGAAGGAGGGCTTCCGCGTCACGTACCTCCCCGTCGCGAAGGACGGCCGCGTCGACCCCGCCGCCATCGAGGCCGCGATCACGGACAAGACGATCCTCGTCTCCGTCATGCTCGCCAACAACGAGATCGGCACCGTCCAGCCGCTCGAGGAGATCGGAAAGATCACCCGCGCGAAGGGCGTGCTCCTCCACTCGGACGCCGTGCAGGGCGTGGGCAAGGTGGACTTCGACGTCCAGAAGATGAACGTCGACCTCGCCAGCATCACGGCGCACAAGATGTACGGACCGAAGGGCGTCGGCGCGGTGTACGTGCGTCGCAGCAAGCCGCGCGTCCGCCTCGTCGCGCAGATGGACGGCGGCGGCCACGAGCGCGGCATGCGCTCCGGCACGCTGAACGTCCCGAGCATCGTCGGCTTCGGCAAGGCCGCCGAGATCATGCGCACCGAGGGGAAGGCCGAGGGCGTGAAGCTCCTCGCGCTCCGCGAGCGCCTCCGCACGAAGCTCCAGTCGAAGCTCGAAGAGACCTTCGTGAACGGCTCGATGGAGCATCGGCTCCCGGGCAACCTCAACATCTCGTTCGCCTTCGTCGAGGGCGAGGCGATGATGATGGCGATCAAGGAAGTCGCCGTGAGCTCGGGCTCCGCGTGCACGTCCGCGAGCCTCGAGCCCAGCTACGTTTTGCGAGCGCTCGGCGTCGGCGACGAGCTGGCGCACTCGAGCATCCGCTTCGGCCTCGGCCGCTTCAACACCGAGGAGGAGGTCGACTACGTCGCCGACCTCGTCATCCAGAAGGTCAATCACCTGCGCGAGATGTCGCCGCTCTACGAGATGCACAAGGAAGGCATCGACCTGAAGAGCGTGGCCTGGG
>JAQBQJ010000017.1 GCA_028287065.1 Labilithrix sp. | reverse complement strand
CACCCGAACTCGACGGTGACCTTCGTGCCGGTGTTGCCACGTGCAGCCGTGCACGCATCGCCGCACAGCAGGATGTTCTTCTTCGACGCGTCGTACTGCCAGCCGTTCGCGCCGTCGGCGCAATCCTTCGAGGAGTCCTGGAGGATGTCCTGGCTCGCGCCGCCCGGCGCCGCGACCTTCACGTTGACGCGTCCGAGGTCGATCTCCGTGTCGCCAGCCGGCTCCGGGATCGCCAGCGTGCACGCGACCGTCGAGGCCACGTTCTTGCCGATCTCCTCGAACACCGGCGCGAAATTCGTCGCGCAGATCGGGAACCACTTGCCGCCCGTACGCTTGGCGAGATCGAGATACGTCTTGCCGTTGTTGACGGCGTTCGAGCCGCACGTCGACTCCGACGGAAACGCCGCGGCTCCGGTGATCGGATAGAAGACGTACTTGCGCGCGCCCGGCGCTCCGAAAAGGCCACCCGGGATCGCGAGCAGCTGCTGATCGAACGACGACGCGGTGAGGTAGTACGAGTCGTCGTCCGTGATCGGGATGAAGACCTTGATGCTGTCGGGCCGGATGAAATCGCGCCAGGCTGTCGGGCCCGTCGTCTGTCCGAGCGTCGACACGATGATGTCGAGCGTGTCGTTCGACTGCACGTTCCGGTTCACCGTGCGGAAGGTCGTGCCGTTCGACGCGCAGCTCGCGCCGCCGAGCGGAGGCGGAACGCACAGGTCGAACGAGCCCGTGCCGACGGTGCCGATCATCACGACGCGGTAGTCGAGGCCCGTCTTCTGCAGGAAGCCGGAGAGCTGGTTGATGTTCGCCTTCACGTTGGCGATCTCGTCGCCCATGCTGCCGGACTGATCGACGCTCACGATGACGTCGATCGGCGGGCGGATCGCCTCGGCCTCGGCCTTCGCGCACTCGACGGGCTTCGCATCCGGTCCGCTGAAGCCGCCGGGATCTCCGAAGCCCGCGGCGGGCTCGCTCGCGGCGGGGTCCTGCTCGAACCCGCTCCGAGCCTTCGCGGAGCTGCAGGCGACGGTCGATACGGCGAGACCGAAGACGACGAGCGACGAAGAAAGCACGGTAAAGCGCATGGATTTCCTTCTGGAGCGCGAGAGCCCACCGCATTTACGCCGCGATGCCGGCCTACCTTCCCTCCGATGCGGATACGCTCGGATGCCGTGGACGACAGCTCGGCCCTGACGGAGCGCGCGCGCGAGCGCCTCGGCTCGACTCTGCGTGGCAAGTACGTGCTCGACCGGGTGCTCGGCATCGGCGGCATGGCCACGGTCTATGCCGCGACCCATCGCAACGCGAAGCGCTTCGCGGTCAAGATGCTCCACTCCGAGCTCTCGGTGAACGAGAGCATCCGCGCGCGCTTCCTCCGCGAAGGCTACGTCGCGAACAAGGTGGAGCATGCGGGCGCGGTCGACGTCCTCGACGACGACGTGTCCGAGGACGGCTCTGCGTTCCTCGTGATGGAGCTGCTCGACGGATGCACCGTCGAGCAGATGGCCGACGCGGTCGGCGGGCGCATGACGCTCGAGGCCGCGCTCGCGATGGCGTATCAGGTCCTCGACGTGCTCGCCGCCGCGCACGAGAAGGCCATCGTGCATCGCGACGTGAAGCCGGCGAACCTCTTCGTCCTGCCGGACGGCACGTTGAAGGTCCTCGACTTCGGGATCGCGCGCCTTCGCGACACCGCGACGAGCACGATGACGACGGGCACCGGCGTCCTCGGCACGCCCTCGTTCATGGCGCCGGAGCAGGCGATGGGCTCGTCGGAGATCGACGGTCGTACGGACATCTATGCGGTCGGTGCGACGATCTTCATGCTCGTCTCCGGCAAGCCGGTCCACGAAGGAGCCAACGCGCAGCAGATGATCGTGCACGCGGCGACGAAGCCGACGCGATCGCTTCGCACGGTCTCTGAGGATGCGCCGGCGAGCGTCGTCGCGGTGGTCGACAAGGCGCTCGCGTTCGACAAGAACGAGCGCTGGGCGACGGCAGCCGCGATGCGGGCCGCCATCAAGGACGCGTCGAAGCGCGCGTTCGGGAAGAAGCCCTCGCAGGATACGCTCGCCGCGCTGGTACGGAGGACGACGGGACCAGCGGCTCGCGCCGCGCAATCGCAGGCCACCGTCATCGAGCCGCCGGCGAAGGTCGAGCCGCACGCGGCAAGCGTCGAGGCCGCCGAGGCGCGCGCGGGCGACTCGGGCCTGCGGGCGGGCCCCGGAGCTGCCGAGGAGCCGCCTCAGGCGCTCGAGGCACCGGCGGCGGTCGCTCCGGTCGCGACGACTGCGCCCGCGGCCGCGGAGCCGCCGGAGGCGCGTCGCTCGCTCACTCTCCCGCTCATCGCGGGGGCGGCCTTGCTCGCAGGCGTCGGGTTCCTCGTTCGAACAGGCGAGCCGAAGAGCGCAGCGCCGGTCATGCCCGTCGCGCCCGTCGCGCCTGTCGCGTCTGTCGCGTCCGTCGCGTCTGCGCCGCCTCCGAGACATCCTTGCTCCGCCGACGCCGGCTGCAGCAACGATACGGTCGGGTGGTGCGACGTCGACGATCGTCCGATCGCGTGTTGCGCGCGCGATCTCGTCGCGACGGGACACGACGGCATCTGCGCATGCCCTCCCGGCGGCTACGCGGGTGATGCCGCGACGAGCGGATGCCCGGAGCCGAAGGCCGCTGCGAACGGCGGCATCGCCGGCGCCGAGGAGGCGATCGCCGCTCTGAAGCCGAAATTCGAGCGCTGCCTCGCCGTCGCGCTCGCGTCGAGCGCATCCGTCGGCGGGCGCATGCTCGTCCATGTCGAGCTCACGCCCGAAGGACGCGTGTATCGCACACGTATCGCCGAGGGCCGCATGGCGAGCGCGACGGTGCAGGCCTGCGTGCTCGACGCCATCCGCACCCTCGCGACGTCGGCCCCCGCCGGCGGTCGCGGCGAGCTCCTGATTCCGATCGCCTTCACGCAAACAGACGCATCGCGGCCTTGAGCTGCCGGTACTCTGGCCTGAATGGCGGACCTCACGCGCTACGGCGGGTTCACGCTCCGCACCGACTGCAACGCGTGCGGTCAACCGGTGCCGCTCAACGCCCCGGCCGAGAAGGCGCACTGCGACGCGTGTCAGAAGGAGATGACGCTCCCGGCAAATCTCTGGTCCACGGTGCTCGAGGAGCTCGACGAGGCCCATGACAGCCTCCACGACGGCACCGGCGGCGCGCGCACGCGCGACTTCGGCGGATTCCAGGTGCATTACGCCTATCGCCGCGCGCATCCGCGCTGCGACAAGTGCCAGACGGAGCTCCCGTTCGATCGCCTCGCCCTCGGCAGCGCTCGCGACTTCTGCTGCGTGAGCTGCGGTGACGGCGCGAGCACGGCTCCGGCGCCGGAATGGCTGCGCGCGCTGCTGCCGACCGCTTCGCAGATCTACTCCGTCGATCGCGGCCTCGCCGCTGCGCCGGGCAAGGGACCTGCGCCCGTCGTGCAGGACGCGCCGGCACCGGTGGTCATGGCGTGCCCGCAGTGCGGAGGGTCGCTGAAGCTCACCGCCGAGGCCGCGCGCGTGATCGCGTGCCACTTCTGCAAGACGGACGTCTACCTGCCGGACGCGCTCTGGAGGAAGCTGCATCCTGCACGCACTTCGCGCGAGTGGTACGTGCGCTTCGACGGGAAGACGCGCTCGCAGCGCGTCCGCGAGTCGAAGCAGGAGCGCGAGCAGGAGCGGGCGCTCCGCGACGCGCAGGAGACCTTCGAGCGCGGTCATCGCGAGATGGCGGCGGCCGCTGCGCTCGATCTCGAGATCGCGGGGCTCGTGCGGAGCGGCTACATCGCCGCGTCTCTCCTGTGGGTGACGATGCTCGCGACGGTCGGGTGGTGCCTCGTGGCGTCCGAAACGGGCATCGGGCGCGACGCGGCCGTCGACATCGGATTCGCGCTCACCGGAGGGAGCCTCGTGTGCCTCCTGGTGGCGCTGATCGTCACCTCGCGGCCGGTGAAGCGGCGCACGGCCTACGACGGCACGATGATGATGTTCATCGTCTGGTTCTTCGTGATTTTCGGTCTCACCATGCCGTTCATCGGCTCGCTCATGTGCTTCGTCGTCGCGATCAAGCGCTTCACGGGGACGCTCGGCGGGTCGACCATCCGTTCGGGCGGGAGCGTCACCCATTACAAGGCCATCAAGATGCAGCGCGGCGAGACGTTCCCCCTCGGCGTCGCCTATCTTGCGCTCGCGCTGCTCTGGCCCGCGATCATCGTGGGCCTCTCGCATCTCGCGGGCTAGGCTGGAGAGCGTCGGGCATGAGCACGGACCAAGCGGCGAAGACGAAGGAGCTGCGCGAGGGCGCGCAGAAGCTACTCGCGGTCGATTACTTCGCGGCGCTCGGCGTATCGCGCACGGCGACCCCCGACGAGGTGAAGAGGGCCTTCCTCGAGACGGTGAAGTCGTGGCATCCCGACCGGATCCCGTCGGGCCTCGACGAGCTGCGACCGCTCTTCGGCAAGGTGTTCGCGCGCCTCGAGCTCGCGCGCGCCACCATCAGCGATCCCGCGCGCCGCGCCCGTTACATCGAGGACCTCGCGAAGCCCGCGAACGCCTCCGCCTCCGACATGTCCTCGGCCGAGGCGACCCTCGAGTTCCGCAAGGCCGAGGGCCTCCTCAAGAAGAACGACGCGACGCAGGCGGAGGTCCATCTTCGTCGCGCCGTGCAGCTCGCGCCGCAGAACGCCGAGTACCAGGTGCTCCTCGTCTGGCTCCAGGCGAAGCCGGACAGCACGCCGGCTCGCTTGCGTGAGCTCGTCGTCGAGCTCGATCGGCTGCTCGATCGCGACCCGAAGGCCGAGCGCGCGTACCTGTATCGCGGTCAGCTCCGGAAGCGGCTCGATCTCCAGAAGGAGGCCTTCGCCGACTTCTCGCACGCCGCGGAGCTCAATCCGAACAACGTCGATGCCATGCGCGAGGTCCGCATCTACAAGATGAGGCAGGAACGCGGCGCACCCGGCGGCGCTGCGAAGAAGGACGCCGCCGCGCGTTCGGCGGACGAAGGCGGCGTGGGCGGGTTCTTCAAGAAGCTGTTCAAGCGCTGAGCGACTCGCTTCGCCGATCCGATCAGCGACCGCGGCCTCGACGACCGCCGCTGCCGCGACGGGGCGCTTCGCGCACGCAATGTTCGGCGCAGCGCACGACCTTGCGACCCGGCAACGACAGCGACGGGCTCGCTCCGCGTCCAGCGTCGTCGAAGCACTGCGCCTCGCGACCGTGATGCGGATCGACGCCGAGCTCCGCGAGCGTTCCGTCGGGAGCGATGCGCAGGTTCACGACCGCGGAGCCGTAACGACGCCACTCCTCGGCCGAGCTGCAGCTGCGCATCCGTCCGATGACGGGCTCGAGCGCCGAGCGGAGCTGCGTGACCTCCTCGTTCGTGAGATCCACGCGTTCCGAGCCGCGCGCTTCGAAGCACGTGAGCGGGCATGCATCGGCGGGCGGCGTCGAAGGTGCGGCAGGCGCGGCGGCAGCCGCGGGCGCGACCGGCGCCGGAGCAGGCGCGCTCGCTGTCTCCGTGTCGTCACCGCGAGCTTGGTCGTTCGTCGACGCCTTTACGCTCGCCTCGGCATGACATGCCGGCGCGAGCACAGGGAGCATGCACAGCGCCAGCGCGGAGGTGAGACCGAGGAAGCGGCGAGGTTCCATGTCCGCGAGGCTACCCGGTCGCCGCCTGGCGCGGGTGGTCTGTTTCCCATACGATCCGCGGCGGCGTCGATCACGGAGTGACGTCGCGACCGGGCGTATCGGAGGCGCGATCGACCTCGAAGACGTGCGGCGCCGGCCCGACGAACGTCACGCGATAGACCTTGCCGGGCTCGGCCGCGAACGCGACGGGCACGACGGGATCGTTCGGTCCGTTCGCGACCCCGACGCGGTGCTGCCCCGGCAGCAGCTCGATGTGCAAGCGTGAGTCGGCCTCGAGCGGCGCGGAGATGTCCTCGTCGTCGAGCGTGATCAGACGCAACGCGTCGCTGCCGTTCACACGCAACGTCGCGATGGACTCACGCGGTCGCTGAGGACCGGCATATTGCTGGACGACGAACGTCGGTCCGACGCAGGACGCGACAGATGTCGCAAGAAGCAGCGTAACGAGAGCGATTACCCTTGCCCACACGGCGGGGAGGATACGCGTGGCCCCCGGTCCTTGACCAGCTACGCTGGAAGCTCGCGATGAAGCTCCTTACATCCTTTGCTTTCACGGCGCTGCTGACCTTGGTGCTCGTCCCGATCGCGTGCAGCGATCAGGAGAACCCGGGCGCGTCGAGCTCAGGCGGCGACGCCGGCGACCCCGATGCGCCGGACGGCACCGTCGGTCCGATGCCGAAGCCCGCGCAGCCACATCCGAGCGCGAATCCGCAGCCGAAGGTGACGGAGTGCCCGCGCCCGGCGCTCACTCCCCCGGCGTCGGGCACGTGCGGCGTCACGAAGGTCGGCACGGCGGGCAAGGTGTTCCAGGGCACAGTCCTTGCGCCGGACGAGCTCCTCCATCGCGGCGAGCTCCTGATCGACGACGCGGGCACCATCCTGTGCGCAGCGTGCGATTGCAGCGCGGAGGCGGCGTATGCGGCCGCTTCGATCGTGTCGTGCGCGAACGGCGTGATCTCGCCGGGCCTCATCAACCCGCACGAGCACATCACCTACCAGAACAACGCGCCCGTGAAGCACGAGGGCCTTCGCTACGAGAACCGGAGCGACTGGCAGGGCGGTCGCGGGCATGCGCGCCTCGACTACAAGAGCGGCGCGAACCAGACCGTGCAGGCGTACGGAGAGCTGCGTTTCCTCATGAGCGGCACGACGTCGATGGCGGGCGGAGGCGGCATCCCCGGCCTCGTCCGCAACCTCGATACGTCCGCCGACGAGCTCGACGGCCTGCCCGCGCAACCTGCGAACTCGGACGTCTTCCCGCTCAGCACGCCGGGCAAGAACCTCACGAGCGGCTGCGACTACTCACCAGGCGGGACCAGCAACGCGGTCGTCTCGCAGCTCGCGAGCTACCTCCCGCACATCTCCGAGGGCATCGACGCGGAGGCCCGCAACGAGTTCGTGTGCACCAGCGCGCCTCCGACCGACCTCGTCGAGCCGCAGACCGCGATCATCCACGGCGTCGCGCTGAACCCCGTCGATGCCGACGTGATCCGCACGAACATGTCGAAGGTCGTGTGGTCGCCGCGCTCGAACGTCGACCTGTACGGCAACACCGCGAACGTCACGATGCTCGATCTCGTGGGCGTGAACATCGCGCTCGGCACCGACTGGGTGCCCTCGGGATCGATGAACATGCTGCGCGAGCTCGCGTGCGCGGATTCGCTGAATACGACGTATTACGACAAGCACTTCAGCGATGCCGATTTGTGGCGAATGGCAACTTCGAACTCGGCATTCGCCGTCGGCGCCGGCCATGCCATCGGATTCCTGAAAAAGGGATATCTCGCCGATATCGCGATTTACGACGGCTCCACGAACAAGGATTACCGCGCGGTGATCGCGGGCGGCGTCGAGGACGTGGCGCTCGTGCTCCGCGGCGGAAAGGTGATGTACGGCGACGACGCGCTCGTGAGCTCCGCGGCGCTCGGCGGCGGAGCCGGCTGCGATTCGCTCGCCGGCGACGTGTGCGGCAAGCCGAAGAAGGCGTGCATCGACGTGCGCATCGGCGGAGCCAGCCCGCCGAACCTCGCCGCCATTCGCACCGCCGGCGAGGTCTATTACCCCCTCTTCTTCTGTCGCGGAGCCACGCCCACGAACGAGCCGTCGTGCGTGCCCTCGCGTCCGGCCGAAGTGAAGGGCTCGAACATCTACACCGGCGCGGTCACGGCGGACGACGCCGACGGCGACGGCATCGCGAACGATCAGGACGACTGCCCGACGATCTTCAATCCGATCCGCCCGATGGACAAGGGCCGGCAGGCGGACGCGGACTCCGACGGCATCGGCGACGCGTGTGACATCTGCCCCGAGGACGCGACGCAGAAGTGCTCCCGCGCGACGGGCGGCGACTTCGACGGCGACGGCATCCCGAACGGAACCGACAACTGTCCCGAGGTCGCGAACCCGAGCCAGGCCGACGGCGATTCCGACGGCAAGGGCGATGCCTGCGAGTCGTGCGACGTCGCGAACCCCGGCGCTGCGCCGTGCCCGCTCACCATCTCGACCATCCGCAACCCCGCCGCGCCCGGCCATCCGAAGAGCGGCACGGTCGTCAAGACGCAGGGCTACGTCTCGTCGCGCAAGACGAGCGCCGGCTTCTACATCCAGGAGGGCGTGACCGGCGCCGCGTACCAGGGCATCGCGATCATCGCCGACGCCTTGACGGGGACCGCCGCGACCGGCGCGAAGGTCGGCCAGCAGATCGAGGTCGTGGGCGTGTACAACGAGATCTTCAGCGTCTCGCAGATCACCGCGGCGACGGTGCGCGTAGCCGATGTCACGGTCGCGACGATGATCCCGCTCGTGGTGACGACCGCGCAGGTGAACGCCGGCTCCGGCGCATCGTCGGAGCCGTTCGAGAGCCTGCTCCTCCAGGTCGACGGGCCGCTCGCGATCACGAACGACAACCCCGACACCGGCCCGTTCTTCGAGGTGGTCCTCACGGGCAACCTCCGCATCGACGACGCGATCTTCGCGCGCTACGGCACGCCGGCGACGTGCATGCCGTCGCCGTGCCCCTACCCTGCGCCGGGCTTCACGAACGGAACGAGCTTCTCGAAGATCGTCGGCATCCTCGGCTACTCGTTCGGCAACCGGAAGCTCTATCCGCGCATCGCCGCGGACCTCGTCCCGTAGTCACTCACGCAAAGGACCGTCGCGCGAATCAGAGCTCGAGGCAGTACACGCGATTCACTTCGCTGCACTGCTCGTCGATGAGCGCGGTCCACTTGTTCGTGTTGCTGTTGCGGGCTTCGCCGACGAGGCCGGAGCCCGCGCCGGTCCACTGCGCGCAGTCGGGTCCGAAGTAGCGGCCGTCGGGGCCGGTCGCCGTCCACACGCGGTCCTCGGCCTCGGTCGGAGTGGAGCCCTTCTCGTCCTTGTCGATGAGGTGCTTCAGATCGCCGGTCGCGAGCTTCGCCTTGCTCGGCGCCACGAGCTCGCCGGTGACGAGATGCCACGGACCGACGCTCGTGATGCGATCGATCGCGTCGTTGCCGCTCACCGAGATCCACGCCGCGTACGTGCCGCCGAGCTTCGCGTCCGCCGCGAGCTTGTTGCAGAGCGCCGTCGCGCCTGCGACGCCACCGAGGTTGCCGGTCGGCGTCGTCGACGAAACGAACGCGCGGTATTGCGCCTTCGCGGCGTCGGGCGCCGCGGCGTCGGTGCCCGGCGGATTCGCGCGCGGCTCGGGCGTCGCTGCGTCGTCGTCGCCGACGCTCGCATCGGCGCCGGTGGTCGTGCGGTTCGGAAGCTTCACGCCGTCCTGCGCGGAGTCGTCGGTCACGGTCCCGAAACCGAGACACGCCACCATGCTCGTCGCGACCACGATGGCGACGCTCGTGAGAGCGAGGGCAGCAAAGCCGGGAGCGCGCATCCCTCGAGAATAACCTCCGCCGTGGTGCCGCGCTCGTACGAGATGCGGTCATGTAAGCTGCAGAAATGTGCTCACGCGTCGCTGAGCAGGACGTGACCCATCGTATTCGACGGGCAATCGCAGGCCGCTGACGCGATTGAGACGACGCGCGCGCGTCGCTCGCCTTGACCAAACGCTCGCGGAGGGGCATCTTCGCGTCGTCTCCGAAAGGAGGCCGCGCGGCCTTTCGCCCACCTTGGGTGACGCGCGTTACAAATATCACCCTAAGCCCGTTGGGACGTTCCGGAGGCACTCGCCTCACGCTGACGTTTTGAACGGGCCCGCTCTCGAGAGAGGCGGGCCTTTCCACTTCGAAAGCAGAACGCGCCAGAGGTTCGGTGGGCGGTGATCGCAGGAGGTCCTCGCCCATGTCCACGCAAGTCACGCCCAAGAAGAAGAACCGTCTCGCCACCCTCGCCGTCCGCGCAGGTCAGCCGCGCAAGGACGCGCTCGACGCCGTGACGACGCCCATCGCCTGCACGGCGACGTATGCGTTCGGAAGCAGCGCCGAGCTGCGCGACCACTTCGAAGGTCGCATCACGCGCCACGAGTACGGCCGCTACGGCAACCCGACCGTACGCGCAGCCGAGGAGAAGCTCGCCGCGCTCGACGGCGGGCAAGACGCCGCGCTGTTCGGCAGCGGCATGGCTGCGATCACCACCGCGCTGTTCGCGCTCCTCCAGAAGGGCGACCACGTGGTGCTGACCGGTGACGGCTACCGGCGCACGCGTGCGTTCGTCACGCAGGTGCTCGCGAGGTTCGGCGTCGAGAGCACGATCGTCGGCGCGGGCGATGCGCGCGCGATCGGCGAGGCCATCGGTGACAAGACGCGCATCGTCCTCACCGAGTCGCCGACGAATCCCTATCTCCGCGTGGTCGATCTCGCGGCGCTCCTCCAGGCGAAGCGCCTTCATCCGCGCGTGAAGATCCTCATCGATGCGACGTTCGCGACGCCGGTGAACCAGCGGCCGCTCGAGCAAGGCGCCGATCTCGTCCTGCACTCGTGCACCAAGTACCTCGGCGGTCACAACGATCTCCTCGCCGGCGTCGTCGTCGGCGACGGTGCGCTCGTGTCGCTCGTTCGCGAGGCACGCGACGTGCTCGGAGGCGTGCTCGATCCGCACGCCGCATACCTGCTCTTGCGGGGATTGAAGACGCTGCCGCTCCGTGTCGAGCGGCAGAACACCACCGGGCTCGCGATCGCGCGCTGGCTCGAGGCGCAGCCCGAGGTCGAACGCGTGTACTACCCCGGGCTCACGAGCCATCCCGATCATGCGGTCGCGGTGCGCTCGATGACCGGCTTCGGAGGCGTCGTGAGCTTCGTGCTGCGCGCCGATCTCGATCTCACCGCGCGCGCGCTCGACGCCTGCGAGCTCGCGACGATCGCGCCTTCGCTCGGCGGCGTGGAGACGCTCATCGAGCAGCCGGCGATCATGTCCTATTACGGCCTCACGTCGGAGGAGCGCGCGGCGCTCGGCATCCGCGACGGGCTCGTGCGGCTCGCTGTGGGCGTCGAGGATGCCGACGACATCCGCGAGGACCTCGAGCGCGTGCTCCGCGTCGTGTCCGACGACAGCAACACCAAGAGCAAGAGCAGCGACACGACCAAGAAGGCCGCGCGAGAGGTGGTGAGCCATGGGAACTGAGAACGCCAGCGTCTTCCTCGTCGGCACGGGCGTAGTCGGGAGCGCCGTGCTCGCGATCGCGCACGGCGCGACGCCTCCTGCACACGTCACGCTCGCCGGCGTGGCGAATACGCGCGGCCTCTCGCTCGTCGAGAGCGGCGCGATCTCGCCCGACGAGGCGCGGGCCATCGCGTCGCGACCCGCGAGCACCGAGCCGGTCACGATCACCGACGATGTCCTCGATGCCCTCGCGAAGCGGGCCTCACCCGTCCTCGTCGATGCGACCGCGGCCGACGACATGGAGGACCTCTACGTGCGTGCGCTCGCGCGCGGCATCCACGTCGTGACCGCGAACAAGAAGCCGCTCGCTGCGCCGTGGGCGAAGCGCGCGCGCCTCTTCGACGAGACGCACCGCGCGCCGGGAACGAAGCTCCGCTACGAGGCGACGGTCGGCGCAGGCCTGCCCGTGATCGAGACGCTGAAGGACCTCGTTCGCACGGGCGATCGCGTTCGCCGCATCGAATGCGTCCTCTCGGGCACGCTCGGCTTCGTCGTCAACGAGCTCGATGCGGGGACTCCGTTCTCGCGCGCGGTCGCGATCGCGAAGGACCGCGGCTACACCGAGCCGGATCCGCGCGAGGACCTCGGCGGGAAGGACGTCGCCCGCAAGGCCGTGGTGCTCGCGCGCGAGCTCGGGTCACGCCTCGAGATCGCGGACGTGGACCTCGAGCCGTTCGTGCCGGCATCGGTGAAGGACCTCGAGAAGCTCGACGCCGAGCTCGCCGCGAAGGTGGCCCGGCTCCGCACGCGCGGCGAGAAGCTCGTGTACCTTGCACGCATCGAAGCGGAGGGAACGACGGTGCGCGCCTCGGCGGGCCCGCTGGCGGTCCCGCTCGACCATCCGGCCGCGACGCTCCGCGGGTCGAGCGCGCTCGTGGCGTTCACGACGGCTCGCTACGACCGGGATCCGCTCGTCGTACGCGGCTCCGGGGCCGGCGGCGCGGTCACGGCTTCCGCGCTGTTCGCCGACATCCTGAAGGCGACCGGACGTACCTGAGCACCTGAGGTAGACTGCCGAGGTGACGCGCGAGGAGGTATGGCACTCGGTCGCGGACGTGCTGCGCGAGCAGTTCGGCCGCTTGCTCGACGTGCGCGACGTACGGCGCGTGAGGCGCGTCGCCGGCGACGCGTGGATCGTGACCGTCGTGCTCGCGGCGCCGTCGGGTGACCTCCACGTCGCCGATCTCACGGTCGACGACGCGGGCGCCATCTCGCCGGCGATCGGCGCCGATCATGTGATCGAAGCGGTGAAGCGCGCCGATCGCGCTTCGCATGCACCTGCTGCGATGCCCGACGAGCTCGCGGACTTCGGCGCCGGCCTCGACGACGACGGCGACGAAGAGCCCGGGCTCGAGATGCTCGACGAGCTCGAAGAGGAGCCCGTCGAGAAGCGTGTCGCCGCGGCGCTCGGCCGTGGCGACACCGCTTCGCTCAACGAAGCACGCGAGCTGCTCCCGCGCATGCTCGCCGATCACGACCGGCGCGGCGCCACGCTCCTCACGATGGCCGCCGTCGAGATGAAGCTCGGCGAGGCGATGCTCGCGCGCGGCTACCTCGAGGCCTCCGCGCGCGAGTTCGCGGATCGCTTCGATCTCGACTCGCTCGAAAAGGCCGCCGTGCTCGCGCTCGAGCTGATCGGCCGCGAGGCGTTCGCGGGCTCGCCGGTGCACACGCTGCTCGAACAGAGCCGCACGCGCCTGAAGCCGTTCTTCAGCATCTTCGACACGCGCAGCTTCTCCGAGCTGCCCGAGGACCTGCGCGAGAAGCTCGCGCCGGACATCCACCTTCGCACGCTCGCGCCCGGCGACACGCTCGTCAGCGAGGGCGATCCGTCACGCAACGTGTTCGTGGTGAAGAGCGGCCTCGTCGGCGTGTGGCTCGAGAAGCCGTCGGGCGGACAGTGGCTCGTGCGCTGCTGCTTCCCCGGATGGCTGCTCGGCGAATCGAGCGTGCTCGGAAGCAAGGACGCGCGCACCCCGCCGAAGTGCATGGCGTCGCTGCGTGCCGAGCGCGTGAGCGAGGTGTGGACGATCGCGGCCCCGGCGGTCCGCGCCATCATGGAGCAAGACCTGGCCTTCGGTCAGCGCATCGCGGAGACGAAGCAGATCCACCGTATCGACTCGTTCTTCTCGATGCACGAGACCATGGGTCAGCTCGACGTGCAGGTCCGCGACGAGATGCTCTCGTGCATCCAGCGCCTCGAGACGTTCGACGAGCAGACGCTTCTGTTGCCGGCGAACGAGATCCCGAGCGTGGCGTGCCTCGTGGCGCGCGGCTCGATCGCGCTCGTGCAGAACGGCAACGAGGCGGAGCCGGTCGGCGTGATCGAGGCCGACTCGTTCTACGGCGTACGCGACACGATCCATCGCATCGCGCCGAGCGTCGCCGCGATCGCGCGTCCGGGGACGACCGTCGCGTTCTTCGAGGCCGCGCGTCTCCAGAAGCTTTGCGAGCGGAGCCCCGAGCACGTGGTCGCCGTGCTCGAGCGTCTCGGCTGATCGCGAGCCCATGTGCCGCAGTGTAGCGATCGCTCCGCAACTCGGCCGCTGTCAGCCGAGTTTTCCGGCTTTGCGGAATCGACATGTGGGCCTCAGGGGCGGTCCATCGTGATCCACCTGCCGGCGACTTCTGAGACGCGCTGCTGACGGGGACCGCGTCGAGGGCTGCTGTAGACCTCTCCTCCCTCGAGGAGGTCCGACCATGGGTGTTCGTTCGAACGTGGTGATCGTGCTCGCTTCCCTCACGCTGTTCGCCTGCGGAAGCGCAGCCAGCGGCGAAGCGAAAGGACCCGAGACGAATCCGTGGGCCGACTACAAGGGCACGTACGCGACCGCGGCGGGCGAGTCCGGCTCGTCCGCGTCGCGCTCGAAGGCGGCGAAGGTCGAGGCCGCGAAGACCGAGGCGCCCGTCGAGGAGCCCGTCGCCGCGCCGGTCGAAGAGACGCCGGCACCGGTCGCAGCCCCTCCGCCCGCGAAGAAGGCGAAGGCGGGCGGCGCGAAGTCGGCGGCGAAGAAGAAGAAGTAGCGCCGCGCGCCCCGACGCACGGCGGCATCGCCGCGTCCGGGCGCTTGCCGGCATCGCGCAAGTGCTTAGGGGACCTCAGGTGACCTAACTGATCGTCGCCGCCCGCGCGCCCGCGACTACGCGCTCGGCACCAAGATCGAAAGGCACGTCACGCAGCCTTCGGCCTTCGCGAATTCGGACAGGTCGACCGCGTCCACCTCGAAGCCTCGGCTCTTCACCAGCGCGATCGTCTTCGGATGCGCCGCGGCCATCAGCACGCGATCACCCACCAGCGCGACGTTTGCCGCATCGGGCTCGCCCTCCGCGACGTGCAGGATCTCGAAGCCCGCGAGATCGCGCGCGTCGAGCCAGCGCGGGCTCACGAGCAGCGTGCCGTCCGGGAGCGCGGTGCACGCGGTCTTGAGATGCAGGCAACCGTCGACTGCGACCACGCGGACGTCGTAGCCGTACGGGCGCGAGATCCGTCGCAGCGCATCCACGCCCGCCGCATTCGTGCGGGCCGTCGCGCCGACGAAGAGCGTGCGCCCCACGCGCAGCACGTCGCCGCCTTCGAGCGTGGCCGGCGCTTCGATGCGGACGATCTCCTGCCGGTACCGCCGCAGCTCCGCCTCGATGCCCTTCGGCTCGTCGCGACGCGAGGGCGCGCCCATCGACGTGAGGATCGCCACTTCGTCGAGCACGACCGCCGTGTCCTCGACGAACACAGCATCGGCGTATTCGAGGTTGGTCTCGAGCACCACGACCTCTGCGCCGGCGCGCTCGAGCATGCGCCTGTACTCCTCGTGCTGGTTCGCCGCGAGATCGAGATCGATCTCGTGCACGTCGATGAACGTGCGCACCGCATCGTTCATGCGCGGCGATGGCGTGTGCGTGACGGCGACGGTCCGCATGGTCAATCGCGTTCGTGCAAATCGGACACCACGATCACCGTCTTGTGCGACACGCCGGGCGTCTTCGCGCATTTCGGGTATTCGGGCTCGCTCGCTTCGTACGTCGCGAGGCGCCGGCCGCCGCTCGCGATGCCGAACGCCGGCGGCTTGAACGTCAGCTCGTAAGGGCAATTCGCGCTCGCCACGCGATAACGAGCATTCACGGCGGAGCGGGCTTCGGCGGTCGCATAGCTCCGCCAGTGGATCTCGCCGGTGTTCGCGACCACGTGCTCGTCGCACAGCGGGATCGCGCCCGCAGGCGCTTCGAAGATCCCGGCGCATTCGTCGCCGCTCGTGCTCGTGCTCGTGCTCGTGCTCGTCTTGCCGTCGGCAGCAGGCGGCTTCGAGCACGCCGCGCTCAGCAGAGCGATCACGACCACGACCCGCGCGCGCATCCCGTTCAACCCCGGTACGGCTGTCCCGCCGCCTTGGGCGTCACGAAGATCCGCGTCCGCGCGTGGTTCTGATCTCCGCCGTCCTTCGTCGAGACGATCGAGCCGATCACCGTTCCCGTCGTCGACTTCGCCACGACCCAGCTCCACTTCGCGAGCACGGCCAGCGGGTCGCGCGTCGCGAGCGGGTCCGAGCCGAACGGGGACCACAGATCCTCGTCGCAGTAGAGGATGCCGTCCGTCTGATCGAGCACGAACGAGCACGTGGACGTCTCCCCCTCGGAGCGCCGCAGCGTCACCACGAGGGCGTCGTGGCCGTGCGGAACGGGCGCGACGAAGCAGACCTCGTGGACAAGATACGGCTCGTTCATCGCTGGACCACGCGGCGAGGCTATCGGAGCCTCATGTGGGCGGTCAACGCGCGGTCAATTGCAGGAGCCGCCGCCGTAGCCATAGCCGTCGCCGGGCGGGTCGTTGCCCTGGAATTGGCTGACGTCGTTGGCGGCCGGCATGCCGTTCGTGACGATGCGCGACTGGCACTCCCCGATGACGACGTCGGCGGTCTGCGCGGCGGCCGAGCGCTGCTCGATCGAGAACGACGTCACGTTGGAGTCGGACACGGCGATGAGCTCCTGCGACTGACCGCTGTCGCGGCGGATGGCGCGACGCGGATTTCCCGCGACCGGCAGGAGCCCTTGCTTCACGACCGAGGTCCTCGTCCACTCCATCAGCTGCACACCGCTGCCCATCGCGCACGCGCCGCCGTTGTAATAGTTGCTCCCGGTGAACGGGATCGCGATCAGGCCGTCGTCGAAGATACGGAACGCCTTCTGGATGCGGTCCTGGTCCTCGGCGAGCACGCCCTGCGTGAGCTGCGCGTCCGAGAACGCATAGGTCGGCCCGAACGACTGGCGGTCGAGCAGGCGCGGCGCCGCGAGATCGGCAACGTCGAACAGCGAGACGTTCAGGTTGCCGTTGCGGTCGTTGCGATCGAGGCCGAGCCCGATGAGGCGATCGCCGCGGGGCTCGAGGTGATAGACCCAGCCCGGCATCTCGATCTGGCCCTTCTGCACGGGATTTGCGGGGTTCGACAGGTCGATCGTGAAGAGCGGATCGCCCTGGAAGAACGTGATCGCGTACGCGCGTCCGGCGTCGAAGCGCACCGTCTTCAAGCCCTCCTGGCGGGGCAGCGTCATCGTCGTGTGACCGACGCGCAGGATCGAAGACGTGCTCTCGATGCGGAACGTATCGATGTCGGGGAACTTCTCGCCGTTCTGCGTGCGGCCCGCGCCGCGCTGGCTGATGACGCGGAGGTAACCGTCGCGCTCGTCCATCTGCCAGCGGCTCATGATCGGACCCGAAGTCGTGATCTTCGCGCCGCGCACGAGGTGTCCTTTGGGATCGGTGATGTCGAGCGTCTCGATGATGCCCTCTTCGGTGCTCGTCGCGGCGTTGGCCGCGAGGCCTCCGATGTAGAGGCGCTCGGTGGTCGCGACGATGCTGCGCTTCCACGGCGTCGCCCAGCCGCCGCCGTTGAGGACGGAGCCCTCGGGGCCGTTGAACGCGACCTGTTCGATCTGCTTCGGCGCGAGCGGATCCGCGATGTCGAAGGTCGTGACGACGGTGCGCAGCGTGCTCGCGCAGCTGTAACACTGCCCGTTCTCGAACGTCGCGAGGTACAGGATGTTTCCGACGACGCGCGAGTCCGCGATCTCACCCGGGACCGCGAGGGTCTTCACGGTATGCGCATTCGCGGGGTCGCTCACGTCGACGGCGGAGATGAGCGCGCTGTGATCGGCCGGTGAGGTCGGCAGCTGACCCTGCGCGATCGGCCCGACGACGGTGCCGCTGCCGTTCACGCCGTAGTTCGACATCGTGACCATGACGTTGCCGCGGCGATACATCTCGAACGGCTGCCCTGCGAGCTGCGTTCCGCCGAGGAGCTTCAACGTGCGCGGCTGCGACGCGTCGACGATGGCGAGGCTTCCCGACTTCGACATCGCATAGACGTAGTTCTGTTCGTGATCGAGCTGGACGATGTCGGCCTCGCTGAGGATCCGGCCGGCATCGGCCGGCGTCGCGCTCCCGGGCTGCGGCTGCGCGGAGATCGGCGCGGCGCCGCCCTTCGACGGTCCGGTTCCGGCATTGGTTGCCGGGACGGCGTCGGACGACGAGCTGCAGAGCGGACGGCTGCAGCCGGTCATCGAACCGGCGAGGGCGACGACGGCAACGGAGGACAGGGCAAGCAAGGTGACGGAGCGCATGGTCGGTTCGGATCTCCTGGGGATTTCCTTCCGCAATGGCCGCGCCACCCTGGATTTCCCGGCGATCCGGCGATTTCCGAGGGCCGGCACCGACATCGCGATCGTGCGGTGTGCCGTGGCACAACCGGGCCACAGCCCCGAGGGATACGCTCGAGACGGCCATGCACACCGACAGCCGGTCGATCCAGCGCGCGCTCGAGGACGGCACGATGGCTCCGGCCGAGGCGCTCGCGCCGCTCGAAGCGCTCGCGCACGACGCGCCGACGCTCGCTTTGCGGCTCGATGCGTGCCGCGTGCTCGGCGCGCTGTCGGGACGCGCCTTCGATGCGAAGTGGGACGTCGCAGAGCGCGCCGCGTTTGCGCTGCTCGGCATCGCGCGCGAGGCCGATGCACCGGCGGAACGCACCGGCCTCCTGCATGCGATGGGTCGCGGCTTCCGCAACCTGTGGCTGATGCCGTACGTGCATCGCAGGTTGTTCGACGACGACGAGACCGTCGCGGCGGCGGCGATCTCCGCGGCGGGAGGGCTCGCGTTCCCCGCGCTCGAAGAGGCGCTCACGTCGGGCTTCTTGTCGAACGAGACGAGCGGGCCGCTCCGGCTCGCCGCGATCGCGGCGCTCGGACGGATGGGCGCGGAGAGCGCCGCGTCGAGGCTCGTCGCCTTCGTCACGGACGAGCCGGTGCAAGCAGCGGCCGCCCTCGCGGCGCTGACCGAGATCCGCTCGCGTGCCGGCGAGAGCGCGGCGCTCGAGATGCTCTCGCGCGATCCGCCTCGTGAGGTGCTCGAGGCAGCGGTGCGCTACCTCGCCGAGATCGGGAATCCCGACGTGCTGCGACCGCTGCGCCGGCTCGCACGCGACGAAGACGCCGAGCTCCGGATCGCCGCGGGCCTCGCGACGCGCGCATACACGGCAGAGCGCGCGAAGGACGTCGACGAGCGGATCCTCACCGCGCTGACGGAGCAAGACCGCGCCGTGCGTGGGTCGCTCGCGCGCCGCCTTCGCACGTTGCCCGTCGCCGACGTGATCGCGCATGCGGAGCTCCTGTTGCGCGACGATCCGCGCGGCGTGATCCAGGTGCTCGCCGAGGTGCGTGCGCCCGACGTGACGCGCTTCTTGCTCCGTATCGCCGCGGACGAGAGCGTGGAGGTCTCCGTCCGCGCCCGTGCGGTGGGCTCGGTCGAGGCCAACGAGCCGTGGGAGCGTGACGAGCTCGTCGCGATCGTCCGAACGTCGTTGCACACGGAGGTCCGCGTCGCTGCCGCGCAGACGCTCGGCGCGTTCGCTCCCCTGCCCTTCGTGCTCGAGCACCTCGCGCCGCTTGCAGAGGACGAGGCGCCCGAGGCACGCGCGGCGCTCTTGTGGGCGCTGCAGCTCGCGGCGCGTCCCGACGCGCTCGACGCCGCGGAGCGGAGCCGCGCCGAGGCGCTCGTGAAGCGCGCTCTCGGCGACGGCGATCCGTCCGTGAGGCGACGCGCGGCCTACGTGGCGGGCAACCTCGATGCCGCGACGCTCGTGCCGGACCTCGTCGATCTGGCCAGAAACGAGCCGGATCGTGCCGATCTGCGCGTCGCGGCGTTCGTCGGTCTCGGCGAGATCGGCTCGCCTGCGCGCTTCGCCGATCTCGTGTTCCTGTGGAACCGCGAGGACGACCCGCATGCGCTCGCAGCCGCGAGCCGCGCGATCGAGCACTCGCTCGCCCACGACGACGCACCCGATGCGGAGCCGGCGTCCGCGCCTCCGTCGCTCGCACGCGTCCATGATCGGCTCCGCAAGCTACTCGCGTCGGATGATCCCGCGCTGCGCGCATCCGCGGCACGCGTCGCGGGTCTGTCACGCGGTGCGGTTCCGGAGAGCGCGCTCGTGGCGCTCGTCGACGACCCGGCGCCGCGCGTTCGAGAGCAGGCCGCCATCGCGCTCGGGAGGCTCGGGGGTCACGACGCCGGCGTCGCCCTCGGCCGTGCGCTCGCCGACGCGGATCCGGCGGTGCAGGAGCGCGCTGCCGAGGCGCTGCTCTCGCTCTGCGTCGCCACCTCGACGGTGAAGGTGCTCGACTACGTCGCACGCGCGGTCGATCGTGCGGCGGCGCTCCGTGTCGCGCTGCGGATAGAGCTGCCGCGCGACGATCGCGAAGGGTTCGTCAGCGCGCTCGACGGTGCGCTCGATCGCGTCGGTCCGGATCATCCGGTCTACGAGCCGCTCCTCGCGCTCAAGGTCGAGGGCCTCGAGTCGATTCGCCCCGCGCGGAAGAGCGGCGTGTCGGTCGATGCCGCGATCGCCGCGCTCTTCCCGACGTGGCCGCGGCTCTCGGTGACGCGCGGCTTCGCACCGCTCGCGAAGAGCCTTCGCACTGCCGAGATGCTCTACGCCGCGACCGAGCAGGGGGGCGACGCCGATCTCTCGGCGTCGATCGTGCTCTGGATGAAGTGCCTCGAGGGCTACATGCATGCGTGGCTCGGTCCGCGTATGCAGGCGCTGCAGGCGAAACCGAGCGTACTCTGGGAGCTGACGGATCGCGTGCTCGGCAGCTCGTGGCCCACGTACCAGCGCTGGCTCGACGAGCGATGGCCCGATCCCGTCGAGGTCGGCGCGCTCTCCGTGGACGTGCCGCTGCGTTCGGTCGTGAACGTGTTGCGCGAGTACCAGGAGCGGAGGCTCAAGTCGCTCGGGTCACCCGCGTCGGTGACGGAGTGGTCGCGCCTGATGCTGTTCTTCGCCGTCGATCACCCGTGCGGGCCGAAGAACGTGCTCGGGATCGTATGCACCGACGCCGATCGCGGCGTGAAGCTCGCGCATCGGCTCCATGTGCTCGCGCAGGTGCGCAACGCGGTGACCCATCGTTCGCTTGCCGGCGCGGCGACGCTCGAGCAGTTCCGCCGCAGCTACTACACCGCGTTCGAGGAGCTCACGACGATGGCGTGACGCGCTTCCTTCGTCGCATCACGAACGCGAGCGCGCCGAGCGCGAGCGCGCCGAAGGCGAGATCGCTCGGAGCCGTGCCGCTCGTCGTGCAGCCGGCGCATCCACCGCGCTTCGACTCCGCGGGCGGAGCGGACGCGGACGCCTGCACCGCTTCGTGCTCGACCGCGGCGCCGCCCTTCGTCGCGGCGCGCTCGTTCCTCGGAGGCGCGGGCGCCGGCGGCGCCGTGGCGATCGCGCATTCGGGGCATGCTTCGCGGACGCGGCGTGTTGCATCGTCCGCCTTCGCGCGGCCGGCCGCGCAACGCTCGCCGGAGTCGAGCGCGCAGATCTCGTCGGCAGCGCGACGGATCGATGCGAGCGCTTTGCATGCCGTCGCGCAGTCGGAGGTGGAGAGCGCCGCGTGCTCGTCCGCAAGGTTCTTCTCGAGCGTGGTCAGGTCGTCCTTCGCACCTTGCGCGCGCGCGTAGGAGGTCGTGGCGGCGATCGACGCGACGAAGGCAACTGCGGCAAAATGGCGAGTCACCCGCCGAACCGAATCACGCGCCGAAGCGTCGTGCAACAACCTCCATCGCAACTTTTTCGGCTCGCCGACACGGTAGGTGGAAAAAAAGTGCGAGCCGCGCGGGCCCGCGCTCGGCGAAATCGCGCGGAAGCTCGCGGAACGACACCGCGGTCCACGTCTTGCTCCGTGATGGCCTCATCATGACTCCCTTTGCTTCCGGCGCATATCCGACGACCTCGTTGGTGCAGCACGAAAAGGACCGGCGCCGAGCGCCGCGTGCGCGGCTCGGCGTCAGCGTGACCATCACCGTCGCGGGGAAGCTCGTCGATGCGCTCGGCGCGGACGTGTCGCCGGGCGGCATGCGCGTCGTGGCGGCAGAGCGCGCGCGCGTCGGCGACGAGGTCTCGCTCGTGTTCTTCTTGAACGGCGACATCGTGTCGGCGCGCGGGACGGTGCAGTGGTGTGCGCCGACGAAGCGCGGCCTCGCGAGCTTCGGCGTTCGTTTCACGATGGTCGAGGAGGACGGCCCCTCCCTCGTCGCGAGCTACTGCCGCGCGTCTTTGTCCTGAAGCGCGGCGCGGCGCGCGACCAGGTCGACGAGATCGCCCTGCGTGAGCTGCAGGTCGAGGACGTGCAGGCCCAGGTCTCCGAGGCGAAAGCGCCGACTGCGGAGATCGACCGGGCTCGTGCGCTGGTCTCTGGGCGTCGCGGTCGGGGTGCTTGCCTCGAGCCATGCATAGCGATCCGGACCGCGCACGCAACGAGCGCCGTAGTAGTCGCGCATGACGACGAACGGCGTGGTCACGTCGTCGACGCCGTGCATGAAGCGACGTAGCTCGGGCCACACGGCGAAGTAGGTGCGCGACAGGCGCGGAGCGGCGCGATCGAGCTCGGCGGGATCGACGCAGACGGTCTCGCGGCCGGGGGGCGGTGCCCACGTTCCCGAGACGACGCGCTCGCCGGCGGCATGTGTGCGGTATGCAACGATGCATCCGGTCTCGTTCGGACGCGTGCACACCGGGACGTTCTTCAGCGTTCCGCCGCGCGTCGAGCCGGCAGCGGTGTCGACCTCGCCGCCGATCGGCATGGCGAGCAGCAGCCGCGCGCGCAGCGCGGCGTCGTCGTCGAAGAAGCGTCGCAAGAGGCGAACGACCATCTCGGCGCCTTGCGAGTGCCCGACGAGGACGATCTTTCGCGACGGATCGGCATGCGCCAGGTACTCGGCGAATGCGCGCTCCACGTCGGCGAAGGCGAAGGCGAGCCCGCGCTCGAGCACGTCCTTCGGCTGGAGGTACGTCCCGAGCGTGACCTGCCGGTAGAGCGGCACCCAGAGCGCGCAGGCCTCGGTGAAGCGCGCCGCCTGCGCGATCGTCGTGGCGCGAGGGCGCGCATCGTCGGCGAGGTCATGGTGATTGCCGGGCACGAGCTCGAGATCGGCGGTGGGGTAGACGTAGAAGCAATCGACGCGCGGCGTCTCCGCTGCGTGATGCGCGACCACGCGGCGCCCGCCGTCGGGCAAGATCTCGGTGGCGGTGAGATCGGCCGAACGACAAGGATCGGTCGCCAGATCAGGCCGACAAAGCCAAGCCGTCACCGCCACCTTCTCGTCCACGGCGACCGGCCGCGCACAGCCGAGCGCCACGACGACCAAGAGGAAGAACACCCGCTTCACGGCCCCCCATTCCTACCTGACCCCGGTTCGTTTTCGGACCCCGGTTCGTTTTCGGACCCCGGTTCGTTTTCGGACCCTGGTCCTGCGCCGCCTTCTGGGCTACGGACGAGCCCATGTCACGCAGAGCACCCTCCGAGGTCGCCAAGAGGTGTTTGTGCATCGAGCTCTTGCTGCAGCGGCTCGGTCTCGAGATCGACGAGGACGACCCGGTCGCGGAACGCGATGCGGTCCGCCGCGCCTGGTTGTCGCGCCTCGGACAGCTCGGCATCGAGGAGAGCCTCCGCGCCGACGAGCGCGCGCTCCTCGAGCGATCCATCGGCGAGCTGACCGAAGCCGAGTGCGACGACATCGAGAAACGCGTCATCGCGGGGCTCGCCCTCTTGTGGGCGCTCGGCCGCATCCCGTCCGCCCCCGACGCACCGATGCTCGGCGATGCGACGATGCTGATCGCGGAGCATGGCGTCCTCGGGGACGGCTCGATCTCCGGCGCGAAGGCCACAGTGGACGCCGCGAAGCTCAGGCCTGACGCCGAGCTCGATGCCGCACTCGCCGCGTACGCCAAGACGAAGGACGAGAGCTTCCTCGGCGGCCCCGAGCACATGGTCGCGTCCGTCGCCGTGCAAGCTCTGTCGTGGCTCGAGGCCGAGGCGCCCTCTCCTTGACGCTGCCGCGCGCAGCCTCACGTTGCACGCAGAGGTCCTCCTCATGATCGTGCAATGCAAGAACTGCTCGAAGCAGAACCGACTTCCCGCCGCACGCATGCGTGACAAGGCGAAGTGCGCGAACTGCAAGCAACCGCTTCTTCCCCTCACGCAGTCGGTCGCCGTCGCGAGCAAGGCCGACTTCGACGAGCTCGTGCGTGACGCGCCCGCCCCGGTCCTCGTCGACTTCTGGGCGGCGTGGTGCGGCCCGTGCAAGATGGTCGGGCCCGAGCTCGAGAAGATCGCCGGCAAGCGCGCGGGCGAGGTCATCGTCGCGAAGGTCGATACCGACGCCCTCCCGGACGTCGCCGCGCGCTACGGGATCCAGAGCATCCCGACGATGATCGTATTCCGCGGCGGGAACGAGGCGGACCGGCTCAGCGGCGCCATGTCGGCCAGCGCAATCGAGGCGCGGCTGTCGCTCTGAATCGAGCGCGATGCGGACGCAGTCTCGGTGAGCATATTCGACCTCTTCAAGCGCCGGCGACGCGACGCGATACGCAAGCATCCGTTCCCGGAGGCCTGGCGCGAGATCCTCGATCGCGACGTCGCGTACGTCGCGAAGCTCACCGCGGAGGACCGCACCGAGCTCGAGGGGCTCGTGCAGGTCTTCCTCGCCGAGAAGAACATGGAGGGATGCGGCGGGCTCGAGCTCACCGACGAGATCCGCGTGACGATCGCCGCGCAGGCCTGCTTGCTGCTCCTCCATCGCGAGACGGACGTGTATCCCGAGCTCGAGACGGTGCTCGTGTATCCGCACGCGTATCGGGCCGCCGGCACCAAGCACGCCGGGCCGGTCGTCATCGAGTCCGAGGACGCGCGCCTCGGCGAGTCGTGGACGCGCGGCGTCGTGGTCCTCGCGTGGGACCACGTGTCGTCGACGGCGCGTCATCTCGGCGGCGACAACGTGGTGCTCCACGAGCTCGCCCATCAGCTCGACGCCGAGGACGGCAGCATGGACGGCGCGCCCGATCTCGGGTCACGCGCGCGGTTCGCTTCGTGGGCACGCGTGCTCGGCGAGGAGTTCGAGGAGCTCTCGACGCGAGTGCACGCCGGCCGCGGGAGTGACATCGACGCGTACGGGGCGACGAGCCCGCCCGAGTTCTTCGCGGTGATCACGGAGATGTTCTTCGAGAAGCCGAAGCAACTCCGGAAGCGCCATCCCGAGCTGTATGCGGAGCTGGCGGCGTTCTACAAGCAGGACCCGGCGGAGCGCTGAGCCCCTTTACGGCTCGAGATCTTCCAGCTCGAGGTGCGTCGTCAGCGATTCGCGCAAACGACGCCCTTCCGCACGGCGTACGCGCGAGAGCGTCCACACGAGCGCGCTCTGCACGAGATCGAGCACCCGCTCACGCAGCGCACGCGCGAACGTCACGATGCGCTCGCCGGCCTGATGCGCCGCCAGCGACAGCGGAGTCGGACGGACGACGACGGGCGACGCACGCCCGCGCAGCCACGCCGTGATCTCGGCGAGCTCCTGATCGTCGAGCGCGTCGAGCGGCAGCTCGATCACGAGCTTCGCCTTCCCGAGCGCGCGCGGCACGACGGTGCGCGGGCGCTGCGATGCCGGCGGCAACGGAGGCGGCACGCGCCGCACCGGGACGGACGGGACCGGATAGGGCTCGGTGGGACGATCGTCGGGACGAGCAACCGCAGCAGCCATGAGCTGCCGTCTCGCAAGCGCGATGCCGCGATGCATCGAGCCGGATTCCCGCGCGATGCGCGTCACGAACCGATGGCGGCGAGCCTCACGTGAGGACAGCCCACGTGAGGGCGCGACCCTTCATCGCTTTGCCTTCTCCGGTCCCGCTGCGACCGGATGCCAGAACGCGCCGCCCATGAGCACCGGAGGCGCCTTCTCCTCGAGCCCGCTGTTCGCCATCGTCGGCGCGCCTCGCAGCTCGTCGGTGACGTGGTACTCGGCCTTGTAGTTCTTCGCGAGCCACACCTCGCAGCTCCGCGAGAACGCGTCGAAGTATTGATACTTCGTCGACAGGTCGAGGCACTTCTTCAGCGCCGGCCGCGCGTGGTTCGTCTTGTAGGGCTCGGACACGCGATCGATCTCGCCCGTATAGACCTGCTCGAGCTCCGTCCCGCGCCACGCCTTCGGGATCGGCGAGCGCCGGAAGTCGTCGACGAAGTCCCCCCACATCAGCCCGGAGCGCGAGCCCGCGGCGATGACCCACTTCGGCGGCGGCGTGGGCTTCAGCTCGAGCACCTCGAGGTACTGCCGCTCGACCTTCTCGATCGCGGCCATCTTCTTCAGGTACCAATCCTTCACCTTCGTATCGACGTGCGCCTTCACGGACGCCTTGTCGCCGGGCCCGCGGTACTCCGGGAACTTCAACGACTCGACCTCGGCGATCCGGCGCTCCTCGGCGGCGAAGAACATCGCCTCGCCGACCGCGCTGAGCGCCTTGCCGAGGCGACGATCGCGCTGCGCGTCGTCCTCCGCCGGATAGGCGCCGCGGATCTTCGCCTCCGCGGCGGCAGGATCGCTCCACAGACGCCTCACCTTCGCGTACTCGCCGCGTGCGGAGGCGGCGTTGTTCAGACGCGCGAACGCACGTCCGAGCGTGGCATGCGCCTGGAGCTGCACGTCGGGCGCCGCGCGATCGATGAGGCTCATCGACGTCGTGAGCGCGCCCCGCGCCCTGTCCCATTCTTCCTTCTCCGCGTAGTGAGCGCCGATCGCGAACGCGATGGCCGCGCTCTGCGCCGGCTTCGCGGCGCCGTACGCCTTGCCGAAGTCCTGCGCGTCCTTGATCGCTTCCTGCTCCTGACCGAGGCCGAGCCGCAGGAGCACGGAGTCCGCGAGCGCCTGGTCCGCGTGCTCGGCGCGCGGATTTCCACGCGCATAGCGCTCGTACCATTCCGCCGCCGAGTCGTAGACGGCAATGGCCTGGTAATTACCGCCGATCTCGTACGTGGCCTTCTTCGCGAGCGGCGAATTCAGATGAAGCCGGTCGTCGAAGGCGAGCAGCGCGCGCCGCACGTTGATCGACTTCGCGAGGAGCCGCGCCGCCTGGAACGCCTTCGCGGCGTTGTAGGCGATCTCGTCGCAGCGCTCGGCCTCGGGCGCCTTTCCTGCAGCAACGGGATCCTGGCAATACCGCCGGAACAGCTCGAAGTACGCCTGACCGCCGCGATCGTAGTCGTCCACGGCCTCCTTGCCGCCTTCGCGATCGGCCTTCGCGACGAGGCGCTCGGCCTTCAGGCGCAGGAGATCGACCTGCACGTACCTGAGGCTCGTGCACTGCTCGGCGTTCTTCGTCTTGTCGGGCCCGCAGTACAGCTCGATGAGCTTCGGGACGTCCGCCGCCATGTCGTCCTCGCAGCTCGTCTTGCCGAAGTGCTGCTTCAGCACGTTCGCGCTCTCGAGATAGAGCTGCGCGGCGTACACACCCACGTCCCGATCGGCGTGGCTCAGCGCGATCTCACGGAACGCGAGCGCGGCCTCGTCCCAATGCTGCGCCTCGAAGTACGTCCGCGCACGCGCGTACTTCACCTCCACGAGCTGGTCCTGACCGGCCGCGTCGTTCGCCGCAGGCTTGATCGTGCACACGTAGCGATCGAAGGCCTTCACCATCGCCGCCTGATCGCCCTTCATGTCCTTCGGGCGAAGGCGCGTCGCATCGTCGGCCGTGGCGTTGCGATGACCGCGCCCGGGCAGGTTGCCGGCGCCCCGCAGGCCGGCGTTGTTCTCGTGCGCCGCCTCGTAGACGTTCTGGAAGCAGAGCCCGGCGGCATACGCCGCCCTGGCGGCCTCGGGTCCCGTCGGATCCTCGGCCACGACGCTGTCGAAGGCCGGGCCACACCGCGCCCAGTCCTTCTGGAAGTAGAGGAGATCGGCCATCGCGTACTTCACCTTGAAGAGCGTCGGCCAGTCCTCCTTCACGAGGCGCGGGAACTGGAACGACGCGAGCTCCGCGGCCGTCCACGAATCGACCACGCGCTTGTAGAGAGCGGCGGCGAGCGCCATCGTGCGCACGTCGCCGGTCCCGCGCTGGTTCTGCGAGCCGACGGCCTCGAGGTGCCACGCCATGGCCGTCTCGGTCACGAGCGCCGCGGTCCGGTTCGCGCAGACCTGCTTCTGCTCCTTGTCGTAGCTCGACGTCTTGAATGCGGCGGCGACCTCCAGCTGCTTCTCGAGCTCGGCCTTGATCGCGAGCTTGTCCGCGGACTTCATCGCCATCACGGCGTCCGTGATGTGGGCTTGATAACCGCACACGCGGCCGCCCTTGTCGCGCGATATCAAATCTCGATACACGACGATCCCTTCGGGATAATGCCCGGTATCGATGTAGTTGTTCCCGAGATCGTCGAGCATTCGAAACGTCTTGTCGTTCGACCCCGCCGGGTCGCCCGACATGCCGTGCATGAACGCGTAGGCCTTCTCGGGATCGCCCTTCAGCGCATACACGGGGATCACGTCGCGGCGCGCGCTGTCGGCGAGCTTCGCCGCGCCGGGGAGCGTGGGATTCCCGACGCCGAAGTCGATCGTCTTCTTGAAGGCATTGAGCGACTTGTCGAGCTCACCCTTGTTCCAGAAGACGTACGCCATCTTGTACCAGGCGTAGCCGAATGCCTTGTTGGCCGGCGGCGGATACTTCACGACCTCGGTATAGGCCTGCGCCGCGAGGTCCCATTTCGAGGGATCGCCCTGGGCCTCGTTGAAGAACAATTCCCCGAATGCCAGGTATGCGTTCGGCACGTATTTCGATGTCGGCGCCTTCTGGATCAATTCGTAATACACGGCGCGCGCGTTCTTCAGGTCGCCGGCCTGCTCGTACTCGTAGGCGAGGTAATAGAGGACCTCGTCGAGCAGCGGATGCGTCGGGTAATCCGCGGCCACGAGCGTGTAGAGCTCGATCGCGCGCTTGCGGGCTCCCTTCATCACGCGATCCGCTTCGTTCGCCTGCGTCTGCTCCCCGCCCGCGGCTGCCGCGTTCTTCGGCTTGAGAGCGTCGCGCCGGATCTCCGCCTCGGTCTTGTCGCGGAACGCCGCGGACTCGAGCTCCACGTATCCGTCGGCCAGCCGCCGCGCGATCTGATGGCGGTCCGCCGCGTTCTTGCGCGTGCCCGCGAAGAGGCTCTCGATGCGCTGCACCTCCACGGCGAGCAGCGCACGCTGCCGCGCCTCGAGCCGGATCTTGCGATCGTCGCGCGGTCCGCTCTCGGAGGCGCTCGGAGCGGGCGGCTTGGCATGAGCCGACGCGCGCGCCGGCGGCTGCACGGCATGGAGATCCACGCCGGTGCGCCGCTGCGACGCATCGAGCTCCTTCGGCCCCGCGCCTGCGCACGCGAAGGACTGCTTCGCCTTCTCGTCGATGCACGCGGCCGTTCGGGTCTGTGCCGATGCCGTGAGGGTCGAGACCATGGCGCACGCGAGGACCGCTGCTGCAGGGAGCCATCTCATGCCCGCTTTGATGGAGACGAGCGAAGAGTCTTGGACCCGGTGCGCTCTTTGCTCGTCCTTGCCCTTCGAGCCAAGCGTTTCGCTCCTCGGGGGTCCATCACCCGAAGGTCGGCTACGTTCGACGTGCCGTGAGCGCTCCCGACGATCCGAAGGCGACGGCGGCGAAGCCTGCCTCGCGCCGCTTCTTCCACATCCGTGTGGCGGTGCTGCTGACCATCCTCGCGTGCGTGCTGCTCTGGGCATGGCGCGACGTGAGGCGCCGTAACGCGCGCAACGCGTGGGATCACACCCTCGACGTCGCCGTCGTGCTCGTCCGCCTCGAGCGCGTCGACGACGCTGCAGTGGCCGCGCTCCAGACCGGCGTCCCCGCGCTCGAGGACCGACTCACCGCGGAGATGTCGCGCCACCATCCCGGCGCGCCGCATCCGTTCCGGTTCCGGATCGTCCCGCCCGTCGACGGCGCTGCCCCTCCGCCGGCCCCCGAGGGAGACGGTCCCGTGGACCTCGCGAAGTACAGCTTCGCGCAATCGGCCTACGTGAAGGACATCGATGCGCGCGCGGGGGTCGATGCCGATCTCTACGACGTGCGCATCTACGTGGCGCTCCGGCGCCCGCGCCGCGCCGAGCGGACGATCGCCGAGGGTCGGAGCGAACAAGGAGGCCGCATCGGCATCGTCGAGGTCGAGATCGACAGCGACGCCGAGGGCGCGCACCTGCCACTCGTGGTCGTCGCGCACGAGTTGATGCACACGCTCGGCGCCACCGACAAATACGACGCGTCCGGCCGCTCGCTCGTCCCGCTCGGCCTCGCGGAGCCCGATCGCATGCCGGTGTATCCGCAGCGGTATGCGGAGATCATGTCGCGCAACCGCCCGGTCTCCGCGACCGAGGAGAAGGTGCCCGAGGGCTTCGACCAGATCGCCGTCGGGCCGGCGACGGCGCGCGAGATCGGGTGGCTGCGGTGACGGCGCTCGGCTAGCGTCCGCCGCGTCATGGGGGACGACACGCGCGTATCGGACGGACATCGTGAGGCCGCGTCGCCTCATGCCGCGTCGGTGTCGCCGCCGTTCGCCACGCCGCCGTCGGACTCGCCGGCATCGGACCCGCCGCGCGCCAGCGTCCCCACCATCCGCCCGGGCATCGGTCGCTACGACATCCTCGGCGAGCAAGGCGAAGGCGGGCTCGGTCGCGTTCTGCGTGCGCGCGATCGTTCGCTCGATCGCCTCGTCGCGCTCAAGGAGCTGAAGGACCCGACGCCCGAGGCCGCCGCGCGCTTCGTACGCGAGGTGATGCTCACCGCGCGTCTCCAGCATCCGTCGATCATCTCGATCTACGAGATCGGCGCGCGCGACGACGGCTCGCCGTTCTATTCGATGAAGCTCGTCGAGGGACGCCCGCTCGACGAGGTCATCGCGACCGCGAAGACGCTCGTCGAACGACTCGCGCTCCTCCCCCACGCCGCGGCGGTCGCGGATGCGGTCGCGTATGCCCACGATCGCGGCATCATCCATCGCGATCTCAAGCCTGCGAACGTCATCGTCGGACCGTTCGGCGAGACCGTGGTGATCGACTGGGGCCTCGCAAAGGACCTGCGCGCGGCCGCCGCCGGATCCAGTCGGGATGTCACGGCCGCGGCCGACGAGGAGGCGCTCCCGCTCGTCCGCACGCAGGCCGGCGCGATGCTCGGAACGCCCGCGTACATGCCTCCGGAGCAGATGCGCGGCGCGCCCGTCGACGAGCGCGCGGACGTGTTCGCGCTCGGCGGCATCCTCTATCACGTGCTCACGGGACGAGCGCCGTACGACACCGACTCGTTCCGCGACGCCGTGGCGCGCATCGCCGCGGGCACGCCGGTGCCGCTCACCGAGCGCGACGCTCGCATCCCCTCCGAGCTCGCGACGATCGTCGGAAAGGCGATGGCGTCGCGCCCCGACGATCGCTACCGAACCGCGAAGGAGCTCGCCGAGGACATCGC